>NZ_AULI01000002.1 GCF_000425205.1 Pontibacillus halophilus JSM 076056 = DSM 19796 | reverse complement strand
TCTCCCCAATGTTCCTCATACATCATTCCTTTTCTGATCACCTGTTTTTCTTGTGGCACCTGCTCTTCATCCGCATATTTCTTGGCGGTACGCCAATTCACTTGAGCTCTTTGAGCAATTTCATTTATAGATACGTCTTCATGATTTCGTATAGTTTTGATATGATTAATCTTAGTCATTGCTAGCAATCCTTTCGACCTCCACTGTGTTTGATTCGACACCAATTACAGTAGAGTTATATTGGATGGCTGGCAAGGCTTTTTTTATCTAAAAAAGAAGTGCAGAGTTATGTACGTTTAGGTTGCACATCTCTGTACTTCTATTTTGCACTACACAACAGGTAAACTGTCCCTCTTTTTTTGTTGGGGGGCAGGGACAGTTTACCTGTCCCCCTGTCCCGCAATAAAATTCAGAATATTATTGAAACAGGGTGTTTCTTGTTATATAGTAGTTGTATATTAGGATTGTATACAATTTGTGCGTGCATGTGTTTTTCATAATATGGTTAGGATTGAACTCTTATTGGAGAAGGAGAGATTCTTATGACGAAGTATGCTTCTGTTCAAACGAATTTACCGGGGCCTAAGGCAGGGGAGTTGTTGGAGCGGCGTCATCGTATTGTGCCGGATGCGGTTAGTTATGGGATTCCTACATTTGTAGAACATGCGGAGGGTGCTCGTGTTCAAGATGTGGATGGGAATACGTTCATAGATTTTGCTGGGGCAATTGGAACGATTAACGTGGGGCATTGTCATCCTAAAGTGAAAGCGGCGTTACACGAGCAGGTGGAGCAATACATCCATACAGGGTTCAACGTCATGATGTATGAGCCTTACATAGAATTGGCTGAGAAATTGGCTGCTCTTAGCCCTGGGGACTTTGACAAGAAAGTGTTGCTTCAGAATAGTGGCGCTGAGGCGGTGGAGAATGCGGTGAAAGTGGCGCGTAAATATACAGGTCGCCAAGGCATTGTGACGTTTACGAATGGATTCCATGGCCGTACGTTAATGGCGATGACGATGACGAGCAAGGTGAAGCCTTATAAATTTGGATTTGGTCCATTTGCGCCGGAAGTTTATCAAGCGCCGTTTCCTTATCCATATCGACGTCCAATGGAAATGTCAGAAGAGGCGTACAACAACTATATGATTGAAGAATTTAAGAAATTTTTCTTAACGGAAGCAGCGCCAGAGACAATCGCGGCGGTTGTGATGGAGCCTGTTCAAGGGGAGGGTGGATTTATTGTCCCAGATCCAAGCTTCGTTCAAGCCGTCAAAGCTTTCTGTGAAGAACATGGCATCCTGTTCGTAGCGGATGAAATTCAGACGGGATTCGGTCGGACTGGGGCGTATTTCGGGATTGAACATTATGACGTGGTGCCGGACTTGATCACGGTATCTAAATCTTTAGGTGCTGGAACGCCAATTAGCGGTGTCATTGGTCGCCAGGACATTATGGATGCAGCTGGACCTGGTGAACTGGGTGGAACGTATGGTGGAAGTCCGCTCGGATGTCGAGCGGCGTTAGCAGTTCTTCAAGTAATGGAAGAGGAGCAGCTTAATGAGCGTGCGAATGCAATTGGTGGGCGTGTGAGAGAGCGATTGCTGCACCTTTCATCAACATATGAGTGTATCGGTGATATTCGTGGACTTGGTGCAATGGTTGCGGTAGAGATTGTATCGGATCGAGAACAAAAGGCGCCAGCAAAGGATTTAACGAAGGCCATTTTAGCGAATGCGCAAGAACGGGGATTGTTGGTGCTTGGTGCGGGATTGTATGGAAACGTAATTCGATTCTTAATGCCGCTTGTCATTACGGATAACGAACTAGAAGAGGGGCTAGATATTCTAGAGCAAGCCATTCATGTATGTACCCCTCAATATGTGTAGGTGGAGGTGTTCGGATGGAGATAATAATCAATGGAGAAAAGCGTGGTGCGGACAACGTAATTGAGGTGATTAACCCTTTTACACAAAGAGTGATAGATACGGTCCCTAATGCGAGTGAAGAGGATTTGCGTGATGCAGTCGATTCGGCACACCGTGCATTCATGAAATGGAAAGTGGAATCTGCGGATACTCGCGCTGCATTTCTTATGAACTGGTTCCAAGTAATCCAGATCCATAAAGAAGAGTTGGCTGAACTGATGACTATGGAACAAGGGAAGCCGTTGAAGGAGGCGTTGGGGGAGATTACTTACGCCAATAGCTACATTTCTTGGTTCGCTGAAGAAGCAAAGCGTATTTACGGCCAGACGATTCCCGCATCAAGCCCGGGTAAACGAATCTTTGTACAGAAGCAGCCGGTAGGTGTGGTGGCGGCCATTACGCCTTGGAATTTCCCTGCAGCCATGATCACGAGAAAAGTGGCACCAGCAATTGCGGCAGGGTGTTCCGTCGTAATCAAGCCAGCCGAAGAAACGCCACTTACTGCCCTTCGTCTCGTTGAACTTGCCCATGAGGCAGGAGCGCCAGCTGGGCTCATCAATATTGTTACGGGTGATGCGGAGAGGATTGGAGATACCTTGTTAGGGGACGAACGAGTTCGCAAGCTTTCTTTCACAGGTTCGACGGAAGTTGGAAAACTGTTAATGAAGAAATCAGCGGATACGATGAAGCGAATCTCTCTTGAACTAGGAGGACAAGCGCCTTTCATCGTCCTATCTGATGCGGATTTAGACAAAGCGGTAGCAGGAGCCATAGCATCGAAGTTTCGAAATGCTGGGCAGACGTGCATTTGTTCAAATCGGTTCTATGTGCATCATTCCATAGCGGAGTCATTTACTTCGAAACTGAAGGAAGCCGTAGCGGAGTTGAGAGTTGGAGATGGTTTAGATCAAGAGACGGACATTGGACCGTTGATTGATGAAGGAGCGTACGACAAAGTTAAGCGCCACATTGACAATGCGGTAGAGAATGGGGCATCGCTTGTTGTTGGTGGGGTCGTTGATGATACGTCACAAGGCTATTTCGTCGAGCCCACGATTTTGAGCGGGGCAGAGGACGACATGCTATGTATGACGGAAGAAACGTTTGGTCCAGTCTTGCCGATTGCAACCTTTGAAGACGAAGAAGAGGCGATTGCTCGTGCGAATGACACACCGTTTGGCTTGTCCGCTTATTTATTTACGCAGGACATTTCTAAAGCCGTACGTCTTTCTGAACAGCTCGAGTACGGGATTATCGGGTTGAATGATGGCGCACCTTCAGCGGCTCAGGCTCCTTTTGGAGGGATGAAAGAGAGCGGTATGGGTCGTGAAGGGGGACCACAAGGGATTGAGGAGTACTTGGAGACGAAGTATTTGTCGTTAGGACTGTAATCAATAAGAAAAGGGGTTATTCACATGTATAAACCAATTGATTCATCACTGTCACCGCGATTTTGCGGCATGCGTACATTTATGAGGTTGGAGGCAGTTCGGACAGAAGAGGACGTGGATTTTGCTGTCGTTGGTGTTCCTTTCGACACGGCGGCTTCGAATCGAACAGGACAGCGTGGAGGACCCCAACATATTCGAAACGCATCAGTTCTGTTACGGCCGTATAATCCTGACCAGGACATTTCAATCTTTGACCATGTGTCGGGGGTTGATTACGGAGATATTGATGTGATTCCTGGCAATGTGCATCGTACGTACGACAATATCGTGGAAGGGTTGAAGCCACTTCTTGAGAATGGAGTCACGCCAATCTTGTTAGGTGGGGATCATTCCATTTCACTCGGACATCTTCGTGCATTCCATGAGCAATATGGGAAGATGGCATTTGTTCATTTCGATTCACATGGAGATACGTGGGACAATTATTTCGGCGAGAAATACATGCACGGTACACCATTCCGACGTGCGGCCGAAGAGGGATTGTTAGATATGGAGCGTTCGGTTCAAGTTGGCCTCCGTGGTCCACTTTATGGTCCTGAAGACGTAAGTGATGCAGAGGAGCTTGGATTTGAAGTGTATACGATGAGAGATGTGCGGAAATTGGGACGAGAGCAGATCCTAGAACGCATTCATGAGAAGATTGGTCCTGACCATCCCGTGTTCGTAAGCTTTGATATTGATTTCGTTGACCCGGCCTACGCTCCAGGAACCGGAACGCCTGAAGTTGCAGGTCCGACTAGCTATGAGGCGCTCGAGTTCGTTCGGGGATTACATGGATTGAATCTAGTCGGATTTGATTTAGTTGAGGTGCTTCCAGAGTATGATTCCGGTGATACCACCGCAGGCCTTGCCTCTGCAGTTGGCTTTGAAATGGTCAGTCTGGTGGCGATGAAGAAGCGAGCTCAGAACAAAGTCTATCTTTAAAGAGAATGAATGAAGAAGGAGGAATGCTTGTGCAATCAAATTCAACCGAAGTTGCGACGAAATCAGAAGTTCAACCCTATGTGGATGGATATTCTCGTAAAGCGTATTTAAAGTTCATCCTCCCTTCTTTAATGGGTGCTATGTTATTCTTAGCACCCATTTATTATAAGGGGAAAGTGACCATTGGCATTGGCGTATTGGCGGAGTTCTTTCAAGGTGTCTTTGATGGCTATCTTCACATATTTATGACGTGTGTTATGGTGTTGTCCGTATTAGGAGTAATTTACGCACAAGTTGTAAAGCCAAAGTGGGTAATGCGGTCATCGTTCTTCTCTTCGTTATTTATCATCAACTCCTTTTGGATGGCTGTCCGTTCATTAGGCGCAATCTTTGCTGTTCTTACACTCTTTGAATTTGGTCCAGAATGGATTTACGGAGGTTCAACTGGCGGTACCGTGTTGTACTCGCTCATCCCGGTGTTGACTACGTGGTTCTTATTCGCCGGGCTGTTGATGCCGCTCATTTTAGAGTTCGGATTGATGGAGTTTATCGGCTCTATTTTCCGTAAAGTGATGAAGCCGTTATTCAAGTTACCTGGCCGTTCATCGATTGATGCGTTCGCTTCCTGGATGGGAAGTGGCACGGTAGGTGTCTTAATTACAACGCGGCAGTACGAAGAAGGATTCTATACGAAGCGTGAAGCAGCCGTCATTTCAACCACGTTCTCTGTCGCTTCCGTTGCATTTAGCCTCGTTGTGATCACCTTTATTGGTCTTGAGGACATGTTCGTCCAATTCTACTCGGCAGTCATCATCGGAGGACTTGTGGCAGCCGTCATTTGTCCGCGTATTCCCCCACTCTCTCTGAAGAAAGATGAGTACTACGAGCCAGTAGGCAAGCAAATCAGTGAAGCGGTCCCGGAACATACCTCTAACTTCAAATGGGGTGTACAGAAGGCAGTCGAGAAAGCGGAAAGCGTACCGAGCTATGGAAGTGTAGCCGTAAAAGGCTTGAAAAATGTGCTCGATATCTGGTTCGGCTTGCTGCCTTTAGTAATGGCGCTAGGAACGATTGCGTTGGTGATTGCAGAATTTACTCCATTCTTTACGTACCTTTCCTATCCGATCGTCGGGTTGTTGAACCTGCTACAAATTCCAGCCGCAGCAGAAGCTGCCCCAGCCATGCTTGTTGGCTTCGCGGATATGTTCCTACCAGCCGTAATTGGAAGTGGAATTGAAAACGAACTCTCACGCTTTGTCATCGCCGCAGTCTCCATGACCCAGCTCATCTACATGTCCGAAGTTGGCGTTCTACTAATGAAATCCAAAATTCCAGTCACCTTCCTAGACCTCATCATCATCTTTCTACAACGAACCATCATCACACTGCCCATCATCGCATGGCTCGCACACACCTTCTTCTTCTAACCGTGGGACAGGGGGACAGGTAAACTGTCCCAGTCGTTCGGCTGTATGGGTAGACAATGCGACTATATTGAATTGGTCTGTTGGAGTGGGAGAGATGTAAGTACAAATAACTGAATATTCAGATATAGCCATAGAGAGGAGCGAACCATGGGAGAAAATAAGCTAAATAAAATTTTGTCTTCCTTCGATTTGTTGGTCTTAGCATTGGGGGCCATGCTTGGATGGGGCTGGGTGGTATTGTCTGGTTCTTGGATTGCCTCTGCCGGTGCCATGGGTGCGGTCGTTGCATTTATCATTGGAGGATTTCTTGTCATTTGCGTCGGGCTTAACTATGCGGAATTGTCTTCCGCTATGCCGAAAGTAGGAGGGGAGCATGAATATGTGCATCGGGCACTCGGTTATAAAGCATCGTTCATTGCTTCCTGGGCCATAACGCTTGGATACATATCGGTTGTGACGTTTGAAGCGGTAGCACTACCAACCGTCATTGATTACCTGCTGCCAGATTACCAAGCCGGGTACTTATGGACAGTCGCAGGTTGGGATGTTCATTTAAATTGGGTGCTCATCGGTTCGGTCGGGGCACTCATCATTACAATCATCAACTATTTTGGCGTGAAGCAAGCAGCTGTGATGCAGACTGTGTTTACTCTAATGATTGTTGGAGTTGGAATGATGCTTATCTTTGGGGCTGGTATGTTCGGAGATACGAAGAATCTTGCACATGGATTTAGTGGGGGAGCCGGTGGAATCATGACGGTCCTCGTTATGGTACCCTTCCTATTTGTAGGATTTGATGTCATTCCTCAAGTTGCGGAAGAAGCAAATGTTCCTCCAAGAAAGATTGGGCGGTTTCTTATCCTATCTGTGGTAGGTGCGATTGTATTTTACATTGCGGTTACGTTCGGTGTGTCCCTAGGATTGAGCTCGAGCCAACTGGCCACTTCCGAATTGGCGACGGCAGATGCGATGGCCAACTTATTTGGTTCAGATCTATTTGGGAACATCCTGATTATTGGAGGGGTGGCAGGGATTATAACGAGCTGGAACTCATTTATCATTGGAGGAAGTCGCGTCCTTTACGCAATGGCCCAATCTGGTATGTTGCCAGAGTGGTTCGGCACATTACATCCGAAGCATAAGACGCCATCAAATGCAATCCTATTCATCGGATCACTCTCCATGCTTGCACCGTTGCTCGGTAGATCCGCGTTAGTCTGGATTGTGAACGCAGGTGGGCTTGGAATTGTATCCGCTTACTTTCTTGTCGCATTATCGTTTATTGTCCTAAGAAAAAGAGAACCTACCCTTGAACGTCCATTTCGGGCAGGGAAGACACCAGTATTTGGCTATTTAGCGCTTCTACTAAGCCTTGGCTTTATAGTTTTGTACATGCCAGGCATGTCTGCTGCGCTTGTATGGCCGTATGAGTGGCTGATGATTGCAGCATGGACGATGCTCGGAGCCTACTTCTTTATTCGGATGAACAGAGGGGCTTATGCGCGACAAATGACTCGTGTTAGGGAACATTATGAAGCATGATTATGCTGTAAGACTGTAGAGTTGTGCTTAGGTCATAGAGAAGAGAGGCACTCCCGAATGAGTGCCTCTCTTTCATTTAGATAGCGTGAGCGATTAGTTGAAGATGGAGGTTCGGTTGGCGAGATCGTGCAAGGTGGACATCAAGTGAGCTTGAATAGCATTTTCCAATCTAGTGGAATCCCTTGCTATAAAGGCATCCACAATCTCTCTGTGCTCCGGTAACGATTTCACCTCTTCTAAAGGCGTAGTGTAGAATTCATCCTTTAAGATTAAGTAACAATCCGACCATTGGTGGAGCCTCTCTACATCTTTCAATAGGAACACGTTCGATGTCATCTCTGCAGGATAGGTATGAAATTGCCTGTTGATTTCGAGGAAATCTTCATAGTTCTTCTCTTCATACGCGGTCCGTTCTTTCTGTAGCAACTCCTCCATATACTGAATGTCCTCATCAGTCACCAGTTCAAGAGCCTCAGTAGCTGCGTATTTCTCGATTACCACCCGTAATTTAAATACATCTTCAATCTCTTTATCTGTTGGGTCATACACAAATGCCCCTCTATGTGGCTTTGAAATTAGGAAGCCTTCATTCTCTAAACGTTTAAAAGCAGCACGAATAGGGGTCCTGCTCATATTCAACTCTTTACTAATCCATTCCTCCGTCACACGTTGCCCAGGGTTCAAACGCTTCAGCATGATCGCGCGCTTCACTTTCTCATAAGCTAACTCTTCATTCCGCTTCACCATAGTCCATCTACCTCACAATTGTTTATGACTATTGTATACAATCTGTACCACTATCATAACTCATTCAAGTGGAAATATCTAGTGGGGGTTTGTGGGACGGAGGGACAGGTAAACTGTCCCTCGTGTTTACTTTAGGGGGGACAATGTGCCTGTCCCCTTGTCCCGGTTTATAGTTCTGTACTATGATTAGTTCAATACGTGTTTAATCGTTGCAATATTGTGAAATCTATTGAGGATGATATGTAAGTAAATTAGGTGTGTAGAGAGAAGGAGATGTAAGCGATGAATGTGTTGGTGACAGGAGGGTCTGGTTATATTGGTTCTCATACTTGTGTTCTATTGTTAGAGGCAGGATACAATGTGATTGTTCTAGATAACTATGTAAATAGTAATCATGAGACGTTGAGGCATGTTGAGATGTTATCAAATCGGAGAGTAGTTTCATATGAAGTTGATGTGACAAACGCCAAAGAAATCGACAGTATCTTTAGCTCTCATATGATTGATGGCGTTATCCACTTTGCTGGGCACAAAGCAGTCGGAGAATCAGTTCAGAAGCCATTAGATTATTACATAAATAACCTAACAAGCACGATGGCCTTGTTGAAAGCTTGTGAGAAATATGGAGTTAGTCGCTTTATTTTCAGTTCATCTGCTACTGTCTATGGTGTGAACGATATCCCGTTTAAAGAAACGATTAGTTTATCGCCTGCTACGAATCCATATGGTGAAACGAAAGTGATGTGCGAGAAGATTCTACAAGATGTTAGCGCTTCAAATCCAGATTTAGCAATTGGGATCTTGCGTTATTTCAATCCAGTTGGCTCACACGAAAGTGGAGTGATTGGTGAGAACCCAAAAGGAATACCGAACAACATCATGCCGTACATTACGAAAGTTGCGAAACAAGAATTGAATACTCTTAAAGTGTTCGGAAACGATTATCCTACGACTGATGGCACGGGTGTGCGAGACTACATCCATGTGATGGATTTGGCTGAGGGACATTTAGCTGCTTTTCAGAATATCGAGACGGGGTATCATGTGTACAATTTGGGTACGGGGAAAGGTACTAGTGTACTAGAGTTGATCCAAGCTTTCGAGCAAGCGAATGGTGTTAAAGTCCCTTATGAGATTGCGGAAAGACGACCAGGAGATATCGCAGTGGCCTATGCAGATGTAAGTAAAGCTGAACAACAATTAAACTGGAAAGCTAAACGAAACATAGAAGACATGTGTCGAGACGCATGGAATTATGAACTTGCGGGACAGAGGGACAGGTAAACTGTCCCTCTGTTTTGTTGTTGGAGTTGTTCGTTAGGAGGTAAGGCAGTGTGTGGGACAGAAAACCTGTCCCCCTGTCCCACTAGAAGATGAATAGTCTTAGCCAGTATCCTGTTAGTTTGACGTATTCGGATGTGGAGATTCGGGTGTCGAGTTCTGTGGCGTCGCCTTCTGGTGAGAAGTCAGAGGGGGCGACTCCGTAGGTTAGATCGATTCCAGAGTCTTTGAAGATTTCTTCGAATGTCATCCTTGTTCTACGTGAGTGGTAGTCGCTTGTAACGACGATAGCAGAAGAATAGCCTTTATCCTGCATGATCTTCTTAGTGAGGGTGGCATTTGTGTATGTGCTTGTGGCCTCTGGTTCTTCAATGATGATGTCGCTTGGAATGCCTAGTTGTAGCGCTTCTTCTTTCGTTGTGGCGTTTTCAGTTGAATTTGACAGAATCATAGCTTCAGCACCCATCTCGGCATATAATTCAACGGCATGTTCTAAGCGGCCATCAGCCCCGCTAAGTACAATGATGGCTTCCGATTGTTCTGGATTCTCCTCAATGACTAAGTATGACCTACCAAGTATGAAATAAATCACAATTAATAGAGCTACTAGGCCAATGAAGCCAATGACCGCACCCATACTAATCTTCTTTGCTAGTGTCATTTTAATGAGCAGCTCCTTTTACCTATGGATTTTATTGTGATTTCGGTTAGTTGTCTATTAGGAGTATAACACCTCAGGGGGAGATGATGTTGTTTCAGTCTGTTTAGTCGGTTTAAATAGGAAGGCGTGAGAGGAGAAGTTAGAGGCTTAGAAGGCCAGGACAAAGCATGTGCTGAAACTTTTGAGGAGTGTTGTTCTCCTTTGTATAAATTATCCAATTATATAAGTGTTGATCAAAGATTAGGAGGAATTAATTGGGTTTTGTATAACTATAGTAAATATTGGGTTTCGAAGGAAGTGGTAGTGGCATAGGTTCAGTTGGTCTAATTTCCTATATTGTGCGGATAATAGAAGAATCTTTTTTGGGCGGTACTTTTGGTTAAGGTCGAAGAATTGAAACACAGGGTGGGGGTGAAAGGATGAGTAGTGCAGTTGAGGGAGACGTGCTGACTGTGCACGGGTTATCTAAAAGTTACGGAGACCATAAAGTACTAGATAATGTTACTCTTCACCTGAAGCATGGAGAAATCTTCGGGATATTGGGGAGAAATGGTGTTGGAAAGACTACATTTTTGGAAAGTATCATGGGTCTAAGAAGTTACGAAGCTACAGGGGTCAAGATTTTAGGAGTGGATGCTCGTAAGAATCGTAAAATGCTTACAAACAAGATTGGTGTCCAACCACAAGAAGCAGCCTTGATGCAACGGCAAAAGGTATACGAAATCCTGGAGTTGTTTGCTAGCTTTTATGAGGAACCAACGGATGTACCGCGACTCTTACGTGAGTATAATCTGGATGAGATTTCGACTAAGTATGTAAAGGATTTGTCAGTCGGGCAGCGTCAACGGTTGTTAATAGCCTTGTCTCTAGTAGGAAATCCATCAATATTGGTGTTGGATGAACCGACAGCGGGTTTAGACCCACAGATTCGATGGCTCATATGGGATAACCTAGAGAAGTTAAGAGAAGATGGGAAAACTATCCTAGTGACCACTCATAATATGGAAGAGGCGAGTCAGCTTTGCAATCGAATTGCCATCCTGCACGAGGGAGTATTCGTTGTCTGTGATACGCCAGATACCATTATTTATGATCACTCAGATCCAATTAAGCGATCTCTAGAGTCAGCATTCATTAACTTGACGGGTTCTTACCTGAGAAGGGGAGTTGACTAATGAATGGAAATTAAAACGAGCCCTGATGCTAATCTTGAAGAGTCTAATAGACAAAAGAAGCACCTCTTTAAAGGGTATAATCAACTCACAAAAGCAGGTTTATACGAAATAGTAAGAGAACCAAAGCTCCTGTTTTTTATTCTGTTTTTCCCTTTGCTGTTCCTTTTGTTCTTTGGACTAATGGGGCAAATGGTACCACCTTCTGAGGCGATGGGGTTAAGTTTCTTTGAGTTTATGTTTCCTGGGTTACTGATCTTCGCTTTGATGTCAATTGGCTTATTAGGTACATCCAGCCCGATTGTTGAAATGAGGCAAAAGGGGATTTTGAGGATGTTTGAGCTTAGCCCTTTAGATAAAACCACATTTATCTTTGCACAAATTAGCATTCGCTTCATACTAGCCATGATTCAAATTGGCCTCTTTATGTTATTGGGTTTAATCTTTGGATTCATTACGTTCAGTAACATCGTTCCAATCGTACTGTTGTCGATCGTTGGAGTGGGATTCATGCTTACGCTAGGCTTTTTGTTTGGTTCGATCTTTAAATCGAGTGAAGTCACAAGTGGCGTGCTCGCTGGGATAAGTGCACCGCTTCTTATGTTGAGTGGTGTGTTACTCCCCTTCACGTTATTTCCTGAGTTCATGAAGACAATAGCCATGTTCATTCCATTTACCTACTTAGGGGATGCTATGCGGCAATTGTTCTTCCCAGAGCTCAGAGGGGAATACTCCTTATTCACCAGTATCGCTGTAATCATCGGCTGTACAATCATAGTTTACCTAGCATCCGTCAAAGTCTTCAAATGGAACCTGGATAAGCAGTAGTGGGACGGAGGGACAGGTAATCTGTCCCTTTATTGGGTTCATGTGGGACAGATTACCTGTCCCCCTGTCCCGCTTTAGTCTCTTTTAATGTATCAGAATGATATGGTACTCTCTTTATCTAGTAATTTCTAGCATGTTTTCTAACTAGATGAAATGCAATGTTGTGAAGGAGAGAGTATGTATGCAGACGGTGTATTATGGTGGAAGTATTCTTACAATGGAAGGGGAAGACATGTATGTGGAAGCCCTATTGGTTGAAGGTGGAGTGATCCGTAAGAGGGGAAGTCTAGATTCAATCAATGATGTGGTGGACGGTCCGGTTGAATATGTGAATCTAGAGGGTCAGACGTTAATGCCTTCATTCATTGACCCTCATAGTCACGCATTCTATGTTGGACCGGTTTCACAAATGGCAGATTTAAGTGAGTGCGAGAGTTTCGAGAATGTTGTGGAAACCCTCCAAGCTTATATTAAGGAGAATAGCTTGAGTACCGATGACACAGTCATTGGGTTTGGGTATGATCCTACTGTAATGAAAGAAGGGCTTCATCCTACCAAAGAGGTGTTGGACCGCGTTTCTAGCAACCCAATTTTCGTTATGCATGCTTCTGCTCATATGGGGTGTGCGAATCAAGCGGCATTAGACATTGCGGGGATTGGTGCCTCTACAGAAGAACTAGAAGGCGGAACGATTGGTCGAGTGGAAGGTAGCATGGAGCCAAATGGGTATTTGGAAGAAACGAACATGATGGTGATGCAACAAGCTTTGACAAATGGTAATAACATGGGGCAAATCGCCATGTCCACATTTGAAGATGGTCAACACCTTTACATACGAAATGGAATTACGACCGTGCAAGATGGGGCTTCGACTAAAGATACGATTCAGCTTGGAAAAGCCTTGGCTTCAGCGGGGGAATTAGAAGTGGATGTTGTGGCCTATCCCTTAATGGATGACAATTCTAGAGAGCTTGTCAAAGAGAACAAGGAGTATGTAAATCAGTACCACAATCGTTATAAAATTGGGGGATACAAAACCTTTCTAGATGGGACTCCCCAAGGGAAAACAGCTTGGCTCTCAGAACCCTATGAAGGGGAGGATTCTTACTGCGGCATTGCATGGTACAAGGATGAGGTAGTGGAAGGTCAGGCATTAGAAGCGGTGAAAGATGGCATGCAATTGCTTACCCATTGTAACGGAGATCGAGCAGCAGATCAGTTGTTGAATAGTTATGAAAAAGCTGTGGTGGATACTGGTGTGACAGAAGATTTACGACCTGTCATGATCCATTGTCAGACCACAAGAGAAGACCAACTTGACCGAATGGCTGAACTCTCTATGATTCCGTCGATTTTTGTAGACCATACGTACTACTGGGGAGATGTTCATGTCAAGAATTTAGGTAAAGAACGTGGTGAACGCATAAGTCCCGCTAGAACAGCTTTCGACAAGGGATTGGTCGTGAATTTTCACCAAGACGCTCCGGTAGTTAAGCCCAACATGCTACAAACCATTTGGAGTGCAGTCAATCGAGTGAGTCGAACAGGTGCAATTATTGGTGAGAGTGAGCGGGTTACTGTATATGAAGCCTTAAAAGCCGTCACCATTAACGCAGCTTATATGTACAAGGAAGAAGGGTTGAAAGGTACTCTCGAAGAAGGGAAACTAGCGGACCTAGTTATCCTAAACCAGAACCCATTAAAAGTAAATCCAATGTCCATCAAAGACATCACCGTCACCCAAACCATTAAAGAAGGAAAGACACTATACAAAGTGGGACAGGGGGACAGGTAAAGTGTCCCTGATTGAGAGTGAGACGGCGGGACAGGTTCCCTGTCCCTCCCGCCATCTCCCAATTCGTAGAAGCGATTGTGTTTGAGAGTCTAACGAGTCACACTTCATGATAAGGGTGAGTTAATGAAGCGATCTCCATTTACAAACTATCTTGTAACAATCGGTACTCTTTTTGTAATTTCCATTATGATTCTATTATTACTTCCGTATTATAGTAAAATCATTATTCTACTATGGTGCGGTCTAATTATCTATTATATTAGCCTTTTTCTCCATGAATTAGGCCACATAGTGATGGGTTATCACAACAAATGGAAATTTCTATTTCTCTCTATTGGGCCAATCTCACTATCTAATTCAACTGGAAGATTAACCATAGAAAAGAATGTATTTGGGAATTATCTTGGTGGATTTGCTGGTGTAGCTCCACCTATAACGTCAAGACCTAAGCGGAAGAGCTTTCTCCTTTTTTATGCTGGTGGGCCATTAACTAGTTTATTGTTTTTTGTAATTGGTTTAGTATTCTGGCTAAATTATGATACACTTTATCTCTTTTTCTTTATGATCTTCAATCTGATCTTATTTGTGACATCTGCACTGCCATATAAGGAAGCGGATGGTGGGAATATAGTAGACCTCATTAAAGATCCAACTGTAACCGAACGATATACATTAGCATTACAGGTTACAGGGGAGATGTTAACAAGTAAAAGGCCAAAAGAATGGGATGAAACGTTAATCCATCTATGTGAAGCTTTTACGGAAGACTACTTTGAAGATTTCCCTAATTTATATATGTTTCTTTTCTATTACTATTATGATTATGGCAATCTATCTAAGGCAATTACGTTTATTGAAACGTATCTAAAGAATAGTCCAAACGATGGTGATAAATTAACTACGGGTCTCTTTTATAGTGTATTTCTATCTCACAAATTCATCTTCGATCGACACTATGTAGAGTCAGTGGATATTGATCGTAGCTTTCTTCAACATGTATCGAAAGTGGATTCTGTCAACTACTACCGGGTGAAAGCCATTCAAGCTTATTTGCGAAACGACATAGAAAATACAGAATTGGCACTCGAAAAATCAGAAAAATCGTTAACTTTCTTAAAAGCCTTAAGTATATATAGAGTAGAAAAGCAATTGACCCAATCAGTAAGAAATGAGATGAAACTAAGTTAGGTAAGGAAGTAAATGGGACAGAGGGACAGGTAATCTGTCCCTTTTTCATGTGGAAGGCAGGGAACTTTGCCTTCATGCTAGAAGTATATAGCTTGTTAGCTTCCACGTACCACCTACCCCAAATTGAGAGGAGCACCCCCTTGCCTAGAACCCCTCGGAAGAAAAGCCGCACTGGCATTTACCATGTTATTATCAGAGGCGTTAATCGCCAAACGATTTTTGAGAATCGTGAGGATAGGGCGATGTATGTAAGGACGTTGGCGCGTTACAAGAAGAAAAGTAAGTTTGAGCTATACAGTTACTGTCTCATGAATAATCATGTCCATCTGCTCGTGAAGGAGGTGGACGAGCCGATTTCAGTTGTGATGAAGCGGTTAAATTCGAGTTATGTTCATAACTACAATGTGAAATATGACCGTGTGGGCCATTTGTTTCAAGAGCGGTTCAAAAGTGAATGTGTGGAGGATCGTGACTATTTTATGACGCTGCTAAGGTACATCCATCAGAACCCTTTAAAGGCCGGAGTAGTGAAAAGTGTGTGGGACTCGCCATGGACGAGTGTGCATGAGTACATTAGTATTCCGAAGTATGTAGATGTTGACCGTGCTCTGAAAGTGATCGGTAAAGATCGAAAGGATGCCATTGCTAGATTTATTTCGCTAATGGAAGAGGTGGTGGATGACAGCTGTATGGAATACATGGACACGGTCAGACTATCGGACGAAGAAATAAGAGAGTATCTAGTACAACTTGGCGTGGCGAATAGTAGTATACTTCAGAGGATGAACGTGACGGAGCGTAATCATATTCTAGTGGAACTTTCCTCATTAAAGGGAGCTTCATACCGGCAATTAGAGAGGGTAACTGGAATCTCGAAAAGTGTAATTCAACGTCTGAAGAGGAGGGACAGTTTACCTGTCCCTCTGTCCCTACATCATCAGAGTAATCACACCGAATAGATTCAATGCTACTGCTGTGCATGCGATGGCTAATCCAGATTCACCTCGGAGCTTAATTTCTCTGACAGCCATGAGCGCTAAGATGAAACCAGCGATGTTTAGGATACTGCCTTTCTCCGCTAATAGTGGACCGATAATCGCCAATGTGCCAATTAGGATTGAGCCAAGCGCTTTCTTGTTCATTGCTTTTATTCCAGCTGTGTGGGTTGCTTCGTTCATTTGAAGTCTCCTTGTCGATCACAATAATTAAACCTTCATTATTCTACCACGTTTGACTAGTGACGTGGGACAGTTTACCTGTCCCCATGTCCCGCGTGACTTGGTCGACGGTGGTTTCGATGTAGCCGATGATTTGATTGAAGGTGAATACTTGTAGTGGGAGGTGTAAGGTTTCTTGTTCGTATTCTAAGTCAGGTAGGACGCATGTTTTAAAGGCTTGAACGTCGGTTGCGTTCACTTCATCTAAGTCGAAGATGGTAGCGGGTGACTCGAGCGTTTTCTTAATTTCGTTCCGATAGCCATAGAACTCGAGTAGTTTCCCATTTAAGATTTCAAAGTCCTTGTAGTAAAGAGGGGCTAGCTCTTTCTTCTCCATACGGTTTTTAAGCCATGGTAAATAGAAGCCAGTTAACCAAAGGTGATCAGCAACAAGATGTGTGTAATAACCTTGTACGTAAGGTTCATGCGCTTCTGAATTATACTTATTTAAGAACGCTTCGTAATCAATTGACCTCGAATTGTCTTCTACATCCCCTTTAAAGAAGTGAGTTGTGTCTTTCTCCGATGCGGCATCAGGGGCAATTCCACCTAGTAAGAAATCCGTCCTTTGTTCCATAGAAAGCCGGTTGGCGATACGATTTCCAATGACCAAGTGCATCAATCTTGATCCCACTCTCCTCATCACCTTTCCACATTGTGATTATACCCATATAATGGTAATTAACATAAGGTTACCACAGATGGAAATCCAATTGAAGGAATATCCCTTGTGAGGGACAGGGGGACAGGTTATTTGTCCCACTTCTCGTCCTAATTTAAAAGCAGCTCCCTCAGTAGGAGCTGCTTCTTATTAAAATACTTTTGTCGTCCAGTCTTCGCAGTTCCACGTTTCCGTTACGATGTCTTTGTAGAAATCAGGTTCGTGGGAGATGAGCAAGACGCTGCCTTTATATTCTTTAAGCGCGCGTTTTAACTCTTCTTTCGCATCAACGTCAAGGTGATTCGTCGGTTCGTCAAGTACGAGAAGATTGGTTTCTTTGTTAATCAGTTTGCAAAGGCGAACTTTTGCCTTTTCGCCTCCGCTCAGCACTTGCACTTTACTTTCAATGTGCTTCTTCGTGAGGCCGCAACGAGCGAGGGCTGCGCGAACTTCATATTGTGTGAAGTGACGGAATTCCTCCCACACTTCTTCAATACACGTATTCTGACTCGTCTCTTTCAATTCTTGTTCGAAATAGCCTATATGCAAGTGTTCACCCAGCTGTACATCGCCTGATACAGGTTGAATTTCGCCTAAGATACTTTTTAATAGGGTCGTTTTCCCGATTCCGTTCGCGCCAGAAAGAGCAATCTTTTGTCCGCGCTCCATGGATAAGTTCAACGGACGGGAGAGTGGTTCGTCATAGCCGATTACCAAGTCTTTCGTTTCGAATAGATACTTGCCTGGTGTACGTGCTTGCTTAAAGTTAAACGTAGGCTTTGGCTTCTCTGAATCGAGTTCGATAACGTCCATCTTATCAAGTTTCTTCTGTCGGGACATCGCCATCTTACTCGTGGCTGCGTTTGCCTTGTTTCTGGCAACGAAGTCCTTCAAGTTGGCGATTTCCTTCTGTTGCTTCTTAAACGCGGCTTCTTTCTGCTGCTTCTTCATCTCATAGACACTCAAGAACTCGTCATAGTCGCCTGGATAGCGAGTGAGTTCTTGGTTTTCCATATGATATATGAGGTTGACGACACTATTTAGGAATGGAATGTCGTGGGAGATCAATATAAATGCGTTCTCATACTGCTGCAAATAAGTGCGAAGCCATTCAATATGCTCGACGTCCAAGTAGTTCGTTGGCTCATCAAGTAGTAGAATGTCTGGCTTTTCAAGTAATAATTTAGCCAACAGTACTTTCGTACGTTGACCGCCACTCAAGTCGTGGACATCGCGGTCGAACCCAATCTCATTCAAGCCAAGACCGTTTCCTACTTCTTCAACTTTAGCATCAATGATGTAAAAGTCGTTGTTCGTCAATTCGTCTTGAATGCGCCCTGTCTCCTCGAGTAGTTCTTCTAATTCCTCTGGCTCGACTTCGCCCATTTTCGCAAACATGTTGTTCATTTCTGTTTCCATATCAAACAAGTATTGGAACGCAGTACGCAGCACATCACGAATGCTCATGCCTTGCTGCAAATCAGCGTGCTGGTCAAGATACCCGATGCGGACACGCTTCGACCATTGAATCTTGCCAGCGTCCGGTTCCAACTTGCCGGTAATAATATTCATAAAGGTTGACTTTCCTTCGCCATTTGCGCCAATTAGCCCAATATGCTCGCCTTTCAGCAGGCGGAAAGATACATCTTCAAATATTGCACGATCCCCAAATCCATGACTGAGGTTCTTTACTGTGAGTAAGCTCATCGTTCTAACACCTTTTCCTTCAAAAATTCATGCTTCTATATTATATAGAAGATAAACGAAATTCGATAGGGGGGGACGGAGGGACAGGTTCCTCGTCCCGCTGGGACAAGGAACCTGTCCCCCCGTCCTACTGCATATGGTATATACTGTATACGTACATAGAAAGGGGAGAGTGGGTTGAAGTATTCCGTGATAGAGAAATTGATGTGGTATTTGCCGAGTAGTCCTGTACTTACGTATGTAGCTGACGAGGAAATAGAAGGGTTTTATTCACTTGTTGATAGCAAGGGTAATCTGTATGGCTACATCGAAGTGTCGGATGAGGGGCACTTCAACAATATTGGAATTGACCTCTTGCCTGAGGAGGTTCCAGAAGAGTGGAAATCTCAGTGGAAGACAACGTTAACTTATGAAGAGCTAAAGGGACGGGCTGAATCGTTTGTTCATGAATTTTGTCAATATGAGGTGACATTTAGTTCTTCGTTTGATTGGGGAGATGGGGAATTCATGTTCATGTTTGAGGCGCTTGATGAAGAGTTAGACATTCTGCTTCCGAACACTGGGAGCATCATTACGTTCAACCAGTACGGTTTTCTTCAAGCGGCGTCGGTGTTTCCGAAGCCTGAGGGCATTCGTTATCCTGAAATCAAGGTGAGTGAAGAGGAGGCTTATTCCATTCTAATGAAGGAACCGTTAATCGAGCTAGGGATCGATATGGAACAAGCGACACCGAAGCTTCAATACATCCCTGTGCATGAAATTATGGGAGTTACGGTAGATGGTGACATTTCAAGGGTATTCGATGAGAATCCTGAAGTTAAACCTGTCTTCAAAGAACTACCGGCTTCAACAACTACGACGGCCATTGAATCATTGCTCGGCGTTCCGGGCCACTATAAGAAATATGAAGCAATTGGTAGTCGTATATGGTGGCAGGAACCTAAGGAAGAGGTTGAAGAGGGTGATGAGCCAATCTTAATGGACGTTTCAGAAGAAGGATATGTGCTGATTCGTTCGAGTACACTTGCTCCTACAAACTACTCCAATCCCCTGCCAAAGTCTCAGCTATACCAAGCGGCAGTTGAGTTGCTTTATGCTGTCGAACCAGAGGTGAATGCGTACTACAAATATGTGTTCGACGGTGAAGAGGCATTTGAATTTGACGGCATGGAATGGGAGGAAGGTGACGAGGAGCCAACAGAAATCTTTACCTTCCAACCGTTCTATAAGGGCATCCCAGTGAACAGTGAGACAGCCTACGTACATGTGGGTTACTTTACGGGCTTTGTTCGAGACGCGACAATACCGACTGTTCAAAAGGAGCACTTCCAAGCGTTCACGACCACACCTACACTAAATTTCCAACAAGCACAAGAGATCTATACAAAGGACTTACTAGTTAAATTAAGCCGAACGAGTGAAGAAGATGGATTCGACCTCATGTACAGAATGGACGTGCCAAAATCGGCCAGATTCATTGAAAAAATTGACGCCCACACAGCAGAAGTCACCTATGTCGAATCCGGCATTGTAGAAGAGAGGGACTGAGGGACAGGTACCTCGTCCCTCTAGCGGGACAAGGAACCTGTCCCTCTCGTCCCACTCCGTCCCATCTGCTGTTGACTGTGTGGTGCGCTACATCGTTTATACTGGAAGTTGAGGTGGACATGGTGCATGTATAAAGTTAGTGAATTTGCAGAGATGACGGGTCTTACGAAGGAGACATTGCGTTATTATGCGCACGTTGGTCTAGTAGAACCAGCCTACATAGACCCTAGCAACAATTATCGCTATTACGATAACCATTCATTCTTGCTCGCGAAGATGCTTGTGAAACTCCGAAGCTTTGGATTTACGATTCAAGAGATGAAATCGGTTATGGAGGATGAGTCTTTCGAAAACTTGGAAGCACTCTTGATTAAGAAACAAGAGAGAATAGAAGAAGAAATGAAACAACTAGGTGAGAAAAGAGACGAGATTGAAGCATTTCTAAAAGAAGGAAGGGGCGAACACGTTGATTAAGTGGGAAGAAGAACGCACCATCAACAGCAATATTGAGACGATTTGGGAGTTCTTTAAAGAAGAGAATATGTATAAGATCATGCCAAATGTCGTTGAAAATGAACCCGTAGAAACGAAAGAAGGAGAAGTAGGGTCGATTTATAGGCAAAGTTATAAAGAGGGGAAACGTGTGGAAACATATCTCGTTGAAACACTTGAGTACACGAATACCCCAAATAACAAACATAAACGCATTGCATTTGAGCTTGGCAAAGCGTTTAAGATCGATTTGTCTTTCACCCTACACAAAATTGATGAAGGTCATACAAGATTCGTTTATTCAGGACAAAATGAAGGCATCAACTTCATTGGCCGCGTTCTCGTAAAGCTAGGTGGAGAGAAGAACAACAAAAAAGTCGTCGATGACTTTATGAACCGCGTCGAACAAGCTGCCGTATAGAGGGAGAGACAGAGGGACAGGTTCGTTGTCCCTCTCTTTTGACTTCTCTTTCTATATGTAGGACAATGGATTGAGGTAGAGAGGTGTTAGTATGGTAGAGAAAGCGTCGAATACAAAGTGGTTTGGCATGGCGGTGCAGGCGTTAATTGTTCTAGCAAACTACGAAGGTCTGTGTCCAAGTGGCAAGCTTGCAGAAAAGCTTGAATCGAAGTCCGTCTTCTTGAGAAAGATTCTAACCCACCTTGTAAAGGCAGGGATTATTCAGGCGAAGGAAGGCCGTGACGGAGGCTATTCTCTTGTGAAAGAGCCAAGTGAACTGTATTTATCCGAGGTGTACGAAGCGATGAGAGCTGAAACGTTGCCGAAGGATTTCTTAGACGTTGAACAAAAAGGCTGTTTTCTCCCAAATACTCGAGAGGCGTTGTGTGAGCTTCGTGAAGAGATGGAGAACTGGATTTTGGCAGGCTTAAAAGAGAAGACGTTAGCGGATTTATTAAGAGATTAGAAGACGAAACAACGTGGTTTCGTTTTTTTATGTGAGCAACTGTTCTTGACTTTAGAACAGTTTAAGGGATATACTGTTCTTGTAAAAGATACAGTTTCGAGAGGGGAATTACAGTATGTCTGATAAAACAATGAGTAAAGAAGATTATTTAAATAAAGCGAAAGATCTTGGTTCTGCTGAAGCACCAAAACAGTTGGATACAACTGATTTCTTCACAATCGCAGAAGAGCGTCGTTCTGTGCGTCAATACGACCCTTCACACAAAATGGAAGAAAGCGAAATCCGTGAATTGCTAGAAACTGCAATTCAGGCTCCTTCTTCTTCTAACCTACAGCCTTGGAGATTCCTAGTGATTCAAGACCAAGCTGCTAAAGAAGAATTGCTACCAATCGCATTTAACCAGCAACAAATCGTGGATGCGTCCATTGTCGTTGCTATTCTTGGCGACACAGATGCATACAAGAAAGCTGGAGAAATCTACGGGAATCTAGTAGAAATGGGTCGCATGCCGAAAGATATGGCTGACACGTATATTAACAGCATTCACCAAACTTACGGTGGTTTCACTGATGAGAAACGTAAAAACGTTGCAATGATCGACGGTGGTCTTGTAGCGATGCAACTGATGCTTGCTGCAAAAGCAAAAGGTCTTGACACAGTACCAATGGGCGGCTTCAAGGAAGATGAATTCAAAGCAACATTCAACATTCCAGAAGGCGTAGAGCCAGTAATGCTTCTATCTGTAGGTAAAGGTGCGAAAGCAGGATTCGATAAGAACCGTCTACCACTTGACGATGTGCTTCAGTGGGATAAATACTAAGTATA
This sequence comes from Pontibacillus halophilus JSM 076056 = DSM 19796, assembly GCF_000425205.1. Lineage (GTDB taxonomy): Bacteria > Bacillota > Bacilli > Bacillales > BH030062 > Pontibacillus_A > Pontibacillus_A halophilus. The sequence goes on along the minus strand of NZ_AULI01000002.1, from coordinate 346,135 downwards.
GCAGGAAAAGACGAGCGAAATCCGCTCGTCTTTTTTATTTTAATTTATTACTGACATGTCTCGATTCATTCATGAAGAGATTGTCACCAAGTCAGATTAAAAGTAGGCTGTTGAATACGTAAATAAGAAAGGCGAGCGCATCCGCCCGCCTTTCTTATTTATACCGTTACCTTTTTGAGCAACGCTTCAATGTCTGCTTCCATATCAATTGGATCTGTGGTAGGCTCGAAACGCTTCACGATTTCGCCTTCTGAAGAAACAAGGAATTTCGTGAAGTTCCACTTGATGGAGTGGGAGTCAACTAAGTATTCTGGGTGCTTTTCATTCAATAGTGGTATTAGAATCTTGGCAACTGGATGCCATTTGTTGAATCCTTGGAACGGGATGGATTCTGATAGGTATTGAAATAATGGATGAGCATTTTCGCCGCGTACGTCTGTTTTCTGGAAAAGTGGGAATGATACTCCATAGTTCAGCATGCAAGCCGTTTGAATTCGGTCGTTGCTATCAGGTTCTTGGTTATCGAATTGATTACATGGGAATCCTAGAATTTCAAACCCTTTAGAGTGGTAGCGGTCGTATAACTTCTGAAGGTCTTCATATTGATACGTGAATCCACATCGCCCCGCCGTATTGACGACGAGAAAGACCTTTCCTTTATAGTCGCTTAGCGATTTCTCTGAGCCATTCATCATTGTGGCTGTGTAATCATAAATAGACATTTGTTTGTCCCCCTTAAATTCTGTCACATTCCAGTCGTAATTCGTCTCTTTATATGTATAGGAAGGTGTTCGTTGCTATGTAACTATAGTTTAAATAGAGTGAACATGCAACTTTTATACTATACCCTTGCAAGAAATGGATAAACCTTATAAGGAGGAATTCCTATGAAAATTACAGGATTAAACCATTTGCTTTTCTCTGTCTCAGACTTGAAACGCTCCATTCAATTCTATCAAGAAGTCTTTGATGCAGAGTTGCTCGTTGTGGGAGAGAAGACCGCTTACTTCGATCTAGCTGGCATGTGGCTTGCGTTAAATGAAGAGCGTGATATTCCTCGTCATGACATCCATCACTCCTACACACACATCGCTTTTTCAGTGCCAGAAGAAGAAATTGAGTCAGAGCGGGAACGCCTTGAACAGATTGGTGTACATATCCTTCCAGGGCGCGAACGTTCTAATCGGGACAGGGAATCCGTTTATTTCACAGACCCTGATGGCCACAAATTCGAATTTCACACCGGTACTCTAAAGGAACGACTACATTATTATCGAGAAGAAAAGCCTCATATGAAATTTAATGAGAGTGGTTATTAGAAGAATTGTTGGCTTTTTTTCTAAGGTAAATGAAGGGTAGCGGAGTATAATAGCTGGGGAGTTAGATTGTTTGTTCTAAGCATCTATGGCATACGAGTAGCGGTTATATGCTGTTAATAGCAACAAGGGAAGGAGATTAACTCCTTCCCTTGTTGCGTGATCTAATTTAGTTAGTGTTATGCAGGTTCAAATTCTAGTGTGTTTAAGCTCATTGTAATTCCGTACGTGTAAGTGGCTACGATGCCTGTATTGTCGTAATAGGCTTCGTCAATGGCTCTTAAATTATCGCTAGATAAATCACCTGAGATTGGTAGGCTAGAGGCGACCGATCCTACATAACTTATTAAGCTTTTTGTATTGCTATATTTATATTCGTACATGTTCTCAACTTCGTCTTCAGTAATGTATACCGTATACGATTCTCCTGCCACTCCAGCTTCTACAATTTGGGATTGACTGACTCCGAAACTAACGAAGAAGATTAAAGCCATAGAGAGTGTTCCGAGTGTGAGTCTTACTGCTTTTTTCATGAAATCTCTCCTTTGAAGTAGTATGAGTAAACGCTAACATAGAAATTCCGAGTCAGAAACACATTTGTTAATAGTTGGTTATAAAGTCAGGGGTTCTGATGATGCATTATTCTGTAGTTATAGAAGATGTCAAAGACGTATCATCGTTTCCATGTAGAGCCTTTTACGATTTGTTCTTACATAATGGGAAATATTTCTAAATGAGAATATTTTACTATAGGAACGATGAAGGGTTCTTTCTTGAATTTCAAACTGTAAACCATCTTGAGTGTCTACAAAAATTTAAATTTATTCCCCTCTTTACCTCATACAATAGACTTTTCTCTAAGTTGTTTTGCATAACATCGTACGTTTAGCTCTACAAGATCAAATTCTCCCATTCTACGTATCATTCAAATCATTTACGTTAGAAAAGATTTTCCTGTATGATGGAATTATTCGAATAATCAGGAAAGTGGGTGAGGATGTGAAGTATGCCTTGTATCAAATGGATATTATAGCTGGGGAGCCAGAGGCGAATCGGCAGAAGGTAAGGAGTTGGGTAGAAAGAACGGTTCAAGAAGAGAAGCCAGATCTTATTGTGTTGCCTGAGATGTGGACAACGGCGTACACGTTGCCCCAATTAAAGGATGTCGCAGACCAGAATGGAGAGCCTACTCTATCCTTTCTGAAAGAACTCGCGAAAGAATTTGGAATCCATATTATCGGTGGTTCTGTTGCGAATCAGGTCGATGAAAGGATATATAACACAGCAATTGTTGTAAATAAAGAAGGAGAGCTCGTGCATACGTACAACAAAATTCACTTGGTCCCAATGTTGAATGAGCCAGCGTACTTAGACGGCGGGGAAGAGTCTGTTCAAGTCTTTGAACTTGATGGGATTAAGATGGGAGTCTTAATTTGTTATGATTTACGTTTCCCTGAAGTAAGTCGTCAGCTTGCACTAGCTGGTGTACAAGTCCTCCATGTTGTTGCGGAATGGCCTTCAGCACGTCGAGAGCATTGGAAGACTCTTCTTCAAGCCCGAGCCATTGAGAATCAAATGTATGTCGTCTCCTGCAACCGGGTGGGAGCCTATGATGGGACTGAATTTGCAGGAACCTCCATGTTTATTGACCCATGGGGAACGTGCCATGCAATAGGCGATGTGCAAGAGGAAGAGACAATCCGTGGCGCACTTCAACTTGACGAAGTCCCACGTATTCGTGAAGAAGTACCTGTCTTCAAGAGCCGTGTGCCGAATTTATACAAGTAAACTAACTGAAAAGGGAGTATGGTTATGAAAAAAGTTTCACATACCGATTTACCACAGTTAACGTTTCCGATGAATCCCGTTCTGTCTCCAGACGGTAAACGGGTTATTTATACATTAAAAACCATTAATGATAAGCATGATTACGAAACTCATTTATATCATGTGGACTTACATAGTAAAGAAGTGTCTCAATGGACATATGGGGATGGCAACGACCATTCTCCTACGTGGTCACCCGATGGAATGAAACTTGCATTTGTCTCGAAGCGTTCTGGGAAATCTCAAATCTGGTCAATGGCTGCGAATGGAGGAGAGGCCAAGCAGATAACAGATCTACCTGTTGATGTTGGCAACCCTGTATGGTCTCCTGATGGTCGTGAACTTCTCTTTTCTGTCTCCTTACATAAAGGACAATCGTTAGAGGATGGGTTGGATAAAGAAGATGAACAGAAGAAGGCGTTGGTTGTTGAAACGCTAGACTATAAAGCTGACGGAGTTCATGAAATTCGAGAGAAGAAGAAATCTCATATTGGGGTTGTCAACGTAGAGAATGGGGAGGCGAAATTACTACTAAGAGGAGAAAAGAGTGTAAAATCGATCACTTATTCACCTGATGGCGAGAGAGTAGCTTTCGTACGAGAAGATGCAACAGAAGAACCGCCATACCGAAGCACAGAGATTGTGGTCCGTTCCCAGCATTCAGATGTTGAACAAATATTGACACCTCAAGTAGGGTCCTATTATGACCCAGCTTATTCTCTTGACGGCCGGTACATTGCGTATATCGGACATCACTATGAGTATGCCGGTGCAACACTTTATAACATATACGTATATGACACGGTTACACAAGAGACTCGAAACCTTACGGAGAATTGGAAATGGAATATAGGAGACTATCAAATTGGTGATACAGCGCTCGGTGGTGGAGCATTGTTGCAATGGGGAAATCATGGCGTTCTCTATTTTCTCTCTACAGAAAATGGACGAACAAACGTGTACAGCGTAACGCTAGATGGGACAATAGAAGCCGTCACAACAGGTAACCAGCACGTATTCTCCTATACGCTATCACCGGAGGCAGGTAACCTTGTCATTGGCAGTAGTGCTGTACATAACCCAGGAGAGTTTTATTTCGGTCGTACAGATGGGTTCCAAAAGGAACAGCTAACAAATCACCAACAGTCCTTCCTCGAGGATTACTCACTCGGCAATGTAGAACAGTTCCATTACGAAAGTGAGGACGACTGGGAGGTAGAAGGGTGGCTCATGACACCTCCAGACTTTGAACCGTCTAATACGTATCCGCTTGTGCTTGAAGTTCACGGAGGCCCACACATGATGTATGGATACAGCTTCTTCTTTGAGTTTCAACTTCTAGCTGCTAAAGGGTATGTGGTTCTTTACACGAATCCACGGGGAAGTGAAGGATATGGACAGGAGTTCGTAGATGCTTGTCGAGGCGATTATGGTGGTAAAGATTACGCCGATGTTATGAATGGCGTTGATTATGCGCTTAAGAACTACTCTTTCCTAACAGAAGACGAGCTTTACGTAACGGGTGGAAGCTACGGTGGATTTATGACGAACTGGATTGTTGGCAAGACAGACCGTTTTAAAGCTGCTGTCACACAGCGTTGTATTTCTAATTGGCAAAGCTTCTATGGCGTTAGCGATATTGGCTACTTTTTCACAGATTGGGAGATTGGCAAGCATGCCTATCAGGACCCTGAGAAAATGTGGGAGCATTCTCCGATTCGTCTAACACCACAAATGGACACGCCATTACGTATTTTACATGGGGAACAAGATTACCGTTGCCCGATCGAACAAGGAGAGCAACTTTATGTGGCGTTAAAGCAGCAAGGGAAGGATGTCTCATTCGTCCGATTCCCGAATGCCGACCACAATCTCTCGCGCACGGGGCACCCGTCTCTCCGGATGGAACGCCTTCATTATTTAGTCGACTGGTTTGAAACGTACCGCTATGAGGAGGCCAAACAGCATGAAGAAACTACTGTTAACCGGGTTTGAACCGTTTCTTGGCAACGAAATTAACCCAACTGAATCAATTGTCCGTGAACTAGATGGGGTCAAAACAGAACACTACGAGATTGTAGGTGCCGTATTACCAGTTGACTTCAAAGAGACGGCAACAAAACTTGATGAATGGCTAGACAAGGAGCAGCCGGATGATGTGATGCTTCTTGGGCTTGCGGCCGGGCGAAACCGCATTACGCCAGAGCGCATCGCCATTAATATCAATGATGCAGAAGCAGATAATCGTGGCTATAGACCAGATGGAGAACGTATTGAAGAAGATGGTCCCGATGGTTATTTTTCAACGCTACCGATTCGTGATATGGTACATGATCTTCGGGAGCAAGGGTACCCTGCCGAAATTTCCAATACGGCAGGTGCGTATCTATGCAATCATGTGATGTACCATTTCCTTCATCGTGCCAAAGAAGAGGGATGGGAGACAAGGGGCGGATTCGTTCATATTCCTGCCTCACATGAACTTGCCTTAACTCATTCGAAACTCCCTAGCTGGTCTCACCGAGATTTAAGAGACGCCGTGCTTACCATGATTGGAACTCTCAAACGATAAACGATAAGCAAAAAGAAGCAATCCATGGCTTTATACAAGCGGTGGATTGCTTTAATTTGTCTCAGAAACGTGTGTAATGGAGTATAGAAGGGAACGTTATACGAATAATAGATAGGTTGTTTGTAATTGGTATGGAATTTGAATGCCCCTATTGGTTTCAATCCATTACGAAACGTAGTAAACTGTGAGAGCAACCAACCTTACATAGTACAAGGTTAAGAAGAAGGAGCTTTATTATGAAATTAATTGCGATTGATTTAGACGGGACACTATTGTCTTCCGATGTAGAGATAACAAATGAAAACATCGAAGCGATACGAAATGCTCAGAAAGAAGGTCACGTTGTCATGATTTGTTCTGGCCGGGCGCCAGAAGATATTAAAAGCTTGCTCCATCAATATGACCTAGATTGTCCAGTGGGTGGAAGCAACGGCACCGTTGTATACGCGGATGGCAAACTGTTGAGTAAGGTATCGATTTCAACAGAAGATGCAGCCAGTGTTAAGGGGTTACTCGATGAGAACGGAATTCCGTTCAAAGTGTATACCGACTCTGGCATCTACATTCACACATCTTGGACAGAGCGAGTTGAGGCATTAATCGAGCAAGCAGATTCCATTCCTGAACAATACGTGAAGCACCTTGACCGAGTGAAAGAAGAACCAACGACGACGAAAACGGAACAAACGTTTACTGAATTGGAAGAGCTGGCTGACCAGCATATCCAGAAGTTCTTCATCTTGACCTTATTTGAAGAACCTAAAGCGCGTACGATGGAAGCATTAGGCGAGGTGACGACCATCTCCACAACGTCCTCTGGACCATTCAACGTTGAAGTAATGGATCAATACGGAAATAAAGGGAACGGCCTTAAAGTTATGGCGGACTACTTTAACATTCCAATGGAAAATACCGTTGCCATCGGCGACAACTTAAACGATGTCCCAATGCTTAAGAAAGCAGGCTTATCTATTGCTATGGGCAATGCAGACCCTGCTGTTAAAGAATTGTGTGACGTAACGGTTGGCACTAACAACGAAAGTGGCGTAGCCCAAGCTTTCCATAATCATATTCTATAAGGAGACCCAACGAGCGAGTGCTCGTTGGTCTTTTTTATGTCTTACACTTGAATACTCTCGTGGAGAGAAACACGCCTATAAAGCCAGCAAAGAGAGAAATGCCAACTAACACCACAAGGGAAACGTAAAGCGGAGACTTCTCATTCGTTCTCTTTGTACACCTTCTCTAGCTACTCGTTATTGCCACATTTATTTAACATAAAAATTCCATTAAGAGTGGGTATTTACGAAATAAACTATCCGAACGTTATTTTGTGGCGGGATGGTTCTAGAAACTAAGCACGCTTCAACCGATGGAACCCACCTACCGAAATCCCCCATTGAATAAAGCACTCTATAAAATTAGTGGTGGTTCTCCGTCAACGTAACGGATAGAATGTAAGGAAAAGGGCGTGAGGATAAACGGGGAGGAAGGTTTGTGAAAAAACGTGTATTCACTGTTGTCATTGCCATTGCGCTGTTGCTGTTACTAGGGCAAGTCTTTGTCTATTCTCCTATTTTTGGATATAAGGCGTCTGCTGTGCGTGATGATTTTCCGGTTCCACGAAATTCAATTCGATTTGAAACGGATGTGGAAAATGCGTCTATAACCGCTCATGCCAGCTATCGAATCGGGCGTATTGGTGGTAAGGAAGAGGGGCTTCCTGAGGCATACCTGTCCTCGATTGAAGAATGGGGTTGGACGGCAAGAGATGATTTACGTGTTGGCGGATTGCTTGCGTTTGAGAAAGATGATTCTATCATTTGGCTTATCGTAGAGTCGAACAAAGTGACGATTGCGGAGATGGAGGAAGGACAAGAAACCCCCTAGTTCGGAGTGAACGAGGGGGTTCAGGGTTATCCTTGAAATAGTTCGGTGTCTAAGAAGGACTGCTTCACGGCGGCTTCATTCCCACCTTGGACATCAATCTCAAGTTGGTCTCCGGGTTGAAGAGAGAGGGCGAGTACGCCTAGCAAACTCTTAGCATCTACGACCCAATGATCTTTCTTTAATAGAATCGTTTCAGAGAAACCGCTTGCCAAGTTGACAAGCTTGCTTGCTGATTCAGCGAAAATAGGTTTGTTAACGGTTACCAACATGAAAATCCCTCCAATTTCTATAGTCTATCTATAGTATAACGAGATACGTGGAGTATGACGAACAAAATGTAATTTCATTGAATTTTCATAGCGGTTTTACTAGCATAGAGAGAAAGAAAGGGTGAGTCCATGAATTTAGAAATCACACAAGAAGCCTTGCAACAATTGAAACTCCTTCAACCCGCTGACAAACCAACGTTACGTTTACATTACGATACAGACGGTTTAGGATGTGGCGTAAACGGTCAACCAATCGTATTTTTCACAAATGAATCTACTTCATTTGATAAAGTTGTAGAGAATGAATCCTACACCGTTGTCATAGATGAACAACAGAAAACCTTCTTCCATTCTGCTATGAAGCTTGAGTGGACAGGAAAGCTGTTCAGGTTAAACACCCCGAACGGCCTGCTAAACCCTTCCATCTCGGGGAGACAAGTTAAAACGGGAGCGATGTAACATGGCGAAGAAGAAAAAAGAAGAATACGGTACGTTGAAAGATTCTCTAAACGAAGACCTTCTAAAACAACTCCAATCTAAAAAAGCCGACTTGAAACAACAAGCCGAACAACGAGAAGAAGAAGAAAAACAACGCCGAATCAAAGAGAAAAAACGCCGCGAAGCAAATAAAAGCTTCGAAGAACTGTTAGATGAAAGCAATATGGACTGGAGTAAGTTTAAGTAGTAAGGAAGCCGAGGCACAGAATGAGTGCTCTCGGCTTTTTAATTTGGTGACGTTTCTGCATGACCAGAAGCAATTACAGACGGACCGATTTGCCCAATAAAGGCAAGGGGTGTTAGGGAACCTGGAGACTCCTGCGGAAGAACGGACTGGCGAGACCCCGGAGGAACGAGGAGGCTCGACGGTTCGTCCGCGGAAAGCGAACGGTTTCCTAACACCCCTTTGCAGTAGCTAGGTAAGGTCCAAACCTAAATGCTGTTAACGATGCTTCTGATACACAATCGGACGCGTGATCTGCTGGAGCTGCGTATACAGATTATCCGTCAAATCAAGCGCATCAAGCATCGCCACATTACTATCCACCTGCTCAACAGAACTCGCACCGAAAATAGCCGACGCAAGCGCAGGATGACGAAGCACATACTGAAGCGAAATAGCCTGCAGAGAACGGTCATCAGTCGCAAAAGTCTGCAAGTTCTGAACCATCTCCTTCATCTCTTCATAAGAATAAGTCAAATACCCATTCTGTGCCTTCTCCTCAACCTTTTGTTCCCCTTTATTACTAAGCATCCCTTTCGCAACAGGCCCTCGTGCAAACACGGAGATGTGATTGTCATGAAGAAGGTCGAGCACTTCTTCTTCAGGGCGACGGTCGAACAGACTATATTGCATCATCACGCTGACGATGTTTGACTTCTCCACAAATTCACGAATGACATTCGGGCGAATAGAAGAGATGCCGTAGTAACGGATAACCCCTTCCTGAACAAGTTCTTCAAACGCCTCAATGGTCTCATCAATCGGGTCCTCAATCGTTCCACCGTGGAGCTGATACAAGTCTATGTAGTCAGTCTGGAGGCGACGAAGGCTTTCTTTCACTTGGCTTTTAATATAAGACTTGGATGGATCCCAGTACCAGCCTTCTTTCCCTGGTTCCCAGTGGTTGCCGACTTTTGTGCCGAGAATAACGTCTTCGCGACGGCCTTTAATGGCTTTGCCGACGATCTCCTCATTTTGACCGAAGTCATAAAGGTCGGCAGTATCCAAGTAGTTGATACCAGAATCAAGAGCGCGGTCGATGATTTCTTTGCCTTGTTGTTCGTTTGTGCCAAGACTCATCGTGCCGAGTCCAATCTCAGACACATACAAATCGGATTTTCCTACTCTTCGTTTATTCATGTTATTCATCCTTTCACATCATTTGTCTCTATTGTACGTAGGAAAGCTGTCTAGACTCAACTAATATGGTTGAAGTGTTTACGTGTGGTAGAATAGTGGCATGGAATGTGAGAAGGAGTGTTATGGATGAAGAAATTTGAAGAGAAAACGATACATACAGAGCAAATTTATAAAGGAAAAGTGATTTCCTTACAAGTAGATGATGTGACGCTTCCGAATGGAAAGACTTCAAAGCGAGAGCTTGTGAAGCATCCAGGTGCTGTAGCCATTATCCCAATTACGAAAGAAGGGAAACTCGTCTTTGTTGAGCAGTATCGGAAGGCGCTTGAGCGAAGTACGTTAGAGATTCCTGCTGGGAAGCTCGAGCCAGGAGAGTCTCCAGAATGGACAGCAGAGCGAGAACTTGAAGAAGAGACAGGCTATAAGACCGCGAAATTAGAGCCGATTACATCGTTCTCGACATCGCCAGGATTCGCGGATGAAATTGTACATATGTTCCTTGCACGTGACCTTGAAGTTGTAGATGAGAAGGCGGATGGAGATGAGGATGAGTTCGTCGAGCTTGTTGAGTTAACGTTAGATGAAGCGTTTAGAATGGAGCGGGAAGGCCGAATCTTTGATGCGAAGACAGCGTACTCTTTACTTTATGTGCAGGCTAAAGGACTCGTTTAACGATGCCGTCGTATTATGCAGACCTTCATGTCCATATTGGAAGGACGAGGGAAGGAGCTCCTGTAAAGATTACAGCCTCTGATGAGCTGACACTTACGAATGTACTCTCTTACGCCCAACACCAGAAAGGGATGGACCTGGTAGGCGTCATCGATTGCCATGTACCATCCGTACAGCGGGAGCTTGAGGATTTAATCGAATCTGGCGACGCGTATGAGCATAGTGAAGGGGGAATTATAGCGGGTAGTGTTACACTGTATCTTGGAACTGAGATTGAAGTGTACGACGACCGATGCAGCGGCCCCATCCACGTGCTTTGCTATGTTCCTACGCTTGATGATATGAAACAACTTACAAGCTGGTTAGCGGAGCGCATGACCAATATAACGTTGAGTTCACAACGCTTTTATGGGACTGGGATTGAGTTGCAGAACAAGGTGAAGGAGCTTGACGGCTTGTTTATTCCTGCTCATATCTTTACCCCCTTTAAAAGCTTGTATGGAAAAGGAGTAAAGGCATCACTTGGCGAAGTTTTTCATAGAGAATGGATTGATGCTGTGGAGCTTGGTCTAAGCGCAAATTCAGAAATGGCGAGCCAGTTATCAGAACTGAGCGGGATTCCATTTCTAACAAATTCAGATGCCCATTCGTTGCCGAAGATGGCGAGGGAATACACAAAGCTTTCATTACAAGACCGAACCTTTAATGAGTTTAAGCGATTGCTGAGAGGTGAAGGTGACCGTAAGATTCTTGCCAACTACGGGATGAACCCGTTACTTGGCAAGTATTACAGTACCGTGTGCCGGGCGTGTGGGGAAGATGTGCATAAAGATGTGACCGATTGCCCGAATTGCGGGGAAAAGGCGGTGGTGAAAGGGGTGTCGACGCGAGTAGAAGAGCTTGCTACCGCGCCTAAAGACGACATGCGTCCGCCTTATATCAATCAAGTCCCGCTTGAGTCGCTTCCTAAGCTTGGACCGAAGACGCTGAAGAAGCTGCTAGATGCATTCGGAACAGAAATGGCCATCTTACATAAGGCATCAAGGGAAGAGCTTCATGATGTTGTTGGAGAAGCATTGGCAGAGCGAATTATTGCCATGCGAGAAGGTCGTCTTCATGTAGAAGCAGGTGGCGGAGGAAAGTATGGCCGTGTGAAGTGAAAACGAGTGGTCTAATCATAGAGAATCTCTCATAGATTTCTACTAATAGTAGTGAATTTGATATAAACGGGGGATTCTTATGTATACCACGAAGGGCTCCAAAGTCCATCTTCACGTTAAGGAATATGCGAGCATCTATATGTTTGTCAGTCTATTGTTTTTGATTGGAATTGTATTTGGGGCAGTGATTGTGAATAGTATGAACTTCATCCAGAAGCAGGATTTGTTTTTTTATTTAGACCGGTTTTTTGGACAAGTGCTTGTTGATCCTGTGACGAGTTCTGGTTCTCTACTAAAAAGCAGTCTTCTCTATCATCTTCAATATTTGCTCGTTCTGTTCGTTCTCGGAATGTCGATTATTGGAATGCCAATCATATGGGTGCTGATCTTTATGAAAGGCGTAGTCGTCGGCTTCTCAGTAGGGTTTCTCGTGAACCAGATGGGATGGTATGGCTTGCTAACTGCAGCTGCGTCAATTGCACCTCAGAACATGATTATCATCCCTGTCTACATCATTGCTGGAAGTGTGTCGATGGTGTTTTCATTCGCATTGATTGGCAAATTAGTTGCAAAGAGAATCCAGCAGCCGCTTCTGCCCGTCTTCGTTCGCTATGCGACTTTGTTCGCCATCCTGCTTGCGGTTGTATCCGTTGGGGCGGTCGTAGAATCGTACGTTGCACCGAATGTGTTGAAAAGTGTACTGCAACTCGTTTACAATAGCAATTAGATTGTAATGATTATAACTAATAGATTATAATCATTACAATTTGACAATGTGCTCACGTGTGCTTATAATGATAATGGAATACGAGGGAGGGTCTTTAGGACATGGAACACCGTATAGAGAAAATAAAAAAGCAGCTCCATTCTCAGAGCTACAAACTAACTCCGCAACGTGAAGCAACAGTCCGTGTGTTGTTAGAGAATGAAGAGGATCATTTGAGCGCAGAAGACGTCTACCTCCTCGTAAAAGAGAAAGCACCTGAAATTGGACTTGCAACAGTCTATCGAACTCTTGAACTCTTAACTGAATTGAAAGTAGTCGATAAAATCAACTTTGGTGATGGCGTCTCCCGTTATGATTTGCGCAAAGAGGGAGCAGAGCATTTTCACCATCACTTAGTATGCGTTGAATGTGGTTCTGTTGAAGAAATTGAAGAAGACTTACTTACTGAAGTAGAAGTGCAGGTTGAGCGCGACTTTGGCTTCCAAGTGAAGGACCATCGTCTTACGTTCCACGGCATTTGTAGAAATTGTCAGGCTCAATCAGAGGATGACGAATAAGAATCCCTTTTCCGATAAGGAAGAAGGGTTTTTTTATGTTGGTACAGACATATTTACAAAAGTGCATAAATCGGTTACGTTAGTTCTGTAGTCGTTTTCATTACGAGATTTTTCGTATATTCTACCTGTTTTTTGGCATATCTTTGTAGTAGTACAAGCTGCGGAGAGGAGATGTGTCAAGTGAAGAGATGGGTAGCGATGATAAAGGATACGCTCAAGGTATTCATTCTATTTATTACCTGCACAGTTGTATTTTATTACGGCTTGCAGCTCATGCATGATGAATATGAGCAATTTCATCGGTACGATGAACCTACTGGAAAGGCTGTGAAGGTTTCAAGTTGGGAGGAGCCTTCGCTAGTTGAGCGACTTACGATTTTCTTGCGGTTAGGAGAGTAGCGTTCATGAATGATGCACTGAACGATTTTCTTCATTATTTACGAATTGAACGAGGACTATCTGATAATACGTTATCCTCATATAAACGAGATTTAACTCAATACTTAACCTTTCTTTCTAAAGAGAAAGGGATATCCGGTGTGCATGAAATAGCAAGAACTCAAGTTCTTCAATACTTGCATCATCTGAACGACCTTGACCGTTCTCAAGCCACGATTGCGCGTACATTATCATCTATTCGTGCATTCCATCAATTCTTGATTCGTGAGCGCTTGGTAGAAGAAGATGCGAGTCTACATATTGAAACACCGAAGAAAGAGCGAAAGTTGCCGAAGATCTTAAGTATGGATGATGTGGATTCCTTGCTATCAATTTCACCAACCGATCCCTTGTCTATGCGGAATAAGGCGATGCTTGAGATGTTATACGCAACAGGGTTACGTGTGACGGAGCTTGTCTCACTAAAGGTTTCAGATCTCCATCTTACTATGGGCTTTGTTCGTTGCTTTGGTAAGGGTGGAAAAGAGCGAATTATTCCACTTGGCCAGATGGCGAAGGAATCAATTGAAACCTACTTGTCTCATGGACGTCCAACGCTCATGAAGCAAAAGGCGTCTGACTACCTCTTCTTAAATCATCGAGGTGGTCCATTGACACGTCAAGGTTTCTGGAAAATACTGAAAGCGGTTGCGCGAGAGGTTGGAATTACGAAAGAAATTACACCTCATACATTGCGGCATTCGTTTGCGACGCACTTGCTTGAGAACGGAGCCGATTTGCGAGCTGTTCAGGAAATGCTTGGCCATGCAGACATTTCAACAACACAGATTTATACCCATGTAACGAAGACTAGGCTGACCGATGTGTACCGTTCCTATCATCCTCGAGCGTAACACGCTCAAGCATGAAGAGGTCAGACATCATACGTTTGAAGGCGCGCATAGGAATACACGTAGCAGGGTATGTAAAACTATAGGAGGGATACGACAATGAGTAAACAATTTAATCGAATCTTTTTAATCGTACTAGATTCCGTTGGGATTGGCGAAGCGCCAGATGCCGAACAGTTTAACGATAAAGGAGCAGACACGCTCGGGCATATTGCTGAGCATATGAACGGTCTTACTATGCCGAATATGGGCAAGCTTGGCCTTAGCAACATCCGTGAGATCCAAGGAATTGAGAAGGCTGAACAGCCAATGGCTTATTATACAAAGATGCAAGAAGCATCAAACGGGAAAGATACCATGACAGGTCACTGGGAGATTATGGGCCTTCATATCGCACAACCATTCCGTACGTTCCCAGATGGCTTTCCAGATGAACTAATCCAAACAATTGAAGAGAAGACAGGCCGTAAAGTCATCGGCAACAAGCCGGCATCAGGTACTGAAATTCTTGATGAGCTTGGTGAAGAGCACATGAAGACTGGCAATCTAATTGTGTACACATCTGCAGACTCTGTTCTTCAGATTGCAGCACACGAAGAGATTATTTCTCCTGAGGAATTGTATGAAATCTGTGAGATGGCTCGTGAGCTAACGAAAGATGAGAAGTACATGGTTGGCCGTGTGATTGCTCGTCCATTTGTTGGGGAGCCGGGTCAGTTTGAACGTACATCCAACCGTCATGATTACGCATTGAAGCCGTTCGGACGTACGGTGATGAATGACTTGAAAGACGGTGGCTATGACGTTGTCGCACTAGGGAAGATTGCTGATATTTACGATGGAGAAGGCGTTACAGAAGAAATCCGTACGAAAGACAATGTGGATGGTATGGATAAGTTCATCGCATCTATGGACAAAGATTTCACAGGATTAAACTTCTTAAATCTTGTTGACTTTGATGCGAAATATGGCCACCGTCGTGACCCACAAGGCTACGGCGAAGCGCTTGAGACGTATGACAAACGCCTCCCTGAAGTGTTTGAGAAAATGCGTGAGGACGATCTTCTTATTATTACAGCAGACCACGGTAACGACCCTGTTCACCATGGTACGGATCATACGCGTGAATTAGTGCCATTGATTGTCTACAATCCGAAGCTGTCGCCTGGCCGTGAATTGCCGTTACGCGAAACATTCGCAGATATTGGTGCTACAGTCGCTGAGAACTTTGATGTTCAACGTCCAGCGCACGGCAAGAGCTTTTTAGACGAATTGAAATAGGAAGAGGGGAAACACATGAATCATACTCAAATTCAAGAAGCAGCACAATACATCACTCAACAGGTTAACGACCAAAAGCCGACCATTGGCCTTATTCTAGGGTCTGGTCTTGGCGTTCTAGCCGATGAAATAGAAAATCCAGTTGTCGTACCCTATGGCGAGGTTCCTCACTTCCCACAATCAACGGTAGCAGGGCATAAAGGCCAGCTTGTTATGGGAGAGCTTGAAGGAAAGTTTGTCATTGCGATGCAAGGGCGCTTTCACTATTACGAAGGCTACAGCATGAAGCAAGTGACATTCCCTGTTCGTGTAATGAAAGAGTTAGGCGTAGAACAACTCTTTGTTACGAACGCAGCAGGTGGCATTAATAAAGACTTCAAACCTGGTGACTTGATGATTATTGAAGACCACATTAATCAAATGGGTGATAACCCGCTTATTGGACCAAATGACAATGAACTTGGCGCGCGCTTCCCTGATATGTCGTCCGCGTATAGCCGTAAATTTAGCCATCATGCGAAGAAAGTGGCAGAAGAGCTTAAGATTGGTGTGCAGAGTGGTGTCTATGTCGGCAACACAGGACCAAGTTATGAAACCGGTGCAGAGGTTCGTATGCTACGTACGCTAGGTGGAGACGCGGTTGGCATGTCTACGGTACCAGAAGTCATTGTAGCAAATCACGCAGGCATTGAAGTACTTGGTATCTCCTGCATCTCGAACATGGCAGCGGGGATCTTAGACCAGCCTCTAAGCCACAATGAAGTGATTGAAACGACTGCACAAGTTCGTGAAGATTTCTTGAAATTGGTGAAAGAGACGCTTAAGACGCTACCAAGTGCCTAAGATATCGAGGGGAGCAACTAGTGCTCCTCTCACATTTTGACCAACTACTATACTATTGAAGTGGGTGTATAACGAATGAGAATGATCGATCTTATCCATAAGAAGAAGCATAACCAAGAACTAAGCGAAGCAGAAATTAAATTCTTCGTAGAGAATTATACAAGCGGTAACATTCCTGATTATCAGGTGTCTGCATTTGCTATGGCGATCTATTTCCAAGGCATGAGCGACCAAGAGACAACAACGTTGACTCAATCAATGGTGGACTCTGGTGACACGATTGACCTATCTGATATTGAAGGTATTGTCGTTGATAAACACAGTACAGGTGGCGTTGGAGACAAAGTAAGTCTAATCATTACACCTCTTATCGCATCTCTTGGTATTCCAGTTGCGAAGATGAGTGGTCGTGGACTTGGTCACACGGGTGGTACCATTGATAAGCTTGAAGCAATTGATGGGTTCAAGATTGAATTGACTCGTGAAGAGTTTACGAACAACGCCAACGAATATAAAGTAGCGCTTGCAGGTCAGAGTGGGAACCTTGTACCAGCGGATAAGAAGCTTTATGCACTTCGTGACGTAACAGATACTGTAGACTCTTTGCCACTTATCGCTAGTTCAATTATGAGTAAGAAGATTGCTTCTGGTTCAGATGCAATTGTGCTAGATGTTAAAGTAGGTAGCGGTGCCTTCATGAAGACGGTAGAAGAAGCGACTGCGCTTGCTGAAATCATGACATCCATTGGGAACAACCTTGGACGTAAGACAGTTGCCGTTCTAACAAACATGAACCAGCCTCTAGGCCGTGAAATCGGGAATGCGAATGAAGTTCGTGAAGCTGTTGAGGTATTGTCTGGTAAGGGCGAACAAGACATCACAGAAGTATCCATGGTCATTGCGAGCCATATGGCGGTACTTGGTGGCGCGTACTCAAATGAAGAAGAAGCGCGTAAAGCGTTGGATGCGAAGATTGCGTCTGGAGAAGCGCTTGAGAAGTTCAAGCAATTCGTAGAAATACAAGGCGGTAACTTTGACTCGATCTATGAGAAACAAGCTTCTCATGTGGTAGAGGTGAAGGCTAAGGAAGACGGTGCGCTTGTATCTGTTGACTCCGAGCAAATCGGACTTGCGGCTATGAAGCTTGGCGCGGGTCGTAGCACGAAGGAAGACGAAATCGATTATTCTGTTGGAATCAGCATGCACCACAAGATTGGCGCACGCGTGACGAAGAATGATACGTTATTTACACTTTACATGAATGATTCTAGCCTACAAGCTGATGTAGAAGAAACACTTCACAACAGCTATCGCATTAGCGAGACGTATGAAGGCGAATATGAATACGTGTATAAAATCATTAAATAATACGATATAGAAGCCAAGCTCTAGAGCTTGGCTTCTCAGCTTGTAGAGAAACCCCGTGTTTTTCTACAAGCTTTTTTTCTGTGGATTGTGCGGGGGAATACCACTCGCTTACGGCGGGCGAACGCCCGCGCCTCCTTTACGTAGAAGGGTATTGAGCCTTTGTAAACTCCATTGAGCGTAGGATGAGTTCTCTCAACACATCCAGGTCCACATCAGCGGTTTTATTCACGTACACACAAGCCTTTCCAGTCGTATGTTTGCCGAATTTCTCTAGCAGGTTCGTCCGTTCTTTGTAGTCTCCACCTATATAAAGGCTAATTTTCGCCTTTCTTGGAGAGAAGCCAACGAGTGGGGCGTCTCCTTCGTGTCCTGAAGCATACTTATAATGATAAGACCCAAACCCAATAATACTAGGTCCCCACATCTTCGCTTCATACCCTGTTGTTTCTGTAAATAAGTCTAACAACTTGTACGCATCCTCACGCTTACGCACGCTTTCGACAGACTCAATAAATTCAATGACGCTCGCATCGGTTTCTTTTGTTTTTAGTTCATACATATTGACTCTCCTCTCTATTCCTTCAGTGTTAATGACAATCGAATTCCATAATCTTTCACGGTAGCCTCCCCTTTACAGACTGCTAGTGGCTTCTTGAATAGGGGACCGTTATAGACAAATGTATGATACTCTCCCTTCTCACCCATTGGACAAATGGTCGTTTCCTTTAGGTCTTCCTGGAAGTTGCTGTCGAGATTTCTTCCTAGCCATTCTTCTGATAAGTAATTCGGGTCTACTTTCACGACGTATGCTTCGAAGCCTGCTTCGATATGCGTATCGAGCCACTTTGAAGCGTTATTACGTGTCGTCCATAGCGGATAGAGGGCTTCTAGATGAGCATCTGCCGCCACCCCTTCGCCAAACGCTCGATGTTCTTCTAAATATAGGTCGCCAAAAGCGATGGCGTCAAGCTCATAGCGTTCTTGTAACGTACTGAGCTGTTTCATGATGTCTTCCCGATATGTCTTCATAGACGTTGTAACTAAATAAAGGGGGAGCTTCATTGCATTCGCTTGTGCTTTAAGAAGTGGAAGGGATTCGTCATGGGCGATACTTCCGTCTTCGTGCACGGTCGTGAACAAGCAACTGACTGTATAGCCTTGTTTCAAGAGCTCATACACCGCTAGACAGCTATCCTTCCCTCCACTGAACGATACGACTACATTCTTCATTCTGCTCATCCTTTCTCTTGTTACATTCTCGATACTTCCGAAGACTCCTTTCAAATCTTTCTCGAACAGAGTTATAAATATCTCCTTAATTGGTAAAAATGACTACCATGAAGAATGGAGGGACTCCCATGAAGAAAGTAATGCTTCTTGTAACGGCAACAGTTCTATTTTTGACGGTGTATGCGCCAGTTACATTTGCGCGTGAGAATACAGTAGATTTAGCGAATTCCTCGAAGTCGGCTGTCCTCATCGAGCGTGATACAGGTCAAATTCTTTACAACAAAGACTCAGATCAAGAGCTACCACCTGCGAGTATGACGAAGATTATGACGATGATTCTCATCATGGAAGAACTTGACCAAGGCAAGATCAAAATGGATGAGAAGGTTCGAACAAGTGAATATGCTGCTTCCATGGGAGGATCCCAAATCTTCCTTGAAGCGGGAGAAGAAATGACGGTCGAAGAATTGTTGAAAGGGATTGCGGTTGCCTCTGGTAATGATGCATCTGTTGCGATGGCAGAGCGGATTTCAGGCAGTGAACCTGAATTTGTCAAAATGATGAATGAGAAAGTAGATGAGCTAGGGCTAACGGGTACGAAGTTTCAAAATGCGACAGGGCTTCCAGCAAAAGACCACTATAGCACAGCGTATGACATGGCGATGATGGCAAAAGAACTGTTAAAGCATGAAGAAATTACGAAATTCACGAGTGTGTATGATGACTATCTACGTAAAGGCACAGAGGATGAGTTCTGGTTAGTCAACACGAATAAGCTTGTGAAGTTCTATGAAGGTGTAGACGGCTTGAAGACAGGCTTTACACAAGAAGCAAAATATTGTCTAACGGCTACAGCCAAGAAGGATGATATGCGTGTAATCGCAGTCGTTATGGGAGCAGAATCCCCTAAAGATCGGAATGCGGATGTAACGGCTATGCTTGATTACGCCTTTAATCAATATGAAACAGAAGCGATGTTCGAACGTGATGAACTTGTCGATCAACTCAAGTTCTTCAAAGCAGACCGTGACGTTGCAAATGTTGTGACAGGCGAATCTGTGTCGATTCTCCATAAAAAAGGTGAAAAATTAGATGATGTGAAAGCTGAAGTCGTCTACGACAAAGACCTTGCGCTTCCAATCGAAAAAGGCGCTAAAGTTGGAACGCTTGTCATATCAAGTAAAGGGAAAACGCTATCACAAACGAGCCTTGTTGTGCAAGAAGAGTTGAATGAGGCGGGAGTATGGACTTTATTTAAACGTTCCATGAAAGAGATGGTGAAACAACGCTAATTAAAAGTGTTTTCATCGAATGAGGACTTCTTTTGTCATTGTGCAGGATTCGACGAGGAAAAAGGAGAAACACACACTATCCTAAATCAATTGAGGGGGAAGTAGTGTGAGTCTTTCCGTACACTTTGAGATGAAGCAGCATGTTCTGCTTGTCCGCCTTACCGGTGAACTTGACCATCATGAGGCGGAGCACTTACGAACAAAATGGCAAGAGATTATACGGCAGAAGTCTGTCCAGCATATCATCTTGAACCTAGAGTCATTATCCTTTATGGATAGTTCTGGTCTTGGTGTCATTCTTGGACGGTATAAAGAAGTAAAGCAGAACGGGGGAGAGATGGTCGTTTGCTCCATTTCTGAACCTGTGAAGCGATTGTTCGATATGTCAGGGCTGTTTAAGATTGTCCGTTTAGAAGAGAACGAGCAGTTTGCACTCGAAACGTTGGGGGTGGCTTCCTAATGAGAAGGAATGAGATGCACCTACAGTTTTCAAGCTTAAGTTCCAATGAGTCATTCGCGCGAGTAGCGGTGGCGTCATTCATCACTCAACTCGACCCAACGATGGATGAGTTGACAGAAGTAAAGACGGTCGTATCAGAAGCTGTTACAAATGCGATTATTCACGGGTATGAAGGGAATCCAGAGGGCATGGTTCACATCGATTCAGTCATCGAAGACGATAAATTTGAACTTGAAATTCGAGACTTCGGTGTAGGGATTGAGGATGTAGAAGAAGCAAAGCAACCTTTGTTTACATCGAAACCTGAATTAGAGCGCTCTGGGATGGGCTTTACCATCATGGAGAATTTCATGGATGAAGTACATGTGGAGTCAAATCGCGGAGAAGGAACAACGGTTCGCTTAGTCAAGCACCTGACAAAAAGCCAAACCTTATGTAAGTAAGGGGACTTGCCTATGGACGTGGAATTGAAACAACAGAGTAAGCAGGAGCAGTTATCTGATGAAGAGGTCAAGCGTTACATTCGGATGAGTCAAGATGGGGATGTTGATGCCCGCAATTTGCTGGTCGAGAAGAACATGCGTCTTGTCTGGTCTGTTGTACAACGATTTCTAAATAGAGGATACGATCCTGATGATCTGTTCCAAATCGGTTGTATCGGGTTGTTGAAGTCGGTCGATAAATTCGATCTGTCCTATGATGTTAAGTTTAGTACGTATGCAGTGCCGATGATTATTGGTGAGATTCAACGATTTATCCGAGATGATGGCAGTGTGAAAGTCAGCCGCTCGTTAAAGGAAATCGGCAATAAGATTCGTAAGAAGAAGGACGAAATGACCAAATCTTTAGGGCGTACGCCGACTGTTCAAGAAATCGCAGAGTCGCTTGAGATTACAGCTGAAGAAGTTGTACTCGCGCAAGAAGCAGCGAAGTCTCCACATTCCATTCACGAGACCGTGTATGAGAATGATGGAGACCCGATTACCCTCCTTGATCAAATTGCAGACCAGGATACAAAGTGGTTTGACAAGATTGCGCTTCAAGAAGCCATTCGGACGCTCGATGAACGTGAACGGTTAATTATCTACTTACGTTACTATAAAGACCAGACTCAATCAGATGTGGCAGAACGTCTTGGCATTTCTCAAGTTCAAGTTTCGCGTTTAGAGAAGAAAATACTGTCCCATATTAAGGGTCAAATGAATGAATAAGGTCAGTCTCTTACTCCGTGTTACAGGTGGAGTAAGAGATTGACCTTTTTTGTATGTTTCATGAAGGTGTGTTTCATACTAACTCTATACTTCTTTTCTGCATAAGGGGGCTTTGTGCATGTCGCATCAACCCGTTTATCTTCGCATGAACTATAAAATTGAGGCGAATGCTGGGTCGCCTATACGGTTAAAGGATATCGCCAAACTTTCTGGTGAGCGAAAGTTGGTTCAAGAGCTGAAGGAAATCCAACTACACACCGTGACAAAGGAAGACCGAAGCCTTGTCATTCTTGATGTGTTCAACGTCATTGTTGAACTGCAAAAGCGATTCCCAGAAGCGGATTTTCAGCCGCTTGGCCCTGGGCAAACCATTGTAGTCATCAAGCAAGCGAAGAAAAAGCCATCCATACTTATCGTGCTCGTAATTTGGGTGCTGTTATTTATTGGCGCAGCAATGGCAATTATGAATTTTCATTTTGATGTGTCAATGGAAGCTGTTCATCAGCGGATTTATTACTTGTTGACAGGAGAAGAAGTGAATCATCCACTTTGGATTCAAATTCCTTATTCAATCGGGCTTGGAATTGGGATGATTCTATTCTTTAATCATCTCTTTAAGAAGCGAATTAATGAAGAGCCAAGTCCTCTTGAAGTGGAACTATTTAAATACGAACAAGACCTAGATTCCTACGTTACTTATTACGAAAATCCTCATAACAGGCGTGATCCCGATGATGAGGGCAATTGAAATTCTAATTGGATTAGCAGGAGGGCTTGCGGTTGGGGCTGGCTTCGTGGCTTTTTTAACGGTACTTGGCATAATTCCGCGTCTCATTCAACTAAGTAAGAGCAAGATGTTTACACGAGCCTATGAAGTTGCCGTCATTACTGGAGTTCTAATCGGCACATACTTATCCTTTTCTGATGAATTTATCTCGTTACCAAACGCGTTGTTAGTGCTGTGGGGACTGTTGCATGGTGTGTTCATTGGCATGCTGGCAGCAGCGTTGACGGAGGTATTGAATGTCTTTCCCATCTTAGCGAAGCGGGTTGGAGTAGATGGAGAGCTGCTTTGGCTATTAATGGCGATTGTATTTGGAAAGATTGCCGGCTCTTTGTTTCAGTGGACAATCTTTGTACAGTAGGAGTGAGTAAGATGAGTGAAAAGTTTAATCAAGAACAGTATTCAAAAACGGTTTCGCATTATCAACCAAAGCCAAATTACGTATGGAACTGTGTAAAGGCGTTTCTAGTAGGTGGATTTATTTGCATCATTGGTCAGGGGTTAACGGATTTCTATATAAACGTATTTGACTATAGTAAAGAGGATGCTGGCAACCCGACTGTGACGACGCTCATTCTAATTTCAGCGTTATTGACAGGGTTTGGTGTCTACGACCGAATCGGTCAGTTCGCAGGAGCTGGATCAGCCGTCCCTGTAACGGGTTTCGCGAATTCCATTACAAGTGCTGCGCTTGAGCATAAGAGTGAAGGACTCGTGCTTGGCGTCGCGACGAACATGTTCAAGCTAGCGGGGTCGGTCATCGTATTTGGGGTGACGGCTGCCTATGTCGTAGGCATGATTCGTTACCTATTCCAGTCGGTATTCTAGGAGGCTAGCTCATGACTAAACAAGGAAAACAAAGCTGGTATTTCGAAAATGGTGTATACATTCAGGAGACAGGCACCTCAGTTGGACCAAAAGAGGCTGATGGACCGCTTAAGGATACGTTCGATGTGACGCATAGCGAACTTCATTGTGGAGCTGACAACTGGGAATTGGCGGAACGTAAATTAATGGATGAAGCCATTCATCATTGTTTAGACAAAGCAGGTGTGACGAAAGAGGATGTAGATTTATTTCTCGCAGGAGACTTGTTAAACCAAAATGTGACCTCAAACTTCGTTGCACGAAATTTCGATGTGCCTTTTCTCTGCATGTTCGGAGCATGTTCCACTTCGATGGAAACATTGGCAGTGGGAAGTGCATTAGTAAATAGTGGGTATGTCAATCAAGCAATGGCTTCTGTGAGTAGTCATAATGCGACAGCTGAACGTCAGTTTCGTTATCCAACTGAGTATGGAGGACAAAAACCGAAAACAGCAACTACAACCGTAACAGGCGCAGGTGCTGCATTAATCTCTAGAACGAAATCTGACATACGAGTTGAAGGTGCAACAATCGGACGCGTCATGGATTATGGCACGAAGGACCCCTTTGATATGGGTTCTGCTATGGCTCCAGCAGCGTACGACACCATTAAAGCACATTTCGAGGATTTCGACCGAGTTCCTACCGATTACGATTTAATTGCTACAGGTGATTTGTCAGCTGTCGGAAGTCCAATTGTGAAGGATATGCTGAAAGAAGATGGATACGATGTAAATGGTATTCATAACGATTGTGGACTAATGATTTATACGAGTGATCAGAATGTTCTCGCCGGCGGTAGCGGGTGTGCATGTTCAGCCGTTGTCACTTATGGGCACCTGTTAAACCAATTGAGAGCAGGTAAATACAAGAAGATACTTGTCGTTGCGACGGGTTCCTTGCACAGTCCTACGATGGTCCAGCAGAAGGAAACGATTCCAACCATTGCCCATGGCGTTGTTCTTGTACGAGAGGAGGAAGCGAAATGATTTATTTGTGGGCGTTTCTAGTAGGTGGAGGGATATGCGTTGTCGGACAAATCATGTTGGATGTATTTAAACTGACTCCTGCACATGTGATGAGCTCGTTCGTTGTCATTGGAGCCATATTAGATGGATTTGATTTATACGACAAGCTTATTGAATTCGCTGGGGCAGGTGCGACTGTCCCGATTACAAGCTTTGGACACTCCTTATTGCACGGGGCGATGGAACAGGCGGATGAGAAAGGATTCATCGGCATTGCTGTTGGAATCTTTCACTTGACCTCGGCTGGAATCGCTTCTGCCATCTTATTTGGATTTCTCGTCGCCATTTTCTTTAAACCGAAAGGATGAGTCGGATGAGGAAGAAAGTCATTGTCATTACGGATGGAGATGAATACGCAAGGAGAGCCATCCGCCACATTGCGAGTGAGCTCGGAGGAACGAGTCTAGACGACTTAGCGGGTAATCCTACCCGTGCTACGAAAGAAGAGATAATTAAAGGCATTGAACGGGCAACATCTGAGCCTGTGTTCGTCCTAGTTGACGATGCGGGCGTATCTGGGATTGGAGCGGGGGAGTCCATCTTGTTACAAATTGCGACTCATCCGTCTGTCGACATTATTGGAGCATTAGCGGTTGCCTCTCATACGAAATTTAGAGAGTGGTCAAGATTCGATTTCTCAATCGATCTAGATGGGAATCTCGTTCCATTTGGTGTGGACAAAGAGGGGGTTCCAGAACTTGATGTAGACAGAATTAGCGGAGATACGGTCTATGCACTCGACCAATTAACCATTCCGACGATAGTAGCGATTGGAGATATTGGTAAGATGCGAGGACGGGATGATATTAAATATGGGGCTCCTGTGACGAAGCGGGCAATTGAGCTCATATTAGAAAGGGATGAACAACATGGGGCAGCAAGTACAGGAAACGCCGATTCCATCCAAACTTAAAGACGTCGAAGCGTACATGAAAGAGCATGTTGGTGTAGGGGAATCGTTCGATTTAGGCTTTCGTCAGCTCACCATCTTCAAACGAAAAATTGATATTTTCTATCTAACGGGGATGTGTGACACTCAATACATTATCGAGATTCTTGAGATGCTCGTATCGATTAACGATGTTGAACGTCATAGCCAAAGCAAGTTGTTTGAAATTGTAGAGAATCGCCTCGTTCATCAGCAAGTTTCAAAAGGAAAGACGATGAATGAAGTTGTTACTCAATTATTATCTGGTCTTATCGTTGTGTTTATGGAAGATGAATCAGAAGCGTTTATTGTGGATGTAAGAAGTTATCCGGGTCGAACCCCTCAAGAGCCTGACACAGAGAAAGTGGTCCGCGGCTCCCGTGATGGGTATACAGAGAACATTATTGAAAATACATCCTTAACTAGAAGACGTGTCCGCGATGAGCGGTTGCGTCATGAAATCTTTCAAGTCGGAACCCGTTCTAAAACGGATATCTGTATTTCTTACATTAAAGATGTCGCAGACCCTGGACTTGTGAAGCTAATTAAGAAGGAACTGAAGAATATCAACATTGATGGATTGTCCATGGCGGATAAAAGTGTGGAAGAGTTTCTCGTTAGCCAAGGAAAGAACCCATTCCCGCTTGTCCGTTATACAGAGCGACCAGACGTCGCGTCTGCCCATCTATTTGAAGGGCACGTTCTCATTATGGTCGATACTTCACCTAGTATGATTATTACGCCGACTACTTATTTTCATCATGTTCAGCACGCCGAAGAGTATCGACAGTCTCCGATAGTTGGATCATTTGTTAGATGGGTGCGCTATCTTGGGATTTTTCTTTCGGTCTTCTTACTTCCATTCTGGCTTGTTATGGTGATGGATCCGACCTTGTTGCCACAGCAACTCCAGTTTATTGGACCGCAGGATGATAGCAATATTCCAGTCTTTCTTCAATTGCTAATTGCTGATATTGGAATTGAGTTCTTAAGGATTGCAGCCATTCACACGCCAACACCGCTCTCAACGGCGATGGGTCTGATTGCAGCTGTGTTAATCGGACAAATCGCCATTGATGTGGGGTTGTTTATCCCTGAGGTTATTCTGTACGTATCAGTTGCGGCAATTGGCTCTTTCTCGACACCTAGTTATGAGCTGAGTGTGGCGAACAAAATTAGCCGTGTTGTCCTTCTCATTATAACGGCAATCTTTGGTGTGAAGGGATTAGTCATCGGGTTTACGCTCTATATCTTATTGCTCACGTCAACTCGATCATTAAATACGCCATACTTCTGGCCGCTCATTCCATTCAACCCACAAGCGATGGCGCAAATCTTGTTACGTGTTGCAGTGCCGCTTGCCAAGAATCGTCCGAGTATTGTGCATCCTCAAAATAATCACAATCAACCGAAATCGAATGATTGATTCATCCTATATGTTGTGATAGTCTATTTTTAATCATTTAGACTGCACATCAGTAAAGAGACAGATTGCCTCTGTCTCTTTTTCTATAGCTTAGGAGTGGATAGCGTGCGTAGACCAACGAACGAACGAGGACATTTGACGATTGGTGGAATCGATGCCACGGTTCTTGCTGATACATATGGAACACCATTGTACGTCTATGACGTAGAAAAGATTAGGGAAAACGCGAGAAGTTTCGTCCGAACATTTGAAGCATTGGACGTAAAGGCACAAGTGGCTTATGCAAGTAAGGCATTCTCATCAATTGCTATGCTTCAAGTGGCGAAAGAGGAAGGGTTAAGCCTTGATGTTGTTTCTCAAGGAGAGATGTATACAGCTATCGAAGCGGACTTCCCTCCAGAGAAAATGCATTTACATGGCAACAATAAGAGCGTGGAAGAACTGGAAATGGCCATTGATATGGGGATTGGTTGTATTGTTGTCGACAATTTCTATGAGTTGGACCTCTTAGAAGCACTTCTAAAAGAAAAAGAGAAAAGAATTGACGTGTTACTACGTGTGACACCAGGTATTGAAGCCCACACACACGACTACATCTTGACGGGTCAAGAAGACTCTAAGTTCGGATTCGATTTATCAAATGGGCAAGCAGAGGCGGCGCTGAAGCAACTCCTCCATCATGACCAAATTCTGTTGAAGGGTCTTCACTGTCATATTGGTTCACAGATCTTTGAAACAGATGGGTTTATTATGGCGGTACGTAAGCTCTTTGATGCCCTAGAAGGCTGGCGTGACGAGCATGGTTTCATCCCAGAAGTAATGAATCTAGGCGGAGGTTTCGGAATTCGTTACACCTCTGAAGATGAACCATTGCCACTCAATATGTACGTGAATGAGCTTGTGAAAGAAGTGAAACGCCAAGCATACGACCGGGATTTTGAACTGCCTGAGATTTGGATTGAACCTGGTCGCTCGATTGTCGGGGATGCAGGAGTGACGCTTTATTCAGTTGGCTCGATTAAACGTATCCCGGACGTACGAACGTATATTGCTGTAAATGGGGGTATGACGGATAATTTACGTCCTGCCCTTTACAACGCAAAGTATGCTGCAGCCGTTGCGAATCGGATGAATGAGCCTCTTTGTGAAACAGTCTCGATTGCAGGGAAGTGCTGTGAGTCCGGAGATATGTTAATATGGGATTTGGAGGTTCCTGAAATTCAAAGTGGGGACTTGTTGGCGACGTTCAGTACTGGCGCTTATGGGTATTCCATGGCGAACCATTACAACCGCTTCCCGAAAGCAGCCGTTGTCTTTGTTGAGAACGGTGAACATCAACTTGTTATCCAACGCGAGAGTTATCAGGACACTACCCGTTTCGATCTCCCTTATACTAGGGGCTAATACAGGAGGAAATGCATATGAAACAAGGTACCATTCATTTCGAAAATGGAGAGAAAATCGTTTTCGACCTATACGAGGACGCTGCACCAAATACAGTTGCGAACTTTGAGAAGCTAGCAAACTCAGAATTCTATAACGGTCTAACTTTCCACCGTGTAATTCCAGGCTTTGTTGCACAAGGCGGTTGCCCAAATGGCACTGGTACAGGTGGAGCAGGATACACAATTAAATGTGAGACAGATGACAACCCACATAAACACCAGACGGGTACACTATCCATGGCTCATGCTGGACGTGACACAGGAAGCTCTCAGTTCTTCATCACGCATGAACCACAGCCTCACCTTGATGGTCGTCACACTGTGTTCGGTCAAGTGACAGAAGGCATGGAAACTGTACTACGTATTCAACCAGGCGATGTTATGAAGAAGGTAGAAGTAGGAGAGAAGTGAGTCTAAGACTCGCTTTTCTTTTTTTTAGGTGGGGCTGATGACAGTCTTCACGTTCCTTATATTTCTCATTGTCCTCGTTCCAGCTGCTTATTTCATCCATGAACTTGGCCATGCGGTGGCAGCGCTTCTCTGTCGGTATCAGGACATTGTCGTTTCGATTGGTGTTGGGAAACGGTTGGTCGCTCTTCGCAATGAGAGACTAGGGATTCACTTCTACTTCGTCGGGTTTATCGGGGCTCATACTTCCTATCAAGGTGAGTCGAATCACCGTTACTCACGTGCATTTGTTGCCATCGGGGGTCCTGTCTTTAGCGCGATTGCCGCTTATGTGAGCAGTAAGCTTGGTCAACATGACCTAATCCGATTATGGACGTATTTTCACATGTGGCTAGCGGTTACAAACCTCATTCCCATTCAGATTCGCGGAAAGGAAACGGATGGATATGTGTTTCTCAAAATGTTTCTTAAGCGTGGAGTTTAATCCTACCGCCGTCACCTTTTTATGCTGATCTACTATACTAGGAGAGAGATGGATGGAATATCCATTGACGAATCCTATGAGAACGATGATATAGTATGGAAAGGAAAACAGGAACAATCGTTCTATTTGCTTGAATGAAGGACTTTAGTCCTGCATGGATTCTTTTGATAGTTGACAAAACTTAAAGAATGCGTCATAAATAAATAGACAGTAGAATCCGTCTGGAAAAGATAAACAGAAATATGTGTCTAAACGGATGGAAGAGATGTTCATAATGAGGGATAATCAATGTTAATACGTTACAAGAAAAGTTTTGAAAAGATTGCGATGGGATTGCTGTCCTTCATGCCTGAAGAAAAAAAGGAAGTTAAGAAGCTTCAGCAAACCATTAAAGAGTATGAAGAAAATGAACAATGGCAGTTGTATCTTTGGAAGGAAGAAGATATCCTTGGAGCAATTGGCATTGAGTACCGGAATGATGGGGAAGTCGTTATTCAGCACGTTAGTGTGAACCCTTCACACCGTCATCAAGGTATTGGCCAACGTATGGTGAAGGCTTTGAAAGAGTTATTGGGAGACCAATATACGTTCTGTTCAAATTCTTACACAGAAACGTTTATTGAGCATTGTGAGTAAGAAAAGAGGCTGCCTCATTGCATGTGCGAGCCGTGCACATTCCATGAGACAGCCTCTTTTTTATGATTGGCGAAGGCCTTTACGCAAGTTGAGTTGTCGTTCGCGCTCTTCGATGACCTCAGACCGGTCTCGTTCTCTGTGTCGATCAATAATGAGACGATCTGTGAAGTCGCTCACTGCTCCAAATGTAGCTCCGAGCTTGGTGCATTCATCGGTCACGAGTGTCAGTAAAGTAGGGTCCACAATCGGTAACTGGACGCTTTGATAGTCCTTTTGTTCTTCAAGATTACCCTTGATTTCATTGAGTAGCGCCATTAGCTTACTGGAATCAAGAGAAAAGGTGTGATTTAATTCGTGATCGTGCTGTTGAAGGGCTTGTCTTGATTTCTTTAATGTTCGTTTCGCGCCCTCAAAGTTACCTCGTCGATGGTGATACAGCGTTACAGCTAGTTGGATAAAGCCAACCCAAATGGAATCTTTGTCTAGCGTGCCTTCTTCTTTCCACCGATCCTCAAGAATTTCGTGACATTCGAAATAATCTCGAGTACTGTGGAAATGGGCAAGATATTCAATATAGGCTTGATCGTACATACGACGATCGCCTCCTTTTTTACATAGCATTGCTGTTAGTGTACACAATCGTGACGAAGTTCGTCAAAATGATAAAACCCTTGACCAGACGGCCAAGGGTTTGGAGTTTACGTTAAAGTCTAGTACAAGTATGCAGCACCGACAATAATTAACAAGATGAACAATACAACGATTAGCGCGAAACCGCCGCCATATCCGTATCCACCGCTCATTGAAATTCCTCCTTTTTTCTGTTAACGGATAAATGTTTTTTTGTTAACATTTATCTTACGGTATACCATATGTAGCGGACGAAGGATGCGTATGGGCGAATCACCGGTTTTTGCATTTTTTGTGGTTTAGAGGAAGGATACGCATATGAATCAAAGCTATACAGTAAAGTTGGATTCCTTTGAGGGTCCTCTCGATTTGCTCTTACATTTAATCAATCGGTATGAGATTGACATTTATGATATACCAGTCAAGACCATCACAGAACAGTATATGGCTTATGTTCGAACCATGCAGGAGCTAGAATTAAATATTGCAAGTGAATACTTAGTGATGGCTGCGACGCTACTTGCAATGAAAAGTGGGATGCTTCTTCCGAATCAAGAGATTGAAGTGGAAGATGATGAGTATGAGGAGGAGGACCCACGGGAGCAGTTAATGAACCAGCTTCTTCAATACCGAAAGTATAAAGAAGCTGCCCAAACACTGAAGGAACGTGAGAATGACACGCACCAAATCTTTACACGCCCGGCTCAAAGTCTAGATGAGTATCGAACCAAAGAGGAAGATGGACTGACTCAAGGAGAAGTAACCGTCTATGACATGATTGGTGCAATGAAGAATATGCTGAAACGAAAGCAATGGGACCAGCCGCTTGAAGCGCGTGTAGAGCGGCAAGAGATTCCGATATCTGAACGAATGGAAGAAGTGCTTACGAAGGTGCGAGGGGCTAAGTCCGGCATTCATTTCACCGAATTGTTTCCAGTACCTACACGATCGCATGTCGTGGTCACTTTCATTGCCATTCTAGAACTGATGAAGAATCGCTCCATTTATTGTGAAC
The DNA here is from genome assembly GCF_000425205.1 of Pontibacillus halophilus JSM 076056 = DSM 19796. Classification (GTDB taxonomy): domain Bacteria; phylum Bacillota; class Bacilli; order Bacillales; family BH030062; genus Pontibacillus_A; species Pontibacillus_A halophilus. The sequence goes on along the minus strand of NZ_AULI01000002.1, from coordinate 314,659 downwards.
AACAACACCATTTTGAAGATATTGTGATTTATCAGTTGGAGGAGTAAGTATGGAACAGCAGAATTACACAGCGATTGTAGAAGGGTTGCTCTTCGCAGCAGGTGATGAAGGGCTAACCTTGAAACAACTTGCTGAGATTATGGAACTGGAAGATTGGGAGGTTGAAAGTGTCCTGTCTGAACTAAAGGAATCTATGAATAGCCATTCCCGTGGACTTACGATTATGCAGTCCAAGCAACATTATCACTTAACAACTAAACCTGATTATTCCTACTATTTCCAGCGTATGGTGGAATCACCTCAAGCTTCTCGTTTATCTCAGGCCGCTCTTGAGACATTAGCGATTATCGCTTATCAACAGCCTATTACTCGCACAGAAGTTGAAGAAGTGCGCGGGGTGAAGAGTGAGCGCCCGATTCAAACGCTCGTGAATCGTAATCTTGTAGAAGAGCAAGGTCGTAAGGATGCAGTTGGTCGTCCTCGCTTATACGGGACAACCCGTGATTTTCTAACGTATTTCGGACTGACATCTATTGAGGAGCTCCCTCCTTTACCTGAAGAACTTCAGCAAGATGCCTTTGAACAAGATGCAGATTTATTCTTTGAATCTATAACAGATGATGAGAATAAAGAAACCGATCCTTTCCAATAAGGGGTCGGTTTTTATTTTGTGTTTCATAGGGGAGGGTTGAGTAGCGTGCTTCATACGAGTCTATGTTCCCCATTTAGTACAGCCAACTCCACACATACGAGACTTTCTCATCGCATACGATAGGGCGAGGTGATTGAGGATGAGATCAAAGAAGCAGGAGTATGTGAAAGAGTTAGTTGAATGGGGAGAGTCAATTGAAGCATCACTTACATCCATAGAGCAAGATACTGGAGAGTGGAAGGCGTGGAAGAAAGACTTTAGCGACTGGAAAGAGAAGGCAAGGGACGTCTCTCAACAAGATACAATCAGTGACGAGGACATTCAACGTCTTCAGCTACAAGCAAAGAAGTTATTGGATGTGTTACAGCAATTCAACACAAGTGAGGAACACCGTGCCACGGATTCAGTACCGATTGGGAAGCACACGCTGCCACCACTTCCTTACTCATACGATGCGCTAGAACCCTATATCTCTAAAGAAATTATGAAGCTTCACCATGATCAACATCACCAAAGCTATGTGGAGGGGCTGAATGAAGCAGAACAGCAGTTACAACAGTTGAGGAAGACGGGTAAAAATCGTCTTATCAGATACTGGCTCCGTCAACAAGCGTTTCATGGGTCAGGTCACTTTCTTCACACCATCTTTTGGAATAGCATGAGTCCAAATGGGGGAGGGAAACCAAAAGGAGACCTCTTACAAAGAATCAACCGTGATTTCGGCAGCTATAGTGCCTTTAAACGCCAGTTTTCTGAGGCTGCTAAATCAGTTGAGGCAGTAGGGTGGGCGCTGCTTGTATGGGAATTACGTTCTGGTAGACTCGCCATTCAAACGGCTGAGAAACATCAACAGATGGCATTGTGGGATGTGATCCCGATTCTTCTATTGGATGTGTGGGAACATGCTTATTATTTGCAGTATGACAACAAGCGAGGAGAATACGTCGACAATTGGTGGAATATCGTCAATTGGCGTAATGCTGAGAAGCGATTTAACCGAGTGAAGAACCTGACTTGGGAATTATTTTAGTGTGGGCGTGTGTAAGGACGTTCTGATAGAGCTGAGTTTCGCAAATGCGGCTCAGTTTTTTTGTGGTGAAGTTTGTCCCTTGTTCTATTTTCTTTCATATGCCTGTCCTTTCTGCATAAGTTGATAGTAAAGACGTGTGTCGTAAGGGGGTCGCATGAAATGTGGAGAAGAAAAGTTCAAGTGGGAGTGATACTCATTCTCCTTCTTGTTGTTTGTATGCCACCATCTATTGCAGCAGCGCCATCCGTTTCTGCGCGGAATGCTGTCTTAATGGAGCAATCGACAGGGAGGGTGCTCTTTGAGAAGGCAGGACATGAACAACGCAATATTGCAAGCATCACGAAGATTATGACGGCCATCATTGCGATTGAATCCGGTATGCTGAAAGAAAAAGTAGAAGTGTCTCATCGTGCGGTATACACAGAAGGCTCCTCGGTGTATTTGAAAGAAGGACAAGAGATCTTGTTGGAAGATTTAGTGTACGGGCTAATGCTTCGGTCTGGGAACGATGCTGCTATGGCAATTGCTGAACATGTAGGGGGAAGTATGGAAGGATTCGTTGTTCTAATGAATGAGAAGGCAGAATGGATTGGAATGACCAATTCAAGCTTCGCCAATCCTCATGGTTTAGACCAAGAGAATCACTATTCTACTGCATACGATATGGCGCTTCTCACTCGCTATGCGATGGATAATGACTTGTTCAGGAAAGTCTCACGTACAGAAAGTTATCGCTCGAAGTCAGTGCCTTATCCTTGGGGAAATAAAAACAAGATGTTGACGAGGTATTATGAGTTCAGTACTGGAGGGAAGACAGGGTTCACCAAATCGGCTGGTAGAACGCTCGTATCAACTGCTGAGAAGGATGGCATGGAATTGATTATGGTTACGTTAAACGCTCCAGATGATTGGAATGACCATACGTATTCATTCGAGTGGGGATTTGAGAATTACTCGATGAAAGAGCTTGCTCCAGAAGGGAAAACGGAACTACCGAATGAAGAAGGGACTACGGGGTATTTATGGAACGAAGTGAGATTGCCGCTAGCCGCCCAGGAGTTTGGGCAAATTGAAGAGCGCATTCATTACTTTGGAGATTTATCCTTGCTTGAGACAGGTGGGGTAATTGGGAAGAAGGAGTATTATTTGAACGGTGAGCCTATCCAATCCGTCTCTATCATGGGCTCCCCAAATCCAGAGCGTGAATCGTTTATGAAACGGGCGACGAACATGCTTCAACGATTGATGGGGTTCCAGTAATGGTCAATTATATCTGGGTTGGGATGGCGGTTATCGGAATCTTCTATGCGATGCTTACAGGAAGAATGGAAGACGTGAATGAGGCATTGTTCAAAAGCGCAGACGATGCCGTCATGCTCTCCATCAGCTTGATAAGTGTGCTTGTCTTCTGGCTCGGATTAATGAGGATTGCTGAGGTATCCGGGCTGCTACGAAAGCTGACCAAGCTGTTACGGCCTATTGTTACGCGGTTCTTTCCAGATATTCCACCCGACCACCCAGCGATGGGGTATATTCTCTCAAACTTTACGGCGAATTTATTCGGTCTTGGCAACGCCGCGACTCCGATGGGGTTGAAAGCGATGGAGCAGATGAAGAAACTGAGCGGGACGGATGAAGCGAGTCGGTCCATGATTACATTTCTTGCCATTAACACCTCAAGCGTTACATTAATTCCGACCACAGTCATTGCCATTCGAATGAAATATGGTTCTGCTGAGCCTACGGAGATTGTAGGGACGACCATCCTTGCCACGCTCGTCTCGACAATCGGTGCGCTCCTCGTTGATCGCTTGTTTTATTACCGGAGAGTAAGGAGGGGGAAAGGATGACGTTTGTCACGACAGTTAGTACATGGATAATCCCACTTCTTATTCTTACGGTATTGTTATATGGAACGTGGAAGCGTGTGCCCACGTATGAGACGTTCGTAGAAGGCGGTAAAGAAGGGGTGAAGATGGCCATTTCTTTATTGCCATTTTTATTAGGGATGATGGTGTCGATTGCAATCTTTCGTGCTTCCGGTGCCATGGAAGCCTTTGTTAGCATGCTTTCTCCCGTTTTAGCATTTGTAGGGATCCCATCTGATATTGTCCCGCTCGCCCTCGTCCGACCAATCTCAGGTACGGCAGCGCTTGGTATGACGACAGAACTCATTCAAACGTTCGGTCCAGATTCGTTTATAGGTAGGCTTGCGTCAACCATGCAAGGAAGTACGGACACGACGTTATATGTGTTAACCGTCTATTTTGGTGCAGTCGGAATTAAGAAAATGGGGGATGCTTTAAAGGTTGGACTAATTGCCGACTTTATTGGTATAATAGCCTCAATCATCATTGTTACCATCATATTTGGAACATGACGAGGCAACTGCCATTGAAAATTTGTACAAATGCCTTGTTGCCATACAGGGCAGACAACGTTAATGGACAGTGCGGCGATGCGGCACTGTTTTTTCATGGAATTCAAACGAACGAAGGAGATTGACAATGTCTGAAGGAAAAGAACGACTACAGAAAGTAATCGCCAATAGTGGTGTGACATCAAGAAGAAAAGCCGAAACACTCATCGTTGAAGGGAAAGTTCAAGTGAACGGTAAAACGGTGAAAGAATTAGGCACGAAAGTATCGCCTAACGACGAAATAGTTGTAGAAGGCGTGCCACTCGAGAAAGAAGAGCCAGTACATTACTTGCTTTATAAGCCAAGAGGCGTCATTTCTAGTGTGAAAGATGACAAAGGACGTAAAGTCGTGACGGACTTCTTACCTGAAGTAGAAGAGCGGATCTATCCTGTGGGCCGACTTGATTACGATACATCAGGGCTTATTGTGCTAACAAATGACGGGGATTTCGCGCAGTCTCTTATGCACCCGAAACACGAGCTAGACAAAGTATATGTTGCGAAACTGAAAGGGATTCCTTCGAAAGAACAATTGCGACAACTGACAAAGGGAGTATACTCGGATGGGGACAAGTTGAAAGCAATTCGCCAGAAGCTACTCTCAGCCGACCGTCAAAAAGGCACATCGATTGTTGAACTTGTCCTTCATGAAGGGAAGAACCGTCAAGTCCGCCGTATGTTTGAAGCGCTTGGATTTAAAGTAGACAAGCTGAAGCGTGAACAGTATGGCTTCTTAACTACAGAGGGACTGCAACCTGGTGAAGCTAGAAAGCTTACACCATACGAAGTGAAGCGTCTTCGAAATATGTCTGAGCAAAATGTTAACTAAATTTTCAAAATTAGGATAGAATGACCGTGATATAATGGTTGCTAGGAGTGAAGTTGAATGAGTGATAAAATAGCTAAGAAAAGAAAGCGCTACATTGTTCGATTCACACTTCTAGCCGTTATGGTCGGTTTAGTGGTCACAGCACTCGTCTTAAACTATCAACGTAAAAATTCTGAACTCGTAGATGAGGGAACGACTGCTCCGAATTTCGAGCTAGCTGGATTGAATACAGAGCAGGAAACCATTAAATTAAGCGACTATGAAGGGCAAGGAGTTATGTTGAATTTCTGGGCCACGTACTGTCCTCCTTGTAAGGAAGAAATGCCTTATATGGAAGAGGTTTACCCAGAGTATAAAGAAAAAGGGGTCGAAATTCTTGCCGTGAGTGTAGACCGAAGTGAACTTATTGTAAATCAATTTATGGATAAATATGACCTTTCGTTTCCAATCCTGCACGATAAATCTGAGCAGGTATTAACTACATATGGCATCCAACCACTTCCTACGACTCTATTTATCTCACCTGACGGGACGGTTCAACGTAAGGTGATGGGCGGCTTGGACATTGACCGGATTAAAATGTACTTGGATGAGATTGTGCCTGAGGCTTAACGATCAGACACCGATTGAGAGGGTTTGACTATGAGAGAAATCAAGTGTGATTATTGCGGGCATTCCAATCCAGAGGGTACAGTTCTCTGTGAATCTTGTGGAAAGCCAATTGAGAAGAATCAACATTTGAATGGAAATGAAGATCAGGCGCTTGTGAATATGCGCTATGATGGAAGCTCCAGACGATCTCAGACCTACAACAAGACACTAGTGGACAAGATTTGGAATTTCTTTTCATCTGTGAAAGTAGGAGTATGGCTGATTGTTGTAACGCTGGTTGCCTCCGCAATCGGTACCATCTTCCCACAAGAAGATTTAAAGCAATCCCAGCTACCTGCAGAGCAATTCTATGAAGTTGAATACGGAATACTAGGGAAACTCTACTATCAGCTCGGCTTTCATAATTTATATAGCTCTTGGTGGTACATGCTCCTCGTATCTGGTATTGGAATTTCGATTGTGATTGCGAGTCTTGACCGTTTTATTCCCCTTTATCGTTCCTTGAAACGTCAACGTCCAAAGCGACACCATATGTTTATGCAGAAACAGCGCGTATTTGGAGCGACGGAACAGGTTAGTGAAGCTGATAAAGACCAAGTGGTTCAGAAGCTTAAACGTATGCGATATAAGATAACAGAGGAAGACGGGCATATTCTCGCTGAGAAGAATCGTTTCTCGAGATGGGGACCTTATGTGAACCACATCGGACTCATTCTCTTCTTGCTTGGAGCCTTACTACGCTTCATCCCATTTATGTACATAGACGACTTCGTATGGGTTCGTGAAGGTGAGACCAAGGTCATCCCGCAGACTGATGATCAGTATTTTATCGAGAATAAGGATTTTATTCTCGAATATTATGATGAGAATGATGAGCGTTATAAAGAAGCCATCGAACGAAACGGTGCCCCTGTACCGAAGAACTATCAGACGAACGCCGTCATCTATAAGCGTTCTGACGATTCCTTACCTGGTACTGAGGCTGACCTTACCGTTGTAAAGGAAGCAGAAGCCCGAGTTAACGAACCAATCACCTTTGATGGGTATTCGCTCTTCCAATCTAGCTATCAACAGAATGAATTTACGGAGTTAACGTTTAAGCTCCATGAAGCAGATGATGCTGATGAAACATCGCTCGGAGAATTTACGGTGAACTTATCAGAACCACAAGAAACCTACACATTACCGAATGGTTTCAAAGTTGAAATCGATGAATACTTCCCAGATTATAAGATGGAAGAGGACGGGCCGACGTCACTCTCGAAATATCCAAAGAATCCCGCGTTCGCAATGCGCGTCTATACTAAAGAGAAGGACGAACGAGAAGAGGCAGAAGTGAGCTTCGTAGGGATTGGTGTTAACATTAGTGCGACACCAGGAGAACGGGAGTACAAGCTTGGACTTGTTGATTTCGGTGTTCGCGATGTAACTGGCTTAACGGTGACACGAGATTACACGTTGCCATTTCTCGCTCTTGGAGGTTTAATCTTTATGGTTGGTGTGGTTCAGGGGATGTATTGGAATCACCGACGAATCTGGATTCAACCACGTGAAGAGGGGATTTGGATTGCCGCTCATACGAATAAGAATTGGTTCGGTGTGAAGAGGGAAATTGAGAAAGCGCTTGAAGGTACTTCGATTCAAATGCCGAAAGACCAGCAGGAATTACAAGATGATGAGGTATAAGGGAGTAGAAAGGGAGGAACATCATGGGAGATTTGAGCACAGTTAGCAGCAATCTACTGTACGCGGCCTTTGTGCTATATTTGATTGCTACGTTCTTCTTTGCTGCTACGATTCGAGACAAAAAGGGGACGAATACGAAAAGTAAATTAGGCAATGTTGCGATCACGATTGCCATTGTTGGGTTTATCGCACAAGTCGGCTATTTTATTACACGTTGGATTGCAAGTGACCATGCGCCGGTTAGTAATCTATTTGAATATACGACGTTCTTTGGCATGATGCTTGTCGCAGCGTTTATTATTATTTATTTTATTTACCGGCTGAACATGCTTGGATTGTTTGCATTGCCGATTGCCTTGCTGTTGATTGCGTTCGCAAGCATGTTCCCATCGGAAATTTCTCCGCTTGTGCCGTCACTGAAAACACATTGGCTTTATATCCACGTGACCACTGCGGCAACTGGGCAAGCCATTTTTGCTGTAAGCTTTGCAGCAGGACTTATTTACTTAATTCGACAAATCGATCAAAGTCGTGCTTCTAAACGATCATTCTGGCTTGAGTTTGTCCTTTACACGTTAATTGCGACATTAGGGTTTATTACCCTTACGAGTAGCTTTAGAGCGTTAGAGTATGAAGTCGTATTTGAAGCTCCAGTGGAAGAACAGATGACGACGATACAGTATGGATTGCCAGCGATAGTTGGCCCATATGATTCTGAAATGGTGAGTGAGGGTGCATTTAGCCCATTATTTAATGCTCCTTCATGGATGAACGGACAAGATGCTGCAAGTAAGCTAAATACGTTCATCTGGTCTCTTCTAGCAGGCCTAGTTATTTATTGGCTGTTACGCCTCATTCTTCGTAAACGAATTGCAGCTGCGATTCAACCGTTGTTGAAGAAGGTGAAACCAGACCTATTAGATGAAGTCTGCTACCGGGCAGTGGCTATAGGCTTCCCTGTCTTCGTATTAGGCGCTCTCATCTTCGCGATGATTTGGGCGCAACAAGCGTGGGACCGACCTTGGGGTTGGGATCCAAAAGAGGTATGGGCGTTAATTACAATGTTATTCTATGCAGCATTTCTTCACTTACGCCTGTCTCGTGGCTGGCATGGTGAGAAATCGGCTTGGCTTGCCGTAATTGGATTTGCTATCATTATGTTTAACTTGATTGTAGTAAATCTTGTGATTGCAGGTCTACATTCTTACGCATAAAGGATAAGAGACTACATAGAGATGTAGTCTCTATTTTTAGGAACGGGGGACAATTATGAATCAAGATGCAAAAATTTTAGTTGTTGACGATGAAGATCGCATTCGCCGTCTTATTCGAATGTATCTCGAGAAAGAAGACTTCCAGGTTGAGGAAGCTGAAGATGGAGAAACCGCCTTACATATGGCTTTGGAAAACGAATATGACGTCATTCTTCTCGACTTAATGATGCCAGGTAAAGACGGGATTGAAGTGTGTAAAGAGCTACGTGAGAAGAAAGCAACGCCTGTCATTATGTTGACGGCTAAAGGGGAAGAAGCAAACCGCGTTCAAGGGTTTGAAGTCGGTACAGACGACTATATCGTGAAACCATTTAGCCCAAGAGAGGTCGTCCTTAGAGTGAAAGCTTTGTTACGTCGCTCTAGTACGACGAAGTTCTTACAAACGGATACAGCAGCGAAGGATTTGATTGTCTTTCCTCATTTGACCATTGATAATGACGCTCACAAAGTATTGGCGGATGGGACAAATGTTTCCTTGACACCTAAGGAATATGAATTGTTGCTCTTTATGGCTAAAGCTCCTGATAAGGTATTTGACCGTGAGGAACTACTCAAGGAAGTGTGGCAATATGAGTTCTTTGGCGACCTTCGAACAGTAGATACACATATTAAACGACTTCGTGAGAAATTAAGCAAAGTATCAACGGAAGCGGCCAGTATGATTATTACTGTGTGGGGTGTAGGGTACAAATTTGAAGTGAGCGGTTCATAATGTTCTGGCGTAGTGTGGTAGGGAAGCTTTGGGTCACGATTCTTATGCTCGTGTGCTTCGTCCTCTTCATCTTAACCGTACTTCTCTTGCAGTTCTTTGAGAATTATCACCTTGTCGAAGCAGAAGACGAGCTCGTCCAATCTGCTAAGAAAGTAACGGAGATTGTTGAAGAATACGACAATCGTGAGTTAGCTCTCGATATTATTGACCATGTCGTGGATTCAAGCACTCGTGTTCTCGTTCTCTTTGAAGAGGAGGATGCATGGTTATCGAGTGAACAAGGAAACTCAAATGTACCGCCAATTGACGCGTCTTGGGTCAAGAACAATGAGGCGTTAGCTAGAGTTATGGAAGGCGAAGAAGTGATTAAACAGGAGACAAGTATTCCTAAGACAGATACGAATATCCTTATTGTTGGTACACCGATTGAACAAGGTAGCGCGGTCTATATGTACCAAGACCTCACGTTCGTTGAGCAGACATCAGCACAGACGACGAAGATTATATTTCTTGGAGCAGGGATTGCGGTCATCTTGACGACCATTTTTGCGTTCTTCTTATCCACTCGAATCACTTCACCTCTCATTAAGATGAGAGAGGGAGCTTTCGAATTGGCAAGAGGAGAATTTAACACAAAGGTGCCTATCTTGACCCACGATGAAATTGGCGAATTAGCGATGGCGTTTAATCGGATGGGGAGACAATTGAAATTTCATATCAATGCATTAAGTCAAGAAAAAGAGCAATTATCGGGAATCTTACGCTCCATGGCAGATGGGGTAATTACCCTTAATCGAAATGGAGAAGTGCTCATTACGAACCCTCCCGCAGCTCAATTTCTTCATGCTTGGGAATATGAAACGGGTAAAGTGATGCTCCCTAATGAAGCCTATTTGCCAGAACCTCTTCAACAGTTGTTAGACCAGGTCGTTACAGCAGAGGAAGAAGGGATGGCGGAATACACCATACAAGGCAGGTCCTGGGTCGTAATCATGACCCCTCTTTACAACCAATCCTATGTCCGTGGTGCTGTAGCTGTTATTCGCGACATGACAGAAGAGCGTCGTTTGGACAAGTTGCGAAAGGACTTTATCGCAAACGTCTCCCATGAACTACGTACGCCAATCTCCATGTTGCAAGGGTATAGTGAAGCCATTGTAGACGATGTGGCAGAGAGTAAAGAAGAGAAGAATGAACTAGCGCAGATCATTCACGAGGAATCGCTCCGTATCGGTCGTCTCGTTAATGAGTTGCTTGACTTAGCTCGAATGGAAGCCGGTCATATTCAGCTCAATCTAGAGCAAGTACATATGCAGCCGTTCATCGAACGAATTGTAAAGAAATTTCATGGGCTGGCTGGTGAACGAGGGGTTACACTTAACTTGTCTTTAGCTGATTCAGCGAGTCGGACGAGTTGTATGGACCCAGACCGTTTCGAACAAGTCTTAACGAATTTAATCGACAACGCCATCCGTCATAGTTATGAGAATGGTGTCGTGAAGGTCAATGCCTTCGTCGACCAGAAACAAGTCGTCATCGCTGTTCAAGATGAGGGCTCAGGGATTGAAGAAGAAGATCTTCCATTTGTATTTGAACGGTTCTACAAAGCCGATAAATCTAGAAAGCGCGAAAAAGGTAAGAGTGGAACAGGCCTTGGGCTTGCGATTGCCAAAAATATTATGGAAGCCCATCAAGGTACGATTTCTGTCCATAGCAAGATTGGTGAAGGCACGACATTCACGTGTAAACTGCCGCTCCAAGACGAATGTTAGAACGTTTTGGCGAACAATCTTGTTCCTTATGAAACAACAGCATTTTACGTAGAAACCCACTTTTGTTAAGGAAAGTGGGTTTCTTTACATTCATCAACAGAAAATAAATGAAATAAGTGGCAAGAACTATTCAAGAAACAGAACAATTCCGCTATAGTTGCACTAGGTGTAACGTTTAAGAGGAACTCGACGTCTAATACACTAAATGGGGGTCTGATATGAGCAACTTGTTCGACAGACTTTACGACCACTACCATCAGGACTTATTTCAATTCATTTATTATATGGTAAAGGACCGTGAAGCTACGGAAGATTTAATTCAAGAAGTGTATGTGAAAGTTATGAAATCATACAGTTCGTTCAAAGGTGAAAGTAGTGAGAAAACGTGGCTCTTCTCCATTGCAAAGCACGTCACCTTCGACCATTTCAGGAAACAGAAGCGGTTAAAGGATCGCATTTATGACTTATTTGATATGGGAGAACGAGGTCAAACCATTCGTGACCCGGAGCCTCTTCCGGAGGAACTGGTTATGAAATCAGATGAAGTGAAGGAATTGTATTATCACTTAGACACATGTAGCCCGAATCAACGAAGTGTGTTAATCCTTCGTTACATACAAGAAAGATCCATTAAAGAAACTGCTGCTATTCTGAATTGGAGTGAAAGTAAAGTGAAGACCACGCAGCATCGTGGCTTGCGTGCACTTAAACAATCTTGGGATGGCACAACGGAAGGAGGCGAGAAGATTGACTAAACGAACAGAACAAGAAATAGAGAAGTACCTACAGGAGATGCCATTAGTGGAGGACACTCGTTCCAAAGAAGAAGTGTATAGACGTGTACAAGAAGCGAATGAACCACAGAAGAAATCCTCTTCTTTAAATAAATTGTTGCCTGTAGGTGCGATAGTTCTAGCAATTGGTCTGTTGTTCTTCATGATCAATCAAACGAATTTTGGACCGTCAGAGCAGCAGGAATCCTCCTTCTCGTCTCCTTCAACTGAACAGGCAGACCGCACTGACGATGCAGCAGAATCCGAGGCATTAGAGGAAGCTAGTCCAGAAAGCGGCTCTCAAGATACACAAACGAAAGATGAACCATCCCGAGGAATAACTGGGGATGAGGATGCCCTTGATGAACGTAGCGAATCCTCCTCATTCATCAATCAGCCTCAACGCGATTTTCTTGTGGTGCCGTACAAAGAACCAACTGGTGACATACTTGTCCCAATTTCATACGTTTCTGAGCAGATAAAACCATTACAAGTACTTGTAAATGAGCTACAAGGCCAAGTGAAACCGATAGGCCCCCTCGCCCCCGTTGAATGGATTCGTGAGGCATCCTTTTCATTTGATGGCGATGTTGCGGTCGTTTCAATTCAAGATGGAAAACAACAAAACACAGATAGATTCCTACAAGAGCTAGAGTTGATGCTCATTCCGGCTGGGATAGAAACTGTTCAGTTACAGAATAGAAGTGTGCCGCCGGATGAAGGCGTGCTAGAACAGTATATCTTACAGTCAGAGCGAACAAGTTCCTATAAGCGTTATGAAACGGATTCTAACTCCTATTTAGTCCCTGTATACAACGATTACGAGTCATTAGAAGAGGCTCTCTTTGATATGAAGCAAGGGGAGCGTAAAGATGGATTGGAACCTACGTTCCCAGAAACGTACAGCATTGAATCGGTTTCGGTAGATAAAGATGAAGCTACCATCACGCTATCTTCAGAAGACGAATGGACAGAAGAAATGATTACGGCTATGTTGGCAACCGCTCATTCATTCGGTATGAGTGGAGTTCAGATAGATGGAATCGAGGAACATGATGTCGGGAAATATGATGTAACAAAGCCTATATCGCTCCCTGTTTCAATTAATGACCAGACAGAGTAAGGAGAGTGAGAAGGAGGGTTTCAACAGGTGTTGAACAAACGCGGATTTAATGAAGTAGTTTCGATAAATGAGATTGTAGAGGGGATGCGCGTATGCATTGACTTTACTGATGTAATTGGAGAAGAAGAAAGCTTATTTGTTGGGAACACTGGGCATGGGTATGTACAGGTGTTCTCAGAAAATCGGGTATCTAAAGGATATCCACCTCGTCCGTTTCGAGTGAACGTAGGCGCCTTTCATCAGTATTTGCATCAAAGTGAGCGTACGTATTATTTACAAGAACTTCAAGCTGGGGAAGAGCTGGAACTTATCAGCGGGGAACAAGTGAGGAAAGTGGCGATTGGTAGAGTGAAGATCGAGAAGCGACCTATGCTTCAGGTTGCGTGTGCGAAAGAGGATGGAGAAATTAGTGCAACATTTCAAAGCGCATCTAGCGTCTATGTGTTCGAGCGCAGTAAGGGCATCACTTCTATTCTCAATCTCGAAGAAGGCGATTGGATTGCTGCTCTTGAAGACGAACCAGGTCGTCACTTGGGTAAAGCGATTAAAGAAACGATTATTGAGAAGTAACCGCGATACTGGTAATGAAAAGAACTTCCACCACTATGGAAGTTCTTTTCTTCTTGTTATTGTTCAATCCTTACGATTTTCCGTCCCGCAAGAACCTCTTTCGGCAGCATTAGCAAGCCGATTCCGACAATAAGCATGAATATACCAGTCCATGATAGGCCAGATAATCGCTCTCCTAGTAGAAATACACCAAAGAGTGTGGCGGTTAATGGCTCAGCTAATGACAAGGTAACAGCAGTAGATGGAGAGATACGTGTTAATCCTTTCGCAAATAAGAAGTAAGCAATGCCTGTGGTCACGATTCCGAGTTGTAGACTGACTCCGATTCCTCGGTAGCTTAAGATCCATGACAGGTCATACATAAATAGGAGTGGGGACAGCCATAGAGCGCTCAGTGTGAATACAATGGCTACGACTGATAGAGGTGAGCTAGTGTGAACCAATTGTCGACTACAAAGCGTGTAAAGGGCAAAGGATAGCCCGGCTCCGAGCGACATAAGAATACCAATAGGGTCTACAAATGTAGACGTTTGATGGGCAAAGAGCATGAAACAACCTGTTATCGACAAAGCAGTGGAGAACCACCATGTCTTAGTAGGCCGTACCTTCAGAAATGCCCATTCTGTTAACCCTGAAAACACAGGTGCACTTCCAATTGCCACAACCGTACCAACCGCAACCCCTGTTATGGAAACGGCAGAAAAGAAAAGGGGTTGGTAGAGTGCCATGCATAAAGATGCGAAGATGGTCATCTTGACTGGTAAGCTTCGAAGTTTAAAGTGACGGGTCGCTAGCAGAAGTACAAGTAAAAATAGCCCACCCACTGCTAAACGTGTAGCGCCTATTGCTATTGGGTGTGCGTGTTCAGGTGCCATAGCTTGAGTTGTGCCAGTCGTTCCCCAAAGAACGGCAGCAATCAATACAAGGAAAGGTGCCCATTTTTGATTCATGATTTCACCCCGAAGGAAAAAGGATTTATTATCCTAAGTATAGGAAATAAAGTGTTCCATTTCTTGACGGAGTTTAATCTCCTTTTTATCCTTTATGAAGAGTTCTATAGTGAAGTGGGGAGACCCCTATGCTTTTTGAGAACCATCTTGAGAAAGAAGAAGAATTCTCGAACCTTAATTCTTCGCTGATGGACTGCATTGACCAACTTGTTGTAAGGAGTAATTGTTGTGCTTCTTCCAGTCTAAGCTTTGTTATGTATGCTTTCGGTGTCTGTCCTGTCTTTTCTTTAAACCATGAGGAATAATATACAAGATGATAATGTTCCATGGCGGCGAGTGTCTCAATCCGTATAGATTCTTTGAAATGTTGATGAATGTAGGAAATCGATGCTGGTGTAGTGCTTTCTAACTGGCTTGTCACATATCTTGTTAAATTCAAGAGGGAAGACGTGTCGGTATGATTCCGATTCACCTCTTCTAACAGGAGATATCGGATAGCGGTCCACTGTTGGTCTAGCGGGATTGTTCGTGTATCTGTATAGGGAGAAACATAGTGGGTTGGAACATCTAGTATAAGGAATTCATTCCGGTTCATTGAACGGTATTCGTGATTGATCTCAGGGGGGATATAGAAGCAGGAGTCTGAATCTAAGTTTAATTCTTGTACCTTTGTACTAATTTCTAATGAACCTTCCAACGGAAACAGGAACTGCCCAAACTCATGGGAGTGAGCGTGGTATTCGCGCGTGTAACTTCTTCTTTCACATGTAATAGGCTTCATTCTAGTCAACACATTCCCTCCTTAAGGTACGTTGCCATTATAGTATAAATTGAAGGGAAGATGGAGGTAAATAAAAAAAGCAGAGCCCTTTTTAATTAGGCTCTGCTTACGTCATTACTTGTCTTCTTGGTGACGATTGAAGCAGTCGTCAATCAATTTGTTCGCAGCTTCAACGCCTTCCCAAGCGCCAATTTCTGTTTTCTTACCTTGAAGGTCTTTGTACGTCTTGAAGAAATGAGAAATCTCTTCAAGTTTGTGTTGTGGAACATCATCAAGTGTATGAACGTCTTTGAAACGTGGGTCTTCAGTTGGGACAGCAAGAAGCTTCTGGTCTTCTTCGCCATCATCGATCATGTTAAGGAATCCGATTACGCGGGATTCAATGACACAGCCTGGGAATGTTGGGTTTGTAACTAGTACTAGCGCATCTAGTGGGTCACCGTCAAGCGCAAGCGTGTCATCAATGTACCCGTATTCAGCAGGGTAGAATTGAGAAGAGAAAAGAACGCGGTCTAACTTGAAGACACCTTTCTCTTTGTCGAATTCGTATTTATTCTGGCTTCCTGTTGGAATCTCAACAAAAACGTCGATTACTTTGTTTTCAGCCATGGGGAAATCCTCCTTAAGATATAAAAGTATGTACGTTACGATTCATTATTATAACAAGGTTTAGGTAGGAAGGAAAGTGGATTGCGTGTTAAAATAAAGCTATCGCTATGGATAGGGATGATGAATATGAACCAGCATACACTTATTCAGCAAATATCGCCTAGGATGAAACTCATCCGTATTGAGAGAGGATATACGCAAGAGCGGATGGCGGATGTGCTCGGAATATCTAAGAAAACGTTGGTGCAAATCGAAAAGGGACGTGTACAAGCAGGCTGGACGACAATTGTTGCTGTTACTGCGCTTTTTCGTGATAGCGAAATTATACAGCATGAGCTAGGTGATTCGCCCATAGAGGTTGTGGAGCTGATCGCGCATGAATATGTGAATCGACCAAAGTCGCGTACGCTTGCTGGAAAGGTGTGGTGGGAAGTTGTCCATGAGAGAGGGGAGTTCCGGCTTCAGCAACATACCGTAACTAAACATTACCGTATTCTTGACTGTGAGCATTATCGTTGGTTTAGTACAACGGATTATGAGCAAGCAATTCGGAAGCTAATGGAGCTTTCGGAACAATAAAAAAACACCCCTTCAACGATTATGAAGGGATGTTCTCGAGACTATTCGAATTTAAGTGCATCGCCGTCGAAGGAT
The DNA here is from genome assembly GCF_000425205.1 of Pontibacillus halophilus JSM 076056 = DSM 19796. Lineage (GTDB taxonomy): Bacteria > Bacillota > Bacilli > Bacillales > BH030062 > Pontibacillus_A > Pontibacillus_A halophilus. Next base: position 298,213 of record NZ_AULI01000002.1, on the reverse strand, counting down.
TCGTCCGCAATCTTGATGGAATCCGTTGGACAGCCGTCAAATGCATCTTCCATGTCTTCTTCTAGTTCCTCTGGAATTTCAGCTGTCCCATTGTTGTTGTCTAAGATTACGTAGGCAATGCCTTCATCGTCGTAGTCATAAATGTCTGGAGCAGCTGCTCCGCAAGCGCCGCAGGCGATGCATGTTTCTTTATCTACGATTGTGTATTTAGCCATGCTTATAAACCCTCCTAAATATACTAAAGACTCATGAGGGAGTCTGTTTCATTACCTAAATAGATAAGTAAGAATATGATCTGTCTTTTCCTCATTTCATATTGTAAAGCTACTTCCTTAACATTTCAAGCTGAAATACTGGGCATAATGCGCAGTTATAGTAATCTTTTCATAATATTTTGACAGAAAATTAGCGTAAAGTGAGGTTGCATCCGTGTTTCAATTCCTGTTACTTCATTGCATTACATTATTGAAAGGGGAGAGGACCTACTCTGCCATTCATCATGCATTGATTGGTAAGAAATCTTCCCAAACATTTCAAGATATCCATGCGTATGGATTAACCCCTTATTATGGGGTATATAAGTCACTAAAGAGAACGCAACTTGAGGAGACTCTCCGAGCCATGCAACAGGATGGGACAATTGCCATTAACGAAGGAGTCCCTGTGTTAGCCGCGAAAGGTCGCGCCTGTTACAAAGAAGGATTAGAATCATATGCTCACGAGCTTACATGGTTCAACGGATTGTCCTTACAACATATGAGCGAGCCAGTCTGGTCTCGTCTATTATTATTTGTGCAAACAGCTGCGAATATCGTTAAAGGCCAACATCAATTTATACCAATCACGGATAAACCGGAGTATGTGAGCTTTGTACGAAAGATGTACCATGAACAGAAAACGCAGCTTTCGCAATCGTTGACGAGTCTTTATAACGAGCTATATCCATTATTAAAGGACATGCCTTCTGAGTTCGCTGAGTTGATTACGTATCGCTTTACAAGCGCGAATATATACGGGATGTCAAAGAGTCAACTCGCTCAGCATACTCATGAGACGGTACACGATGTTGAAGTGAAATTCTCCTGTTCTGTTCATTACATTCTAGAACGGGCAATGGCAGACTCAACGAATTTTCCGTGGCTATACACCTTTATAGCGGATCAAATCCAGGAAATTCCGATTACTGAATCAGCTAAGAAGACCCTAGATTATATTAACCAAGGCTACTCTCTTCAACAGCTCACAAGAATTAGAAGGCTGAAATTAAGCACCATTCAAGACCATATCGTTGAAATTGCCCTTGTGCATCCTTCATTCTCAATTGAACCCTTTATTTCATCCAAGGCTGCACAGGACATTTCCCATCAGGTCAAACAGTTAAACACCAACCGTCTTAAAGTTATACGGGAGTCGTTAGGAGAACAGTATTCTTACTTTGAAATCCGACTTGTTCTCGCTTCTTTGGACGCACAATAGGGAGGGAGCGTAAATGGCTACATTAGAACAGCACTTGTCCCGGTATTTTCATTACGATTCCTTCCGAGAAGGACAGAAAGAAATTATTTCAGATATCTTATCTGGTCAAGATGTTCTTGGCATATTACCTACCGGAACTGGGAAATCAATTTGTTATCAGTTGCCTGCCTTGATTCAAGAAGGGGCAACAATCGTCGTATCACCACTCATTTCACTTATGGTCGACCAAGTGAAACAATTGAAGCAAAAGGGCATAAAGCGTGTTGTTGCCATTAACAGTTTTCTTGATAGCAACCAAAAACAAAAGGTGCTTCAACATCTACATGAATATACGCTTATTTATTGTTCACCAGAAATGTTACAAAATGACCGATTCATGGAGGCACTGCGTAAGCGTATCAACGTTTCTTTATTCGTCGTGGATGAGGCTCATTGTATCTCCCAATGGGGGCATGAGTTCCGAACGGATTACTTGAAATTAGGAGAGGCGGCAAAGAAGCTTGGGAATCCGACTATGCTTGCATTGAGTGCTACCGCGCCGCTTGCTATACAGGATGATATTCTAACGCAGTTGGAGCGACCTCAGATGGCGAAGCATATTTATCCGATGGACCGAGAGAATATCGCCTTAGCCGTTTCACATGTGAACTCCATGGAAGAGAAAATCGAGCGCATGAAAACCATCCTTAAAGAACGACCTGTACCAACGATGATTTACTTCTCTAGTCGACAATGGACAGAAAAGGCGACCTTTGAGCTTAGAGATGCATTGCCCCATTTACGCGTTGCCTTCTATCACGGCGGGATGGAGCATACAGACCGGTTGTTAATTCAACAGCAGTTTATGAACGACCAACTCGATGTCATCTGCTGCACAAGTGCATTTGGCATGGGGGTTAATAAAGACAACATTCGCCTTGTCATTCATGCTCATTTGCCTCCCCAAGTCGAATCCTTTCTACAGGAGATCGGTCGAGCCGGGCGTGACGGGAAGCAATCGGTTAGCTTAACGTTTTATTCCCCAGGAGATGGGGACCTGCCTAGATCACTCATCTCATCAGAGCTGCCTGAACCACATCAACTAAGCCAGCTTCGCCATTATTTAGTAAATTTGAAGCAATCTCATCAACCGATTCCGTCATCTGCAGAGGTAGAGGCAACTTTGCAGCTAAGTGAGATTCAGTGGAGGTTCTTGAACTATCAGTTGGAACAGAAGGATGTGATCCATGGGGGATTTGTGAGGTCTGAAGAACCTCAGTTAGATTCCGCTTTACATGAAATTATGCAAACGATTGAGCACCGTGCACTGTACAAGCATGAGAAGTTATCTGAGTTTATTCGATGGGTTCATGGGGATACGTGTAGAAGGGTTACGTTATATGAATCATTTCAGTCTTCGCTTAAAGAGCCGTTAGAGTTCTGTTGCGACATCTGTGATTTCTCATTTGATAAATGGCATCCAGACATCTTACAGGGAAATCATGAAGTTCCTCAATGGGAAGAGGCGCTGAAGAGAGTATTTCTACAAGGGGATCGTCTATGAATCGCCGCCAGCAACAGTTAATCGATCAACTAACGCCAAAACAGCTCGTCTTCAATGTTTATGTCACCCAAGCGCTATTTCTTTTGATCTCTTCCTTGGCTATATTTCTATTGGAGTCAACCCCGCTACTATACACGGTAAATTTATTCTCTGTACAAGATTGGGCTGCGCTAAGGTTGGGTCTGTACATCGGGTTAGGTATTGTCGCACTGGACTTCTTTCTCATGAAAGTAACTCCGAGAGAGTGGTACGATGATGGCGGCCTGAACGTGAAGCTATTCCAAGATCGTCCTTTAATTGGAATCTTACTTATTGCCCTAACGGTATCTGTTGCTGAAGAATTGTTGTTTCGGGGTGTCATACAAGAACAACTCGGGTATTGGGTTGCGTCGCTTTCATTTGCACTTATGCATATTCGTTATTTAACAAAGCCTGTTTTATTACTATCTGTGTTGCTCATCAGCTTTTTACTTGGCTGGGTTTATGAAGAAACAGGGCAATTGCTTACAACAATTGTGGCTCATTTTACAGTGGATGTCCTACTTGCCTGTTTCATTCGATATGGGAAATTGAGGTGAACATTCATGGAACAACGTAACGACCAAGCTCGGTCATTAAGAACGCGTGTTGATGGAGGTGAGGGATATTCTGACGTGGTGAGCGAACAGAATCAGTCCTCACTTCCTCCTCGTAGCTCGGCACATGGGGGCAATCAACGTAAAGACCGGGAGCGGGTCCAGACTATTTGGCTTCGAGTTCTTCTTAGTGTGTTTATTGCGCTTGGGCTTTTGTTTCCTGCTTATCTGTTGTTACAACAAAATGCACCAGCCAATCTAAAGTTGCCATCAGACGATGGAGGAGCTGGCAGTGAGTTGATTCAGTTCTCTAACTAATCATCTTGAAAGGTTTAAATTCCAGCTTCGTAACGGTTTGTACACAATATTATAGAGGAATAAGCCCCATAGAGTTGAATATATACACGATGAGCATAAAAATCTATTAGTGGGGTGATGGGATGTTCGTACGAAGTATCATGAAAAACAAATTCCAGTCTGTAACTGCTTCGTTACAAGACCCGGTTGGGGAAGCGCTTGACACGTTGTTAAAGCATGACTTCCAAGCTATGCCTGTTCTCGATGGGAATGAATACGTAGGCATGATCTCACAAGAACGTATCTACGAAGGCTATTTCCACGGCATACGTCCGAAAGAGGAATATCTATCAGATGTTTCCTTAAAGGATTTGGTTACAAGAGATGAATTATACGTAACTGAAGATGACGTGTTTGAGAAAACACTTCCTTTATTTAAAGGATTTCCAATATTGGCCGTAACAAATTCAGAACGGGGCTTTCTTGGGGTTGTAAGTCGTTATGATGTAATCGAACAATTTGAAAGTGCATTTGGAGCTCATAGGCGAGGCGTGCGGATTGCCTTTACTTCTGAAGAATCTGAAGGTCGGATTGCTAGGTTATCAGATATTCTCAAGCACTACCATGAGAATGTCATCTCCTTGGCGACCTTTGATGAGACGAAGAAGTTGGCAAGAAGAATTGTATTAAAGCTAGAACCGAGTCCAAATATCGATAAGATTGCTAAACGGCTTGAGAAAGCTGGATTTCGTGTGCTTGATATTAAAGAAGATGTTTAATGTGCATCCCCCTTTCTTCATAGATATGGAGAGAGGGGGATGATTGTATGTTTACCACTCTATTAAAGGCGAGTGCAATCTTTGGAGGGTGCTTCTTATGCATTTATTGGTTTCCACTTGCGAGACTTCCGATTCATGAAGATTACTACATCTATTTGCTACTGTCCCCATGGGAGTTCTTATTCGGAAGTATAAGCTTCCTTATTGGTGCTCTTGTTACAGGAAGAGTGTTGTTTCACTTATGGTCCATGATTCTCATTCATGGACGTCTTAGGAAGGCGCAATTCGTACTACTCCTCTCGTTGTTGGCTACAATCCTGTTAGCTGTTTTGTCCATTAAGATTGTTCTGGCTTACTTTATTGCTTCTTGGCTATACGGGTTATCTTTAATTGAGACAAAGAAGGAGAAGGCGAGTAGTCGAATTTACTAGTCCACCACTTGTTTAGAAAAGGAAACGATCAACACTTGAACATTAGAACGGAGTCCTATAGCATAATGAACGTGTTGAAAACGATCTAGAACATATTCAAGTTTTACATAAAAATGACCGTTCTCTATAATGGAGAAAAACCGAGCTAGTTTTGGAGGAAATGGAATGTCGAGCCAACAAGGGAAATATAATATAAAAGCTTTATGTAACATGCTAGGCATTCAAGCTGGAACCTTACGAGCATGGGAGAGAAGGTATCAAATTATTCGCCCTCAGCGAAATTCAGCTGGCCACCGAGTGTATACGGAGGAGCATGTGAAAGTGCTGAAATGGCTGATGGATAAGGTCGATAAAGGGTTTACCATCTCTCAAGCTGTATCGTTACTAGAGAATCAGAATACAGACCAGCGTGAAGATGAATCTGAAGAGGAACAATTCGAAACCAGGACTCATCAACAACAGATCTCCTATAAATTACAGAAAGCTTTGCTTTCGTTTGATGAGAAACTGGCTCATAGTCAACTCGATTATGCCTTTAGTATATTTACTCCTGAGAAGGTAGCCATTGAAGTTATTGGACCGATATTAGTCGACATCGGCACGTTGTGGGAGCGGAATGAAATATCGAGCGCCCATGAACACTTTGCGACGAATTTCCTGCGTTCTCGAGTAGGCATGATGTTAATTTCTCTTCCGTCTGACCAGACGCTTCCAAAGGCCATTTGTGTATGTGGCCCAAATGAGAAGCATGAGCTTGGATTGCTCATATTTGCGTTGTTCCTAAAGCGTAAAGGGTATGAGGTCATCTACCTTGGCCAAAGTCTGGCCCCGGGTGATGCTCATGTGGTTATTGATGAAGTTCAACCTAAGTACTTGTTCATGTCATGTACGTTGAAGAAGAATATCCCGACAACCGTCAGTCTTGCCAAAGCCTTGAAAGAGAAATTCCCAACTCTTGATATTGGTCTTGGCGGGTATGCGTACGATTCACTGCCTAAGGAAGAGAAATTGCGACTAAAGCCGTTTCTGTTAGGCACAAATCGACAAGAATGGGAAGAATGGTTAGCTACGCACGAAATTTAACTTGTCCGTGCCCTATAATTTCTTTATACTTTATAAAACAGTACCATCTTTACACATTGCAACATATACTAACACAAGGTACTTTATATGTTATTTAGGGGGGCGAGTGAATGAGATTAGAGCGATTGTCTCACAACAAGTTTAAGATTTTTCTCACGTTTGATGACCTAGTTGATCGAGGTCTATCGCGTGAAGATCTGTGGTATGACTTGCCTAGCGTACATCAACTGTTCCATGACATGATGTACGAAGCAACAGATGAGCTCGGGATTGAACTTGAAGGTATGCTGCTTGTACAAGTTTACCTCATGCAAGCCCAAGGGATGCTTATCGTTGTGACCCAAGATGAACAGGAAGAAGAAGAGGAAGACTTTGTAGAAATGAAAGTTACTTTAGATGAAAGCAATGAGATGATGTTTGCTTTCCAATCTTTCGAAGACATTATTCACGTTTCCCAACACCTCTTCCAACAAGGAATGCTAGGGGGAGCGGTATATCATATGGACCAATACTACTACTTGTTCTTGGATGAAGAAGAAATGACCTTCCATAATCGTGAGCATCTGATAGCCATCCTTTCTGAATTTGCATCTCCGAGTACTGTCACATCGTATCGTCTGAAAGAATACGGGAAAGAGATCTTCCCATCAGAAGCTGTAGAACAAATTCAGCATTATTTCAATTAAACATAAGGAAGACTGTTCATTGTATATGAGCGGTCTTTTTTTTATGATAGAAGGGTTTGTGGTGCATTTGGATTAGGAGGATATAAGGTATTAAGTCGCAAGATAAAGCGACATTCCACTCCCTTTTCTTTTCTGTTCCATATAGGTGTTGAACATGTTACGATAGTTTGGAATAAAGTAAATGATGCACGATGTAAATAGATGATAGGAGTGACTAGATTTGAGAATTGGCGTTATATACGGAGGAGTATCCGGCGAAAGAGAAGTATCCTTATCCACAGGTAAAGGGGTCATGAATGCGTTACGTGAAGCAGGTCATGATGTTGTAGGGGTGGACTTTCACCCTGAACGTATTCAAGAAGTAGTTGATTTAGATGTAGAGGTCGTCTTTATCGGGCTTCATGGTAAATATGGAGAAGACGGACGCATCCAAGGGCTTCTTGAACTGAAAGGGATCCCTTATGTTGGGTCGGGAGTACTTGCTTCTGCGTTAGCCATGGATAAATCGAAAGCTAAGCAAATCTTCCACCAGAATGGATTAACGGTAGCGAAGAGCCGTACGTATCCAATTGGAGTCTATAAGAGTGAAGCTGCCATTAAAGAAGATATTGAGGCGAATATGCGCCTTCCCCTTGTGATTAAACCAAACCAAGAGGGGTCTACACTTGGGCTTACAATTGTGAAAGAAGAATCTCAACTTGATGAAGCCATAAAGGTTGCTGTCCATAGTGATACAAGTATTCTTGCAGAAGAGTTTGTGTATGGACGCGAGGTAACTGTGGCAGTTATGGGTGCAGAGGGTGAAGAACAATCCCTTCCTGTGATTGAGATTATACCGAAAAACGAATACTACGATTATGAATCGAAATACGCAGTCGGTGGCAGCGAACATATTTGTCCTGCTGAGCTTGACGAAGAATTGGCTCTGAAACTTCAGAAACAAGCCGTGCGCGCTCACCAATTATTAGGATGTGAGACATACTCACGAGTAGACTTCATTATTAATGAAGCGGGAGAACCGGTCATTCTTGAAGTCAATACATTGCCAGGTATGACGCCGACTAGTCTATTTCCTGATGCAGCGAACGTAATTGGTCTTAGCTATAGTGAAATGATTGAGAAATTTATTGAGCTTACACTACAATCGAAGTAAGGTCACGGTCTGAATCCGCTTTCATTTCGTGGTTTCTATCTCGCAATTCTCTATGCAATATGGGTTGCATATCCAATTGGAAAGTGTATACTAAACTCTGAAAGCTAACAGCATGATTGATCGAAATTCTATGGGAGGTAAGTTCATGGTAGCCGAAAAAGCAACAGATTCTGCCAATGAAAACAATAAAATGGATGTTTTGAAGTCGACTCAACAGGTCATTCGAAATGCCTTAGATAAATTAGGATATCCTGAGGAAGTTTATGAGCTCCTAAAAGAGCCTGTACGTATGATGACGGTACGTATACCAGTAAGAATGGACAATGGCTCGATTAAGATTTTTACTGGCTACCGTGCACAGCACAATGATGCAGTAGGACCTACTAAAGGTGGAGTGCGCTTCCATCCAAACGTTTCTGAAAAAGAAGTAAAGGCGTTATCCATTTGGATGAGTTTGAAGGCCGGAATTGTTGATTTACCTTATGGTGGTGGGAAAGGTGGCATCGTGTGTGACCCTCGAGAAATGTCCTTCCGTGAACTTGAAGGATTAAGTCGAGGATATGTGCGTGCCATTAGTCAAATCGTTGGACCAACGAAGGATATCCCGGCGCCAGACGTGTTTACCAACTCGCAAATTATGGCTTGGATGATGGATGAATATAGCCGTATTGATGAATTTAATAATCCAGGATTTATTACAGGGAAGCCGTTAGTGTTAGGTGGCTCTCATGGTCGTGAATCGGCTACAGCTAAAGGGGTTACCATTTGTATTGAAGAAGCAGCAAAGCAAAAGGGAATCTCGGTTGAAGGGGCTCGTGTTGTTATTCAAGGATTTGGGAACGCAGGTAGTTTCTTAGCTAAGTTTATGCACGATGCAGGCGCCAAAGTTATCGGAATCTCAGATGCTTATGGAGCACTTCATGACCCTGAAGGATTAGATATTGACTACTTATTAGATCGTCGAGATAGTTTCGGTACAGTGACAAAGTTGTTTAAAGATACAATTTCTAACCCGGAGCTTCTGGAATTAGACTGTGATATTCTTGTTCCGGCTGCGATTGAAAATCAAATTACAGAAGAAAATGCACATAAGATTAAGGCTCCAATTGTAGTGGAAGCGGCAAATGGCCCTACTACATTAGAAGCTACTCGTATTTTATCCGAGCGTGGTATTCTGTTAGTCCCAGACGTACTTGCGTCAGCTGGCGGCGTAACGGTATCTTACTTTGAATGGGTTCAGAACAATCAGGGTTATTACTGGACAGAAGAAGAAGTAGAGGCGAAGTTACGAGAAGTAATGGTGAAAGGCTTTAATTCCGTTTACCATACATCAGATACTAGAAGGATTGATATGCGTCTCGCTGCCTATATGGTCGGTGTCCGTAAAATGGCCGAAGCCTCTCGATTCAGAGGTTGGATCTAGGTTGAATTGTTTACATTCATCTCCTATCATAGATATGGTAGGAGATGTTTCTATTTTTATGTACCATTTCAATTGCTATTGTGTTTTGGTTTAGAGGAGTGAAGAAGCTTGCAAAAAGAACGAGTGATTATTGTGGGTGCTGGCCCATGTGGGTTGTCTGCAGCCATTGAACTACAGAATAGAGGCATTGAACCTCTGATTATTGAGAAGGGGAATGTGGTGAACGCGATTTATCATTATCCCACTCACCAGATGTTCTTCTCATCCAGTGAGAAATTAGAAATTGGAAATATGCCATTTATTACAGAGCGTAAAAAGCCGGTACGTAATCAAGCTTTAGCCTACTATCGTGCCGTTGCTAGAAGGAAAGATTTGCGCATTAACACATACGAGAGAGTAACGAAAGTCGTAAATGAAGAGGACGGGTTCCTCGTTTGCACCGAGAGGAACAATGGAGAGCAACTCCACTATAAAGCGGATGACCTTGTCGTTGCTACAGGGTACTACGACCAGCCGAATTACATGGGTATACCTGGAGAACAGTTAGACAAAGTTATGCACTATTTCAAGGAGCCTCACCCTTACTTTGATAAGAATGTTGTTATTATTGGTGGAAAGAACTCTGCTGTAGATGCGGCTCTTGAGCTTGTCAAGGCGGATTCGAACGTAACGGTTCTTTATCGCGGATCCGATTACTCAACAAGCGTAAAACCATGGATCTTACCAGAGTTTGAAGCGCTTGTGCGAAAAGAACAGATAGGGATGGAATTTAACGCTACGGTAACTGAAATTACTCATGACCGCGTCTACTTCACTGTAAATGGGGAAGAGAAGAGCGTTGAGAACGATTTCGTATTTGCCATGACGGGCTATCATCCTGATCACTCATTCCTTAAGGAAATGGGGATTTCCATAGAAGATGAGACAGGGAGACCTGAAGTGAACCCGGATACAATGGAGACGAATGTACCTGGGATCTACATTGCAGGAGTGATCGCTGCTGGTTATAACAACAATGAGATCTTCATTGAGAATGGTCGTCATCATGGAGAATGGATTGCACAGCATATTGCTTCCAAATAATTAGGAATGCTCTTTGTCTCAGACAGAGAGCTTTTTTTTGTTATACTTAATGCTTGAGAAGAAAGAAGGGGTGGATACATATGAAGAAGGTTGTCTTACTTACAACAGGGGGGACCATTGCGAGTGCACCTACTAAGGATTCTGGGAAACTTGCTTCTGGTTCTTTAACGGGAGAAGAGTTAACGTCGCTTTGTCAGCTTCCAGATGACATTGAGGTTGTGGTGGATTCGGTCTTTCAAAAGCCGAGTATGCATATTACCTTTCAAGATTTAAAGTCGTTAAAGGAACGGATTGAGAAGCATTTAGAAGATGATTTAGTGGATGGGGTAGTCGTTACTCACGGAACGGATTCGTTAGAAGAAACAGCTTATTTCCTTGACTTAACCGTGCAGGACGAACGACCGGTTGTCGTGACGGGTTCTCAGCGTTCACCAGGTGATATTGGGAGTGATGTGTATATTAATTTGCGTCATGCCATTTATACGGCTTCTGCAGAAGATTTACGAGGTGCAGGAACGGTCGTTGTCTTCAATGAACGCATTTTCGCAGCGAAATATGTGAAGAAAGAGCACGCATCGAACATCCAAGGCTTTAATGCATTCGGATTCGGGTATCTTGGGATCATTGATAATGACGTTGTTCACGTCTACCAAAAGCCGATACGAAGAGAAACCTATGAGATTAAAGCGCCAATCCCAGCTGTAGATATCATTAAGGTCTATTTAGAAGCGGATGGCAAGTTTATTGACGCTTCTGTTGATAGTGGGGTGAAAGGACTGGTTCTTGAAGGCGTTGGTCGCGGTCAAGTCTCTCCGCGTATGATGGAAAGCATTGTACGTGCAATCGAAAGTGGGGTCGTCGTCGTAATCACGACTGCATCCGAGGAGGGGGCTGTCTATCCAACGTATGATTACGAAGGCAGTACGTACGACTTGTTGCAAAAAGGGGTTATCCTTGGCGACGATGATGATAGTAAGAAAGCTAGAATGAAACTTGCTGTTGCTCTTGCCTCAGGTGAAACCGACATTACGTATTAAATATGTCGAAAGAATAGTGGTTTCCTTTCCTATATCTTCATGATACGATAGGAGTAATTGATTTTCGTTAGTGAAAGGGGAATGAGGAGTGTTCTCAATACTCTCTGCCGCAATCGCCCCAGGGTTTGCGCTATTGTCCTTCTTTTATTTAAAGGACCGGTTTGATACAGAGCCAATTGGTATGGTTGTTCGCATGTTTGTCATGGGAGCGCTCCTTGTTTTTCCAATTATGTTTATTCAGTATGCGTTCGAAGTGGAAGGGGTAGCTCAAGATCCAATCCTGAAGTCCTTCTTTCTAGCTGGTGGACTTGAGGAGTTCTTCAAATGGTTTATTTTCCTTTATGTAATCTACAAGAATGCGGTATTTGATGCTCACTACGATGGAATTGTGTATGGGGTATCCATTAGCCTAGGATTCGCAACGGTTGAGAACGTTCTCTATCTGCTTGCGAACGGAATTGACATTGCTTTCCTACGTGCCATCTTCCCTGTGTCGTCACATGCGTTGTTCGGGGTTATTATGGGTTACTACATAGGCAAAGCGAAATTCTTCCGTAAGAAACAGCCGTATCAATTAATCGTAACAGCCTTATTTATCCCAATCTTGTTACACGGGTCTTATGATTACGTATTAACCGCATTAAACCAGTATTGGGCCTATATTCTAACTCCATTCATGGTATGCCTATGGTTCTATGCTTTACGTAAAGTTAAACTTGCTAACCAGGTTCCTAGACCATACCTTGTTCCAACGAATAAAGATCAGAAAGAAGCGTAAATTTCTTAGGGAGATCATGAATATATGCTAAGGGGAGACTATAGTCATAGTCTCCCTTTTATTGTTCCTTTACAAAGTTTGTACCGCGAACTCTTTGTTTCAGTTGCTCGTAAGTGCGTACAATCAGAAGGGGTGATATAGACAAGAGTCTTCGTCATAAGAACGTTCAGTGAGACCACATAGAAGTGGTCTCTTTTTTTATGCATAAACGGCTAACAGATTCAAACAATACAAGAGAATAGGGTTGTATATCCCATTTGCAGGAGGAAGCGAAATGAAATACGTAATCATAGTCATGACCGTTTGTTTATTCGTGTTAATCCCAACACCAATGGAAGAGCGGCAAACCCATGCGTTTAGTGAGCGAACGCTTCAGCACGGGGCTACCGGAGACGACGTTATAGAGCTACAGGCGCGTCTTCAATACATTGGTTTCTACAACGGAAACATCGATGGAGTGTTCGGTTGGAGTACATACTGGGCACTGCGTAACTTCCAATATGAATTTGGGATTGAGATTGATGGACTGTTAGGTGGAGAAACGAAGCAGAAGCTTATAAAGGCAACGCAGTACGATGAATCATTTGTAAAGAATCAAATACGAAGTGGGAAAGACTTTACGTACTATGGTGGGGTCGACCAACAGAAACAAACGGAAGGCGGCGGGCAACAAGGGAAGGCAGATTCGCCTAAGCAAGAACCACAACAGCAGCAAGAACAGCAGAATCAGGGCGGTGGGGATGAATCAGCTGAGACGGCTGTGAACGTTCCAAATGGGTATTCTCAAAACGATATTCAGCTCATGGCTAATGCCGTCTATGGGGAGGCGCGAGGTGAACCATATACAGGCCAAGTTGCAGTGGCTGCCGTAATCTTGAACCGGGTAGAGAGTTCTTCTTTCCCGAATTCAGTTTCAGGCGTCATATTTGAACCACGGGCTTTTACGGCTGTAAGCGATGGGCAAATTTGGCTTACTCCGAATGAACAGGCGAAGGAAGCTGTACTTGATGCTATTAACGGATGGGATCCGTCCGGAAATGCGTTGTACTATTTTAACCCGGTTACAGCGACGTCCGATTGGATTTGGAGCCGCCCGCAAATCAAAGAAATTGGGAAACATATTTTTTGTAAATAGGAGGACTTGATATGCTGCGATGGATCTTAATCGGTGTCCTGGCACTAGGGGTAGTCGGAACTGGTGTATGGGGATACCAAGAGCACCAAGAAAAGAATGCAATCTTGATTCAAGCTGAGAACACGTATCAACGTGCCTTTCATGACCTTACCTATCGGACGGAGTTGCTTCATGACAAGATTGGTACCGTAATGGCCATGAATTCAAGGGAGCAACTCTCTCCGCAGTTAGCAGAAGTATGGAGAATCACTTCAGAGGCTCATACGGACGTTGGACAATTGCCGCTTACGCTCATGCCATTTAATAAGACGCAGGATTTCCTGACAAGTATCGGAGAATTTAGTTATAAGACAGCTGTTCGTGATTTAGATAAGAAACCACTTTCGGCAGATGAGATTGGGCAATTGGAGAAGTTGTATGAGCAATCAGGTGAAATTAAGGACGAACTAAGACAAGTGCAATACATGGTATTAGAAGAGAACTTGCGCTGGATGGACGTGGAACTCGCACTTGCCTCTAAGGATGAAGTATCAGACAACAAGATTATCGATGGGTTTAAAACAGTTGAGAAGAACGTAGAAGGCTATGAAGAAGGGAATCTTGGTCCGACCGCCACAGGCACTTCTCAAGAAGAGCATGGATTCTCCTATTTGACAGGTGAGGACCTATCAGAAGAGCAAGCTATTGAGAAAGCTAAGAATTTGTTCGAGGTCACGAATGAAGAGCGAATTACCATTGCGACGAGCGGTAAGGGGGCAGATGTCCCAACCTACAGTGTCTCCTATGAGAATGGGGAGAAGAGTGGTTATATGGACCTTTCTGTCAAAGGTGGCCACCCGATTAATCTTCTCGTCGAGAGAAAAGTGGAATCGAAAGAGATTAGTCTCTTTGAAGGGCTAGAAAAAGCTGTCGCGTTCCTAGAGAACCAAGACTATCAAGATATGGAACCATTTCAGAGTAATCAATATGGAAATATTGGTGTCTATAGCTTCCTGTATAAGCAAGGTGATGTTCGGATTTATCCAGACTCCGTTCAAGTCAAAGTTGCATTAGATAACGGGGACATGCTAGGGCTATCTGCTCGTGATTTCCTTATGAATCATAAGGAGCGAGAACTTCCTGAACCAAGTTTGGCATCAGATGAGGCGAAGCAGAAAGTGAACAAGGATGTCAACATTCAAGAAGAATACCTTTCCATTATCGAGAATGATGTGAATGAAGAAGTGCTTTGTTACGAGTATATCGGAACAATGGGTGAAAATACCTATCGCATCTTTATCAATGCAGAATCAGGTGCAGAGGAACGAGTGGACAGACTGAAGCAAGCAGAAGCGAAATATGAACAGACAACATAAGGGTGAGAGGAGTAAATTCCTCTTCCCCTTTTTTAGTTTTTTTGACATAATAAAGAAAATGAACGTTACATAGGTCGTGAGTAAAAGGGAGTTGTTGCAGGTGGAAATTGGGTCAACCATGACTTTGGAACTAAAGGCGGATGATGGGGAAATTAAAGAATCGTTCCGCTGCAAACTTGTTGAGAGAGAAGATGAAGCATTTTATATTGATTATCCAATTAGTGAAACGTCAGGGAGAACAGGATTCTTTATGGAGGGTACGCAATTTACCGTTAAATTTCTTGGCCATGACCAAACCATATATATGTTCGACTCAGAAGTACGGGGACGAAAGAAGCTGACCATTCCAGTGCTGATGTTGTCCTTTCCTGGAGAGGAGCATCTGATTCGCATTCAACGAAGGAAATATGTGCGGATTGAGACAGCGGTTGATGTAGCTGTTCATCCACTTGATAAGAAGAAAGACTCGTTCACTTCAATTACCATCGATATAAGTGGAGGGGGATTAGCGCTCATTGCACCAAACGAGCATCAGCTGTCTCCTCAAGATGCGCTTTCATTAAGTCTTGTCTTGCCACTTCTTAATGGTGAGACGAAATATTTAAGGTCAGAAGCGACGATTGTCAGGATTGCACGTGGGAGAGACGCTAGTAATAATCGTCTTTCACTCGAGTTTCATGAGCTTACCGATCATGATCGACAAATCATTATCCGCTTCTGCTTTGAGCGTCAGCTCTCTATGAGAAGGAAATTAAATATGCAAGCGTAAGCATAACTCCAAACGTTTCCGTCAAACCTAACAATAAAAAGGTGAAACGATGAGACGGATTGAAACATGGGCATTTGGGTTAATCATGCTGCATGGAGTGTTGCTGCTTAGTGTACAAGTGTTGTTAACTCATACCGACTTCCTCAAGCAAATGCATCCTGTTACAAAGTACTTTGGAGTGTTCTATGAGGAGCCGAACAAAATTCAAGAAACGATAGACCGGTTAATTTCGTTTGTGTTATGATTTTGAAGAATGAAAGACTCTAGACGGACAAGCAGGGGCACCCTGCTTGTTTCTTTTCGTACAGATTTAGAAAGAGGGGAACAACATGCAAGACACTATTGCCATTGCCATAGATGGCCCCGCTGCAGCAGGTAAAAGCACAGTGGCGAAGATTGTAGCTAAAGAACTATCATACGTATACATTGACACAGGTGCGATGTACAGAGCTTTAACGTTAAAGGCGTTACGGAACGGAGCCCGCTTAAACGTAGAAGAAGACATGCATCAGCTCTTGATGACAACAACTATCGACCTTCAGCAGACCGGTGACGGGCAGCGTGTGCTCCTAGATACTGAGGATGTATCACTTGATGTACGTTCACAAGAAGTCACAACACAAGTTTCATATGTAGCCGTACATGGGAAAGTACGAGAAGAGATGGTCAATCGTCAACGACAGCTAGCAGAAAAGAAAGGCGTTGTTATGGATGGCCGAGACATAGGGACGCACGTCATCCCAGATGCTGAGGTGAAAGTATTCTTGATTGCATCAGTTTCTGAGCGTGCAGAACGTCGTCATAAAGAAAATATGGAGAAGGGCTTCCCTTCCGACATGGAACAATTAAAAGAAGAGATTCGCATGCGTGACAAGATTGATTCAGAGAGAGAAGTATCTCCTTTGGTCAAGGCAGATGATGCCATCGAGGTGGATACAACGTCCTTGACGATTGATGAAGTAGCGAACAGAATCCTATCTATCGTACAGGACCAGTTGAAATAGGAGGCGATTACGTGAGTTTATATACGGTAGCAAAGAACCTTTGTGCCGCCATTTTCTACCCGAGGTATCGAATCAAGGTAGAGGGGAAAGAAAATGTCCCGAAAGGCGGCCCTGTTCTCATTTGCTCTAATCATATATCAAATTACGATCCTATTGTTGTTGGAATTACATGTCCTCGTGACATTTATTTCATGGCAAAGGAAGAGCTCTTCTCAAATAAAATTATTGGCGGATTACTACGTAAGATCCATGCCTTTCCAGTAAAACGAGGAATGGGGGACCGTCAGGCGCTTCGTCGCGGGCTTGATGTGTTGAAAGAGAATCATGCTCTTGGTCTGTTTCCAGAAGGAACGCGTAGTAAGACTGGAGAAGTTGGCAAAGGCCTTGCTGGTGCAGGTTTCTTTGCGACTCGCTCAGATGCACATGTTGTACCTTGTGCGATTATTGGGACTTATAAGGGCAAAGAGCCACTTCGTGTGGTATATGGGAAGCCGATAAATATAAGCGAATTAAAAGAACGAAAAGCATCTGCCCAAGAAGTTTCCGATGCAATTATGGATGAGATTAGAATTCTAAAAGATAATAAAGAGTAGAAATAGATGTTTTGCTTGACAAAACTGTCTAAATATTAGAAGTTAGAACCAAGAACAAATTTTATGGTTGGTAGTGGTGGAACTGTAAGGAGGTCTTTTGAATGGATGAAATGAATCAAGAAATGTCAGAAATGACAAACCTTTCTGTAGGTGAAATCGTCACTGGTAAAGTCGTAAAAGTCGAGGAGAAACAAGTCCTAGTCGACATTGGATATAAAGTCGATGGAATTGTTCCTATAAGCGAGCTTTCCAGTCTTCACGTTGAGAAAGCATCTGATGCGGTCTCTGAAGGCGATGAACTGACATTGAAAGTGAAGAAGCTTGAAGATGATGAAGTCGTTCTATCTAAGCGAGCAGTTGACTCTGAGAAAGCTTGGGAAGACCTAGAAGCAAAATTAGCAAGTGGGGAAGTATTCCAAGCAGAAGTGAAAGACATCGTGAAAGGTGGACTTGTCGTAGATGTAGGTCTACGCGGCTTTATTCCAGCTTCTCTCGTAGAAACTTATTATGTGGAAGACTTCGAACCGTACAAAGGCAAAGAGCTTTCGCTTAAAGTTGTCGAGTTAGACCGCGAGCAAAATCGTGTCATTCTATCTCACAGCGCAGTGGTAGAGGAAGAAGAATCTGTTAAGAAGAAAGAAGTATTGCAATCTCTTGAAGCGGGACAAGTTCTTGAGGGTACAGTACAACGCTTGACGGACTTCGGTGCATTTGTCGATCTTGGTGGTGTAGATGGTCTTGTGCATATTTCTCAACTTGCACATGAGCATGTAGAGAAGCCTCAAGATGTGGTAGAGGAAGGACAAGTGATTAGTGTCAAAGTCCTATCTGTAGACCGTGACAATGAGCGTATCTCTCTATCTCGCAAAGACACATTGCCTGGTCCTTGGGAGGACATTGAATCGAAAGTTGCACAAGGAGATACTGTGGAAGGAACTGTACGTCGTTTAGTGAATTTCGGTGCATTCATTGAAATTTATCCTGGCGTAGAAGGTCTTGTACACATTTCTCAAATTGCAAATCGTCACATTGGCACGCCGGATGAAGTACTGGAAGAGGGACAAACGGTACAGGCGAAAGTGCTTGATGTGAACGAGTCCGAGCGTCGCATTTCACTTAGCATTAAAGAGTTGGAGCAAGATTCAAACCGTCGCGATATCGAACAGTATGAACGCAATGATGAAGGATCTGGATTCCAACTTGGCGATTTTATCGGAGATGAACTAAACAAATTGAAATAATTGGTGATAACATTGAGTCGATCTAGAAGAAAGCTTGAACACATTCGTCACGCAATTACACGAGACGAGATGGCAGTCAATAGTTTCGATGAAGTGGAACTCATACACCAAAGCTTGTCAGATATACATTGGGACGAAGTATCGCTTCGTACCAACCTGGGCGAACTTGAACTAAGTTCGCCCCTTTTTGTCAATGCGATGACAGGCGGCGGTGGTGAGAAGACTGCTTCCATCAATCGTGAATTAGCTAAAGCAGCAAAAGAAACAGGAATTGCCATGGCGGTCGGTTCTCAAATGTCCGCATTAAAGGATCCGCGCGAGCGTATGAGCTATGAGGTTGTTCGACAGGAGAATCCGGATGGCGTCGTATTCGCCAACATTGGAACGGAGGCAACTCCTGACCAAGCGAAGGATGCCGTTGATATGCTCGAGGCGAACGCCTTGCAAATTCATCTAAATGTCCTTCAAGAGCTAATCATGCCAGAAGGTGACCGTGACTTCACGAATCGCTTGCGGAACATAGAAGAGATTGTAAAGCAGTCTGAAGTACCTGTGCTAATTAAGGAAGTTGGCTTTGGCATTTCTATGGAATCTGCAAGACAGTTGAAGAACATCGGAATCTCTTATATTGATGTAGGGGGCAAAGGCGGTACTAACTTCTCGAAAGTGGAGAACAAACGCCGGAAGCAACCTTTCGAATCGTATAACAATTGGGGCATTCCGACTGCAATATCCATCAAAGAAGTGAAGAATGTCTTTCCTGAGAGTCATCTTATGGCATCTGGTGGGATGAGAAATGGACTTGATGGAGTGAAAGCGATGGTTCTAGGAGCTAGAGCCTTTGGGATGGCCGGGCATCTGTTACGCATTCTCATGAAGGATTCGTTGGATGAAGTTGTAGAAGAAATTCAGCACATTCATGATGAGGTTAAAGTAGCAATGACCGTATTAGGTGCGAAAGAGCCTTATATGCTTGAGGGGAAACCTCATATCTTTACAGGCCGTTCCAAAGAATGGCTTGAGCAACGTTCCACATCTTTATAGAAACAATGACCGCTTGGGAATCGATCGATTCCCAAGCGTTTTTTTTATGGACGTTGATCTTTCTTAGCTTTTTCTGGTGTGTCTAAATAGCTATGTCCTTCTCTGTAAGCAGTAGCCGTATCTCGGTCACTCTCGACACGGCGCTCTTTCTTTAATTTAGACTGTTGTCGGTCTTTACCCACTACATCCCCTCCTTTTCTCTTATTTTTTTCGACTGCTGTAATCTTATTCAACGTTTATAAATGAAGGAGTTGTTCATACTGAAAGATGGAGGAGGGGCGAGATGGAAGGGCTATACTATTTTTGGTTTTGTTGGGTGTTTCTAATTTTAGCCTTGTTCTTAATGGATGCCGGACGATTGCGGTTATCGCTTGTGTACTGTTTATTCACTTCTTTAATTGGGGTTCAACTAATTTGGGAGTGGGACGGCATTGTAGTATGTGGTACGATTGTGCCTTTTTTAATTTTGTCGTTTCGCTATTTGGCGGCTCATCCGCTTTGGAAGTCGAGTGCAGTCATTGCGTGGTGCGTAGGGATTGGGTATGCAGGGTTGCAGCTGATTGAGAAAGTTACACCTGTATGGATCATAGTTGACCGGACTTATATTTATAGTTTTCTTGGATTTGTCTTATTGACTTACTTTGTAAGGGGTTTTTATTTGAGGGTGTCAGTTTGGGTGCTGGGTACGACTCTTGGGGAATCCATCTATGCGATCACGATTTGGAGATATGGATGGAGCGAGCCGATTGGGGACTTGGCGTTTATGGATGTGTTGTTGTTCGGAATGATGTGCATGTGGGTCACAAGTGGATTTGTGGCCATCGTGTCCATGCTTGAGCAGCTTGTGTCAGTCAAAACTAGACGTAAAGTGGGGATAAAGCCATGAATGAATACTTATACCCGATTGCATTCGGGTTAATTGTTGGGACATTGTCTCGAATCGTTATGCTGAAAACAGATTACAGGCAGTATCCGTCTTACTTACATGGTAAAGTCATTCATCTGTCACTAGGCTTTATTGCTGCCTCATTGGGCACGATTGCAATTCCTGCTATCCTGGAAGAGAACTATACAGCAGTCACGTTCTTAACCGTGGCGGCATCTCAATTCCGTGAAGTTCGAAACATGGAGCGAAATACACTTACAGAATTAGACGCTTACGAGCTCGTGCCACGTGGAAACACATATATTGAAGGGATTGCAGTTGCATTTGAAGCGAGAAATTACTTGGTCATCTTTACCTCGATGGTAGCTACACTAACCTACATCTTTCTGAATATCTGGATTGCAATTGGGGTTGTGCTCCTTTGTTATCTATTTATGAGGCAATTTATGAGCGGGAAGACACTAGGGGATATTGTTGAAATCGAATATGCAAAACCCCATTTCGAAGGTGCTGGACTATACGTTGGGAACATTTATATTATGAATATCGGATTACCAGACCGTCAAGAAGAGATTCGAGAATATGGGATGGGCTTTATTCTAACCCCTAATAACTTTAATGTACGGTCTACCATTGCGAATCTTGGTCAACGTCAAGCCATTCTACACGATGTATCGGTCTCAATGGGAGTCTTTCGGGATAGCGGAACACCCGCACTTGTCCCATTAATTAAGCGCGACCTAGATGATGGTCGTATTGGTGTGTTCGTATTGCCGCAAGATAAAGATATTGAGATGGCGAAGAAGATTATCGGCTCAGTGCCAGTGCTTGAGAATGCGATTCGCATGCCTAAAGAAGCTTCAACCGTAAAGAGGGGTGACATGGAATGAAGCTAGAGAAGTCAATCCTCGCTGCTGTTACAATGAACAATGAAAATGTAAAGGGCGGAACCCCCATCTTTATGTGTCAGACGAAGGAAGAGATGGATGATGTAGCTGCTAATTTGGAAGCAATCTTAGATGGAATCAGTCATGCACTAAGTGATGAGTTGTATATTATTGTGAAACATTAATTTCGCTGTTGTTTGTTTCGGTCTGTTTTGCTAAAATTAAAAAGTTAAGAGTAAACCCTTCTTACTTGACAAGAAGGGTTTTTCTATCGAAAACGGAAATCATAGTATAAGAAAACGATAAGAAAGGGTGAACCTTTCATGCGAAACTCAGTAGTTGCAGTAGTGGGACGTCCGAACGTTGGGAAGTCTACCATCTTTAATCGGCTCGTTGGTGAGCGTATCTCGATTGTAGAAGATACTCCAGGCGTTACACGAGACCGAATTTATGCTGAAGCAGAATGGTTAACAACAAAATTTAATTTAATTGATACAGGCGGAATCGATCTAGGAGACGAACCGCTATTGACACAAATTCGTGCGCAAGCTGAAATTGCGATTGACGAAGCGGATGTCATTATCTTCATGGTCAACGGCCGTGATGGGATTACGGGTGCAGACGAAGAGGTAGCCAAAATCCTTTATAAATCGAACAAGCCGGTTGTTCTTGGTGTGAACAAAGTAGACAACCCTGAAATGCGTGAAATGATTTATGAATTTTACGCACTTGGATTTGGCGAACCATTCCCTATATCGGGTACTCATGGTTTAGGACTTGGTGATTTGCTTGATGAAGTTGTGGACCACTTCCCTGAGCGCACAAGTGTATTTGATGACGATGATACGATTCACTTTAGCCTCATTGGTCGACCAAACGTCGGCAAATCTTCCCTTGTGAACGCTATTCTAGGCGAAGAGCGTGTCATTGTAAGTGACATTGAAGGTACAACCCGAGACGCAGTTGACACAAACTTCTCAAAGGATGACCGTGACTATGTCATTATCGATACAGCAGGGATGAGAAAACGAGGAAAAGTCTACGAGAACACAGAGAAATATAGTGTTCTACGTGCTTTACGAGCGATTGAACGCTCAGATGTCGTCCTTGTTGTCATTGATGCTGATACAGGCATTATCGAACAAGACAAGAAGATTGCGGGTTATGCCCACGAAGCAGGAAAATCCGTCATAATTGTCGTAAATAAATGGGATACGGTTGAATCTGATGAGAAGGCCATGAAGAATTTCGAGCAGAAGATTCGTGACCACTTCTTATTCCTAGACTATGCTCCAATCGTTTTCCTTTCTGCGAAGACGAAGAAGCGGATGCATAAGTTAATGCCGAAGATTATTGAAGCGAGTGAGAATCACGCTGTGCGAATGCCTACTAACATCTTGAACGAGGTGATTGTGGATGCGCTCGCGATGAATCCTTCACCAACGTTCAAAGGTCAGAAGTTGAAAGTTTACTATGCAACACAAGTCGGGGTTAAGCCACCAACATTCGTTGTGTTCGTAAACGACCCTGAGCTTATGCACTTCTCATTCCAACGTTTCCTTGAAAACCGTCTAAGAGAGGCATTCGGATTTGAAGGGACGCCGATTCGTATATACGCGCGACGTAGATCATAAGGGGAGGTAATATCGTGTCTAAGATTGCTGTACTAGGAGCAGGTAGCTGGGGAACAGCCTTGTCTATGGTGCTCGTTGACAACGGTCATGACGTACGACTGTGGACGCATCGAGAGCAACAAGCCGAGGAAATTAATGGGTCGCATCGAAATGACCGCTATTTGAAAGAGATTGATTTGCCTGCTGAGCTTGTTGCTTATACAGATTTAGAAAGAGCCGTACATGAAGTAGACGCGATTTTAGTCGTTGTCCCGACGAAGGCGATTCGCCAAGTGGCTTCTCAGCTGGCAAAGGTTCTTCATCATGAGGTCACTCTTATTCATGCGACGAAAGGAATCGATCCTGATTCGTTAAAGCGTGTCTCGGAGATGCTCGAGGAGGAGCTCCCGCGCTCTCTGTATCGTGAACTTGTGGTCTTAAGTGGTCCTAGTCATGCTGAAGAGGTAGCGCTTGGCCAACCTACAACTGTCGCGGTTTCATCGAGACAGATTGAAGAAGCAGAAATTGCCCAAGATTTATTTATTAACGAACGATTTCGTGTGTACACGAACCCAGACCTAGTAGGAGTCGAACTAGGTGGGGCCTTAAAGAATATTATTGCACTTGGTGCTGGTATTTCAGATGGCCTTGGCTATGGCGACAATGCGAAGTCGGCGCTTATTACAAGAGGTATCGCTGAGATCTCTCGTCTAGGCGTGTCGATGGGTGCAAGCCCCCTCACATTTGCAGGACTTACGGGTGTAGGGGACTTGATTGTCACCTGTACGAGTCCGCACAGTCGAAATTGGCGGGCTGGGCACTTGCTCGGTAAAGGGTATGCCATGGATGACGTGTTAGAAGAAATGGGTATGGTTGTTGAAGGGGTACGCACGACGAAGGCTGCCTACAGACTAGCAACGGAACAAAACGTAGAATTACCGATTACAATGGGGCTTTATAAAGTTCTATTTGAAGATGCAAATCCAAAAGATGTCGTCGACCAACTTATGACTCGTGGTCGTCGTCATGAAATGGAAGACCTTGAATATGGCCTCGGTGGGCATTTTTCTAGGTAATCATTTCACACCTTTCTTCCCCCCACATATACTATGTTGAAACGTTTTAGTGAGGAGGATGAAGGGTGAGCGGATTTCAAAAGAAGGCGTTCGACCAGTTAAAGAATAAAGCGAACATTTCTCCAGATGAAGTGTTCAAGGTAGCAGATTCGGTGAAAAATGCTGACTTCTCTGATGAGAAGACCGTCCGTGATTTGGTGAAACGGTTATCAAAGATGGCTGGTAAGCCAGTATCGAAGGACAAGGAAGACAAAATTGTCAAAGCTATAACTTCAAGTGGTGGCTCTCTCGACATGGGCCAAATCAACAAAATGTTTAAAAAGTAACGTTAGGCTAGGCATATGAGGATGCGAACGCTCCTTACATCGCATAAGATACATCGCAGCAGAAAACATTCTAGAGTTATGAAATAAGGGTAATATTTAGTCTGGCCGAGGTGAATGGCCCCTTTCACCTCGGTTTTTATTATGCCTATAGAAGTTATAGGGTTGTTTCTTCAACAAATGAGCTCTCCTTCCCTCTCCTATTTCCTTGAAATGCTTACGGAATCTGACGCTGGTATGGTATAATTTTAACGGAATCTTTTGTAAACAAAGGGGAGCATGGGCTATGAGTGAATCGATGTTAAAGATGTACATTTCCTTTGCGGGCATGATTTTTATGTTCGTGGCCATTGGATTGATTATGCTAAGCCGATATAAACTTCGTGGCATCTTTAAGATTGTAACGGGGGCATTGGCCTATATGTTTATGCTGTCAGCAGGTGTCATTATATTCTATGTTGTCATGAGCGGACCGACTTCATAGGTGCATTCTTTAGGAAGAAGGGGACGGGAGAAGAGCATGAATCGAACCATCGTATTGTTATTCATCATTGCAGGAGGATTGCTTGCAGGATGTTTATATCCAGAAGACAGGCTCGCAAAGAATGGAGTGCCGAATGACTTACAATTGAAATCTGTGCAAGATGCAGTTCTTGCTTATCAGGAACAGACTAACGGCCTTCTCCCTATCAAGACAAGGGATATGGAGACGCCGATTTTCCAGAAGTATCCGATTGATTATCGCGCCCTGAAGGAACAAGGCATCTTAGCTGAAGCGCCAGGGAATTCGTTTGAACGGGGTGGACCGTATCAGTATGTGATTACAACACCAGACGAAAATCCAACAGTGAAGGTTCTAGATCTTCGGGTGACAGAAGCGATTCGAGATTTGCAGATTGAACTGATTACATACCGAAATGAGCATCAATATCCCCCGTTTGGGGAACGGGTCCAAGACCAAGTGTTCAAGATTGATTATGAAGAACTAGGGCTTCATCATGAACCGTACGTAAAGAGTCCGTATTCAGACAAGAACTTACCGATTCTTATTACCGGAGATGGTGTGCTTACAGTTGACTATCGTCCAGAGCTGTACGAACTTCTAACACAAGGGGATGAAGAAGTAGAAGAGGGGCAGGACTTACGATACTTGCTCGTGGATGAGTATCCAATTGTTCCAGCGCATTCGACCCCATTCGTCGAGGAAGAGGGGGAACCGGTTTTTGCGCCTTCAAAGCAGGAAGCGATTGAAACTAGTTCTTGAACAGATTATAGCAGCATACACTATCCTTGCTACGACAATGTAGCGGGGATTTTTTTATTCTATTTTATGAGAGAAAAACTAGTCATAATCAGGTAGGACAACGTCATAGACTTGTAGTGTCAAAGGTTCGTAGGTTCGATAGCGAGTCGAAGAAAGGATCGGAGGGGATCTCTTGGAAAGAGTCGATATTTTTAAAGACATCTCGAAACGAACAGATGGAGATATTTACTTAGGCGTTGTCGGAGCCGTACGCACAGGTAAATCGACGTTCATTAAGAAATTTATGGAGCTTGTTGTTCTCCCTAACATACAAGATGAGAATGAGCGCGCGAGAGCACAAGACGAATTGCCGCAAAGTGCAGCCGGCAAAACCATTATGACGACAGAACCGAAATTTGTACCGAATCAAGCTGTCCAGGTTCATGTGGATGAGGGGCTTGATGTGAATTTCCGTGTTGTGGACTGTGTCGGATATACGGTAGAAGGGGCAAAGGGCTACGAAGATGAAAATGGCCCACGGATGATTCATACACCATGGTATGAAGAGCCGATTCCTTTCACTGAAGCGGCTGAAATTGGTACGAGAAAAGTAATTACGGAACACTCTACAATTGGAGTCGTTGTTACAACCGATGGTACAATCGGTGAAATTCCTCGCCATGATTATGTAGAAGCAGAAGAGCGGGTTGTCGAAGAGCTTAAGGAAGTCGGAAAGCCGTTCATTATGATTGTCAACTCCGTGCGCCCCTACCACCAAGATACAGATTTATTGAGAAAGCAGCTCCAGGAGAAGTACGATATACCAGTGCTTGCCCTCAGTGTTGAAAGCATGCGAGAACAAGATGTGTACAGCGTTCTTCGTGAAGCGCTCTATGAGTTTCCAGTGCTTGAGGTGAATGTGAACTTACCTAGCTGGGTGATGGTGTTGAAAGAAGGACATTGGTTGCGTAAGAACTACCAAGAAGCGATACAAGATACGGTTAAAGACATTAAACGACTAAGAGATGTCGACCGAGTTGTGGGGCACTTTGGCGAGTACGATTATATTGAGAAAGCAAACCTTGCCGGTATGGAGTTAGGGGATGGAATTGCTGAGATTGACCTTCATGCCCCGGACTACTTATATGACCAAGTATTGAAAGAAATCGTTGGGGAAGAGATTCGGGGGAAAGATCATCTACTGCAGCTTATGCAAGACTTTGCTCATGCGAAACGGGAATACGATGCAGTTGCAGATGCCCTGCAAATGGTAAAGCAGACTGGATACGGCATAGCGTCTCCTACATTAGAAGATATGGCGCTTGATGAACCGGAAATTATTCGTCAGGGCTCTCGGTTTGGAGTTAGGTTGAAAGCTGTTGCGCCGTCCATTCATATGGTTAAGGTAGACGTTGAATCTGAATTTAGCCCGATTATTGGAACAGAGAAGCAGAGTGAAGAACTTGTTCGATACCTCATGCAAGATTTTGAGGAGGATCCTCTATCCATTTGGAATTCAGATATTTTCGGTCGTTCGCTAAGCTCAATTGTTCGAGAAGGAATTAGCGCGAAATTATCACTAATGCCTGAAAACGCCAGATACAAATTGAAGGAAACGCTTGAGCGGATTATCAATGAGGGCAGCGGTGGATTAATTGCTATCATCCTATAATATAAAGAAGCATAAGCAGTGAATGAGCTTATGCTTCTTTTTTTGTTGCTACAAGGGATAAGTCGAGTTTTTTCACTTATTTGATTTCTCCTCAACTTAATGACATTATGGTGTTATAAAGTAATACGGAGATTTGGTCGATTGAAAGGAAATGTAATCCAATAAATGGAAGTATAACAGGAAAACGTGGCAACAACGCCTTTTTTTACGAGAAAACTTGGCCGTTTTTATTGAATTTCCTACTCTCATCGTTTATGATAAGGCTTGTCATCACGTTTTGTGATGATTTTAGGTATAATTTATCGAGAAATGGTGAACGACTGAATGTAACTACATTTAGCTGTTCAGCTATGAAACTACGTAGCTTCCGAGGAGGTGAAGAGCATGAACAAAACTGATCTTATCAACGCTGTTGCTGAGAAAAGCGACATTTCTAAAAAAGATGCAACGAAAGCGGTAGATGCTGTATTCGAATCCATCACTGATTCTCTTAAAGATGGTGACAAAGTACAACTTATCGGTTTCGGTAACTTCGAAGTACGTGAACGTGCTGCTCGTAAAGGTCGTAACCCACAAACTGGTGAGGAAATCGAAATCACTGCGAGCAAAGTGCCTGCATTTAAACCAGGTAAAGCCCTTAAAGACGCTGTTAAATAAGTTCGTACATAAGGGGACTAGAAAAGGGTGCATTCGCACCCTTTTTTCTTTACCTTCACATGCAACGGTCTATCGTTTGACAGGATGTATGAAGTAAGAGATAGTTAGGAAAGAATAGGACTAGGAGGATCTTTATGTCTAATCAAGATTCTAGCACTGATTTTTTTGTGATTAAGGCGTTAGAAGATGGGGTCAATGTTATCGGTTTGACAAGAGGCACGGACACCCGATTTCACCATACGGAGAAGCTTGACAAAGGTGAGGTCTTGATTGCTCAGTTTACAGAGCATACTTCTGCTGTGAAGGTTCGTGGGAAGGCAGTTGTCCAGACGAGTCACGGTGAAATGAACACTGAGGCAGAGTAAATCTCTGCTTTTTCTTTTGTAGTCCTTTTGCTCAATGTGGGCATAGTAATACATATAAATTAAAGTGCGTGAACACATATGATATAATACGAACAAATAGCCGTGATTCGAAAGGAAAGGCTTAAGGTGATGGCTGTGCAGAACAACGAGTTAACGATAAAGGAATTGAAAGATTCCATACAATATCAATTAAAGCATCCTTACGTAGCCAAATTTATCCCCGAGCCCGTCATTAATGAGGATAAGATTGTGTTCCTTACGTCGATTGTGTCAGGAGTTGACAGACTTTCAGAAGAACAAAAGCGAAAGTATGTCATTGCGACCATGCTTGTGCAAATTGCGTTGGATACGCATGAACTTGTAACAGTGTCCTCAGATGGGGAAAATGAAGAACTTCGTAAAAGTAGGCAATTAACAGTATTAGCTGGAGATTATTACAGTGGCTTGTATTACTATTTGTTATCAAAGATTGGCGATGTATCGATGATTCAAACTCTCGCTACTGCCATTAAGGATATCAACGAATATAAGATGAAGTTGTATAATGACCAGTTGAATATTGGACAAATGGTGGAATATTTACGTGACATTGAGTCGTTGCTCATTCGGAGAGTGGCTGAGTTCTTAGGCAGAACGTCTATATTAAATACAGCCGCCGACTGGCTAGTGGCAACAAGACTTAGAAGCGAGAATGTACACTTTCGGAAACGAGAAGTAGCACCAATCTTAGATCTTATTATGAAGCATCCATCGTATCGGATGACCGGTGGGCAAGCGTTATCAACGATTGAGAAATTTGTCGAGAAGTACATGACATTGGTTGAACATTCTCTTTCAACGTGGCCGTCTCGATTTGCAAACGTGAAAGACTATTTGAATCAACACCTCTATCATTCAATTATGATGAATCATCACGCAGTGGAAGAAGGGTAGTTATGGAACAACACACAAAGTCAGAACGCGTGCACAGCGTATTCGAGAAGATTTATGGTCGCTATGATTTTATGAATTCAGTCATATCCTTTCAACGCCATAAGGCATGGCGTAAAGATGTTATGAAGCGTATGGATGTCAAGCGTGGCGAACACGCACTTGATGTTTGTTGCGGTACAGGAGACTGGACGCTATCACTAGCTGAAGCGGTTGGCTCTAAGGGGAAGGTCATTGGCCTTGATTTCAGTCAGAATATGTTATCAGTTGGGGAAGATAAACGAAAGGCACAATCTAAGGACCATGTCTCGTTTGTACACGGGGATGCCATGAATCTTCCTTTCGAAGACAATTCGTTCGATTATGTAACGATTGGTTTTGGTCTTCGTAACGTACCTGATTATTTAACTGTACTGAAAGAAATGCATCGTGTCGTGAAGCCTGGAGGCAAAGTGGTGTGTCTTGAGACGTCCCAACCTACAGCTCCTGGTTATCGCCAAATGTACTACTTCTACTTCCGTTATGTCATGCCTGCGTTTGGACGAATGTTCGCTAAGAGTAAGGAAGAGTATCAGTGGCTTCATGAATCCGCAAAGGATTTTCCTGGTCAAGCTGAATTGAAAGAATTATTTGAGCAGGCTGGGTTAACTTCTGTACACGTGCAGCCTTATACGGGCGGAGTAGCAGCCATGCATATGGGAGAGAAACCGTCAGAAACGAAAGTCTAACGTAAAGGTGACTGCAATGAAATTAGCTAGTATCTATCCGTTTTTAAACCAAGATATAGATAAAATTGAAAAGTCATTGAATGAAACGATTCAAGCTGACCACCCTGTCTTGAGGGAAGCTTCAACTCAGCTGTTGAGAGCAGGAGGAAAACGCATTCGTCCTGTTTTTGTTCTATTATCCGGGAAGTTTGGCGACTACAACCTAGACCGGATGACAGCTGTCGCCGTTTCGCTTGAGCTAATTCATATGGCTTCTCTTGTTCACGATGATGTCATTGATGAAGCGGAACTAAGAAGAGGTCAACCAACCATTAAGGCTAAATGGGACAACAAGACGGCTATGTATGCGGGGGATTACATATTTGCCCGTGCCATTGAATGTCTGTCTTCTCTTGATAACGCGCACGTTCATCAAATTTTGTCAAAGACAATTGTGGAGCTTTGTCTTGGTGAGTTCGAACAGTTTAAGGACAAATTTGACTGGAACCAGAACGTTCGCACCTATCTTAGAAGGATTAAACGTAAGACAGCACTCTTAATTGCTGCAAGTTGCCAGCTTGGTGCGGTCGCTGGAAATGTATCTGTTAAGCATGAGAAAGCGTTATATCGATATGGATACAACGTGGGGATGTCTTATCAAATTATTGACGACGTATTAGACTTAACGTCAACAGAAGAAGAGCTTGGGAAGCCAGCAGGCAGTGACCTTCTTCAAGGAAATATTACACTCCCCGTTCTGTATGCGATGGAGAAAGACGAGAAATTAAAGAAACATTTAGAGACCTTATTCGCCATCCCTGAAGACGTAACGAAAGCTCAAATGGACGATGTGATCCAATGGATTAAAGAAACAGGCGCCATTCAGGAAGCGTTAGCTACGAGTGACAGGTACCTTCAAAAGGCATTCGACAATGTAGCAATGCTGCCGCAATCAAAAGCGAAGCAAGCCTTTGAAAGAATCGCTAAATATATTGGAAAAAGAAGGTCATAATGAGGATTGCCACTTGTTCCAAAGTTTGTTAAACTTTAATCGGTGATATGTTAAAGCGTTTTCACTACATACGTTGGAATAAGGGGTGCTGTAAATGGAAAAGACTTTTCTAATGGTCAAACCCGATGGGGTGCAACGTAATTTAATCGGAGACATCGTCGCTCGCTTTGAACGTAAAGGGTTCAAACTTGTCGGTGGTAAGCTTATGACGGTATCAGAACAACTTGCAAGTGAACACTATCAAGAACATAAGGAAAAGCCGTTCTTTGGAGAATTGGTAGACTTTATCACTTCTGGTCCTGTGTTTGCGATGGTATGGGAAGGGGACAATGTCATTTCGACTGCGCGTCAAATGCTTGGTAAGACAAACCCTTCTGAAGCACCACTTGGTACTGTCAGAGGCGATTACGGCCTAACGGTTGAGAAGAACGTCATTCATGGCTCAGATTCCAAAGAAAGCGCACAACGAGAAATAGGTTTATTCTTCGGCGAAGAAGAGCTACAAACCTATGAAAAACATGACCACGCTTGGGTCTATTAATCGTAACATGATGGGATGAGGAAAGGTCTTGCTCTTTACAGCAAGGCCTTTTATTTATGACTGATGAGTCTTTCCAACCTTTACAAGTACCCTTCCTTCCATTACGATATAGATGGCTTTTCTACTATTTAGGTTGGACAGGAGAGAGATGTGGTTGTGCAGGAAGATTACCAGTTATTTGTTCAGAAGATGAAACAAAAATCAGGCATAGACTTAAGTCTTTATAAAGAAGCACAAATGAAACGACGCTTAACAACTCTGCGAGATAAACGTGGTTATTCGAGCTTTGTCTCCTACTTGAATGCAATGTCTAATGACCGACAACTTTACTTTGAATTTCTTGATCGGATGACGATTAATGTATCCGAATTCTTTAGAAATGGGAAGCGTTGGGATGTGCTCCGAGAAACAATTCTTCCAAATATTGTGAGTGGAAGGTCTGCAATTAAAGTGTGGAGTGCAGCATGCTCTACAGGTGAGGAACCTTACACATTGGCAATTATTCTATCTGAGCTCTTTCCGCACAAATCGATTAAAGTAATGGCCACAGACCTTGATGAGGTGGCGATGGGGAAAGCGAAGAAGGGTGTCTATGCGGCTCGCTCCTTACAAGAAGTACCAGATGCATGGAAGAAGAAGTATTTCACGAAAGAGGGAGACTTCTATCATATTTCGGAAGAGATTAAGTCTAAAGTCACATTTAAGAAGCATAACCTATTAGCTGACCCTTATCCGAAACAAATGGACTTAATTGTATGTAGAAATGTATTAATTTATTTTACTGAAGAAGCGAAAGAGCAAGTGTATCGCCAATTTCACCAATCGCTAAATGAAGACGGGGTACTTTTTGTTGGTAGTACGGAGCAAATTTTCAATCCCCAATACTATCATTTTGACGTCCTAGATACATTTTTCTATAAAAAATCCAGAAGTTGATAGAATACGAATGATACCGTTTACGAGCGGTATCTTTCTTCACAAATATTTATAATTTCTTAATGTTTCACACCACAAATTCCTTACGATATGGTATAGTTATACGAAAATTCATTACATAAATGAAATTTGGAGGAATGAAGATGCGCTATTTAACAGCGGGAGAATCCCATGGTAAACAACTGACAACAATCATTGAAGGTCTTCCTTCCAACATGCCTCTATTAACAGAGGACATTGACGAGTCCCTTCTTCGTCGCCAAGGCGGATATGGACGTGGACGTCGCATGCAAATCGAGAAGGATTTAATCGAAATCGTAGGCGGTGTCCGACACGGATATACATTAGGATCACCAGTATCACTCGTCTTAAAGAATGACGATTTCACACATTGGAGAAATATTATGGGCGAGGACCCTATTGATGATGGCGAGAAAGTGAAACGTACGATTAGTCGCCCTCGACCTGGTCACGCTGATTTAAACGGAGCCATTAAATATGGGCACCGTGATATGCGAAATGTATTAGAGCGTTCATCCGCAAGGGAAACGGGCGCGCGAGTTGCAGCTGGAGCTGTTGCTAAGAAATTACTTGCCTCACTAGGCATTAACATCATTGGTTATGTTCAGAATATCGGCGGTGTAGTCGCGAAAGAGCAACCTGAGCTATCCTTCGAAGAGCGCCGAGACCGTTCTGAAGCATCACCTGTGCGTACGCTTGACGATGAAGCTGGGGAGAAAATGATGTCTCAAATCGACGAAGCGAAAGCAAATGGAGATTCCATCGGTGGCGTTGTTGAAGTGATGGTTGAAGGAATGCCAGCTGGAATTGGTTCATATGTTCATTATGATCGTAAACTAGACAGTCGAGTTGCTGGTGGCGTTATGAGTATTAATGCGTTCAAAGGCGTAGAATTTGGTATAGGCTTTGAAGCAGCAAATCGTAACGGGAGCAAAGTTCATGATGAAATTGCTTGGGATGAACAACAGGGCTACTACCGTAAAACGAACAACCTAGGCGGATTTGAAGGTGGCATGACGACAGGAATGCCGATCATCGTGAAAGGTGTTATGAAGCCAATCCCGACTCTTTATAAACCACTACAGAGTGTAGATATCGAGACAAAAGAGCCGTTCCAAGCTAGTATTGAACGTTCTGATGCGTGTGCTGTACCTGCTGCGGCGGTTGTGATGGAGCACGTTGTCGCTTGGGAAATTGCAAATGCTGTCCTTGAACAGTTTCCTCACGACCAATTTAGTAAGCTGAAAGAAGCGTTAGACCAATACCGAGAAGAAATTAAGGAATTTTAATATGAACACATTACGAGTAGATACGAACGAAACGTCGTACGAAGTACAGTTTCAATCAGGTATCAGAAAGCGGATTAAAGAGTTTTTACCTCGTGCGTATTCAAACATCCTTATTGTTACAGACGATGTAGTTGCTAAGCTTTATTTGGACGACGTACAGTCAGGTCTTGAGGGAGAAGGAGTTCAAGTTGCCTCTTGCGTAGTACCATCTGGCGAATCATCCAAAAGTATGGAGCAATTCTACCGGTGCCATACGGCAGCATTGGAAGAGAACTTAGACCGCAAATCTTTACTCGTAGCCCTAGGTGGCGGGATGATAGGAGACTTAGCAGGCTTTGTAGCCTCGACTTACATGAGGGGCATTGATTATGTTCAAGTTCCAACTACCATCCTTGCTCATGATAGTAGCGTTGGTGGAAAGGTTGCTATCAACCATGAACAAGGGAAGAATATGATTGGTGCATTTCATCAACCAGTAGCTGTATTGTATGATACGGATACACTCTGGAGCTTGCCAGAACAAGAGTGGCGCTCAGGAATGGCTGAAGTAATCAAGCATGGATTGCTTGCAGACGGACAACTTTACGAACAACTCGTCACCCATCAGACTCCGTTTCAATCGTTTGATGGTCATCTTTTAACCCATCTACTTTACCGCGGTGTAGCGGTGAAGTCTAAAATCGTCAAAGAAGATGAACGGGAAAATGGGGTAAGAAGTTATCTGAATCTAGGACATACACTAGGCCACGCAATTGAAGGAGAAGCAGGATATGGAGAGATCACTCATGGAGAAGCGGTTGCTCTAGGAATCTACTTCGCCCTTCATTTAAGTGAGCGGGTGTATGGGAGTAAGCTCCCTCTTGACTCTTATACAAATTGGTTACACACGTACAACTACCCGCTTCATAAGTTGAAAGAGTATTCAATTGATGTCTTGCTTCCATGGATGAGACGAGATAAGAAGAATGAACATGGGAGCATTCGCATGGTGCTGCTGAAAGAAGTAGGCGAACCAGCGCTTGTTCCCGTTGAGGAAGACCTCATTCGAGAGGTGTTTCTACAAGTAACCGAACAGGGGTGAGCAGATGATTCGTGGAATTAGAGGAGCGACCACCGTCTCCGTTGACGATTGTCAAGAAATACTGACTAATACAGAAACGTTGCTAAGGAAGATAATCGAAGTCAACCAACTCGAAGCAGACCAAGTGGCTTCCATCTTTATCTCTGCAACGAATGACATGAAGACAGCTTTCCCAGCTAAAGCATTAAGGCAAATAGAAGGCTTTACTTTTGTTCCGATTATGTGTATGCAAGAATTAGAAATAGAAGGTGGACTAGAACGGTGTATTCGGGTGATGATGCATGTGAATACATCGGTACCACAACAAGAAGTTCAGCATGTCTATTTTGAAGAAGCTGTAAAGCTACGACCAGACTTAGTTAAAGAGTAAGAGGAGGAAAAACCTATGCAAACAAAGGATATCTTAAAAGAGCTATCCCCTTATGTACCAGGGAAAACAATTGAAGAAGTAAAAGAAATGTATGGACTTGAGAAGATTGTTAAACTCGCCTCAAATGAAAATCCATACGGTTTTTCTCCGCACGTGAAACATGTGTTAGAAGATAGCGTGTCATCACTTGAGAAATATCCTGATGGCTACGCACGTGAACTAAGACGTACGCTTTCACGGAAACTCGATGTATCAGAACGTCAGCTCATCTTCGGTAATGGTTCTGATGAGATTGTTCAACTGATCTGCCGAACCTTTCTTGAAGCAGGAACAAATACGGTTATGGCTACGCCAACCTTCCCTCAATACCGTCATAATGCGTTGATTGAAGGAGCGGAGGTACGTGAGGTTGAGCTCGTGGACGGTGACCACGACCTTGATGAAATGCTTTCTCAAATTGATGAACAGACGCGTGTTGTATGGTTGTGTAACCCAAATAACCCGACAGGTAACATTATCCGTCAGGAATCTTTCGAACAATTCATGAAAGCTGTTCCTTCACATACACTAGTCGTTGTGGATGAAGCTTATGTTGAATATGTTACGAGCGATGATTTCGCTGATGCGTTTAGTGCTCTCGACACGTACTCAAACCTTATGATTACGCGCACGTTCTCTAAGGCCTATGGACTTGCTGCGCTTCGTGTCGGATACGGCATTTCTAATGAGTCATTAATTGAACAGATTGAACCTGCACGTGAGCCATTTAACACATCTGTGTTCGCTCAGAAAGGAGCCATTGCGGCGCTTGAAGATCAACCTTTCATTCAAGAAGCGGTGCGACGTAACATTGAAAATAAAGAACGTCTTCAAGCGTTTTGCGATCAGCATGAGTTAAGCTATTTCCCATCTGAAACGAATTTCTTATTGGTTCACTTGCCGATGACAGGAGACGAAATGGTTGAGCATCTCTTAAAGAACGGCTACATTGTACGTTCTGGTGAAGCGCTTGGTATCCCAAATTCTGTCCGAATTACGATTGGCTCTGAGGAAGAAGTGGAAGGACTTACGAAGGCAATGGAAGAGAAACTTACAGAAGTGGTGCCGGAGAAATGACGTCGCCTACAGTATTGGTCGTCGGTTTAGGTTTAATCGGCGGCTCACTCTCCATGAATTTACGAAAAGAGGCGCATGTAGTGGGGTGGGATGAGAATCCTGCTTCACTTCAATATGCCCTCGAACACAACGTGATTGATGTTGCGGCAGAAAGTTTTGAGCAAGGGGTACATGAGGCAGATGTCGTGTTATTTGGTACGCCAATCCCGATTACCATTCAATACCTTCAAATCATAGATGATATGGTGTTAACGAAGCGTACGCTCATTACGGATGTCGGTTCAGTTAAGAAGCCAATTATGGAAGTGGCTGAGCAACTCACGAATCCTCAACTTGCCTTTGTTGGCGGTCATCCTATGGCTGGGTCTCATAAGAATGGGGTCAAAGCAGCGAAGGCTCATTTATTTGAAAATGCCTTTTATCTCCTTGTGACGAATGAGAAGTGTACGCATGATGACCTTGTTCAGTTAAAGCAACTTCTCTCTCATACGAAGAGTCGCTTTGTAGAAGTGGATGAATTAGCTCATGACCATATGACAGGAGTTATTTCTCACTTTCCGCATTTAATTGCTTCATCACTCGTTCATCAAGCTAGAAACTGGCAAGAGACGTACCCGTTCATGCACGAATTGGCTGCAGGTGGATTTCGAGACATCACTCGGATAGCATCTAGTCATCCTACGATGTGGAAGGACATCTTGTTCCAAAATAAAGACACAATTCTTGCTTTATTGCAAGATTGGATCGATGAAATGGGCATGGTGAAAGGGATGCTTGAAGCTGAGCAACGTTCGACACTCGAACAATACCTTGATGATGCAAGAAATTATCGAGATGGACTACCTGTGGAGAAACGTGGCGCTCTTCCATCCTTCTATGATGTGTTCGTTGACATTGAAGACCAACCAGGTGCCATTTCTCATGTAACGAGTGTTCTTGCTTCTCGAGAACTTAGTGTAGTGAACATTGAAATTCTAGAAATTCGAGAGGGTATCACTGGAGTGTTAAGACTTAGCTTCCAGAAGCAGGTGGATCAGACCTCCGCGAAATCATTACTAGAAGAAAATGGGTATGAAGCAACCATTCAATCTTAACAGGAGGGCGATGATGCCATGAAAACAGTACAATTACACAATGGAACGTTAACAGGGGAAGTGCGTGTTCCAGGTGACAAGTCTATCTCTCATCGTTCAGTTATGTTAGGTGCGCTAGCGAAAGGGACAACGACCATTTCGAACTTTCTAACGGGCGCTGATTGCTTGTCCACAATCGAGGCTTTCAGAGCTTTAGGTGTAGATATAGCGGTTGAAGGCCAAGATGTAACAATCGAAAGTGGAGGATTCCATGAATTGGTCGAACCTAAACACCCAATTGACCTTGGGAATTCAGGTACGACAACTCGACTATTATTAGGAATTCTTGCTGGTCTTCCTCATCATGTGGTCCTTTATGGAGATGCATCATTAACGAAACGTCCAATGAATCGTGTAACCGTTCCACTTAGGGAAATGGGTGCTAGGATTGATGGACGTGATCACGGTGATAAACTTCCACTGAGCATACGTGGAGGACAGCTGACCCCGATGACTTATACGTTGCCAGTCAACAGTGCGCAAGTGAAATCAAGCATTCTATTAGCCGGATTATTTACGAAAGGGACGACCACAGTCGTCGAACCTGTACCAACCCGTGACCATACAGAGCGTATGCTTAAAGCGTTTGGGGTTGAGGTGAACCGAGAAGGCAATGACATTTCTGTTGTGGGTAACCAAGAAATGAGTGGCACGAAACTTGAAGTGCCTGGTGACATTTCTTCAGCAGCCTTTTTCTTAGTAGGTGCAGCGATGACGGATGGTAGTGACCTCACAATTCGTGACGTTGGGTTAAATCCAACGAGAACGGGCATTGTTGACGTATTAGAAAGAATGGGCGCCTCAATTAACGTCACGACGACAAGATACATTGGTGATGAAGCGATCGGAGATATCCAGATTAAAGGAAGCCGCCTTAAAGCAGTGACAATAGGCGGGGACGATATTCCAGCGCTTATCGACGAGCTTCCCATTATCGCGTTATTAGCTTCACAAGCAGAAGGTGAAACCGTAATTAAGGATGCCGAAGAACTAAGGTGGAAAGAAACAGACCGAATTGAAGCGGTCGTTCAAACCTTAAGTAAAATGGGTGTCCACATCAAAGGAACCTCTGATGGGATGGTCATTAATGGGAGTGAAGAACCTCTTAAAGGAGGAACCTTCGAGACGTATCATGACCATCGTATGGGGATGATGATTGCCATGGCTTCCTTACTAACGGAAGATCCTGTACATATACAGAATCCTGAGGTCATTGACGTTTCCTTCCCTACCTTCTTTAACGATCTTGAATCCTTAACAAACTAGCATAGCTCCCTCCTCTCGTTCATACCTTGTACAAAAGGATTGAAAGGGGACGGGTTTATGGGGGCGAACTATGTGTATGGGGACCGTGTACTGACAGAGAAGGGCTTTCAGTCAATCCAATTAGAAGTAAATAAAGGTAAATGGAAGGGGCATTCCCGTGTCTATAATCGACGACTGGGAATGTCCCTTCATGGTTTCTATGTAACTCCAGGTAAGGTGTATGCAGATGTTGAATTTCCCTTCAACGATACGGAAGACTGGGAATCTCTGTTTCAACGGTTCTTGTTAAGAGGAAGCACATTATTGTTAATAGGGTTTAGAGTAGAATCAAAGCGGGGGTTTATACGAGCGTTTACATCCTTTAAAGAGCGACTGCTCAATCTCCCAATCGATGTTATGGTGTTTCCTCGTATACAACTTCGTCACCTAACATCAGATGCCATACGCTATTTCAAACGCCAACGTCTGCCATTTATAGCGGTCGAAGCGGGTTCTCTTGAAGAGTTTCGTAATCAACCGATAGAGTGGCTGAGAGAGGCACAAGGTTCAAACCCCATACCACTTGTCCCTTTATTCCCCCCGTCGTTTGATGACCATGAGTATAAGAAATGGAAGAACTATTGCGAGGACAAGCATGTTTCTACATTACCAGACCCAATCAATCCTTATCCCTTAACCTTAAACAACTTGAAAGCAACGGGGATTGCCCCTTATAAAGGTACATTTTCTCCTCTTAGTGATGCTGATTATAATTTATATACAGAAGTTGAGCAAAGCTTTGTTGAAGACCACAATCAAATATCTTATCATAAAGCTATTCCATGTGTTACAGTGTTACGTGGTAAACTGTTAAGAGTGACAACGTCTGTGCTCCATAAAGAGCCAGAAGGAAAATACAAAACTATCTCAATCCCCAGTCACTTCTCGTATAGATGAAAGGATGGAACTATGCACGGAATTGAACAAGCCATTCAACTATTAAATGCTGGTCGCTCGGAAGAAGGAATTGACCGTCTACGTAGCGAATTATCTACAGCAGGAGATGAAGAAAAATATACGATTGCCGAAGTATTCATGCAGTTCGGTCTTCGTGATGAAGCAAGAGACTTACTAAATGAACTTAAACAACAATATCCAGACGAACATGAACTAACGTTAACCTTAGCGGAGATTGCAATTGATGAAGAAGACGATGAACGCGCTATGGACTTATTGAACACCATTCCTGAGGACGATGAACAATATGTCACAGCCCTTGTTCAGCTTGCAGACTTGTACCAAACACAAGGTTTATTTGAAGTTGCTGAACAGAAGCTTCTAACAGCAAAGCAATATGAACCATCTGAGCCTGTAATCGACTTCGCGCTTGGTGAACTTGCCTTCTCAACAGGAGACTACCAGAAGAGTATTCCTTATTACGAGAAAGCGCTTAGACGGAAGGACAATGTTGGTGAGGCGCAAATTCCTCTTAGACTTGCGGAAGCTTATGCCACTCAAGGTGACTTCGATCAGGCGCTTGACTACTTCCAAGCGACTGATGAGCATTCTCCTGACATTCTATTCCGTTATGGCTTCACCGCTTACCAGGCAAATCGCTTGGATATTGCCATTCGAGTGTGGAAGAAGCTTGTTGATGAGGACCCATTCTATCAATCCGTCTATCCGCTATTGTCTGAAGCACTTGAGACTGAAGGAATGATGGAAGATGCCTTCGCTACAGCGAAAGAAGGAATCGCGAAGGACGAATACAATAAAGAGCTCTACCATATGGCAGGGCAACAAGCACTTCGTCTCGGAGACACACAGGAAGGTTATCGACTCGTTCGAAATGCAATCACACTTGACCCAGGCTACAAGGAAGCTGTGCTTTATCTTGTGGATCGTTACAAAGAAGATGGCGATTATGAAGCTGTGAAGGACTTGCTTGACCATGTGATTGAAATGGGAGAGGACGACCCAATCTACAAATGGGAGCTTGCGCTAGCAGAGAGTGAATTAGAAAATTATAAAGAAGCATTAAATCACTATGATGACGCATATAATTCCTTTAAAGATGACGCTGACTTCCTAAAAGAGTATGGGTATTTTCTCGTCGAAGAGGGAAGGGTGCAACAGGCAGCTGAAGTACTTGGCCGCTACCTTACCATTGAGCCGATGGATGTCGAAATCCAATCGTTTGTTTCTCGTCTTAACTCAAATGAAGAAGGGTAATTCTTTCTCCCTTATTAAGGAGGGCTATTATGCAAATCCCTGTATCAGTGGAGGACAAGAAAGAATTTGTGCGTTGGTTTTTGAACCATTATCAGTTGAAACGAAGAGAGAGTGTATGGATTTTAAATTATCTTATTAATCATGACACGTTGATGGAACATGTTCATTTCGTGGAAGAGGCACGCTTTTGCCCGAGAGGGATGATTATTGCAACCCAGTGTGTGGAAGATATCCCATTTCGCTTTTACAAGAGTGAAGTCATGACGACGGATGCTGAAAAGGCGTTTCACGACATTCGCCTAAATCGCTCAGAAGCCATTTATATTCAAATTCGTTTTAAGAACGTGCACCAAAACGCTAAGTTTGCTTCTGTATTAGAGGAAAATCCATACGTTCCAAAGGATTATTACATCACAGAACGGGACTCTCAGATGGCAGAGCAATTCCTGGAACGGTCGATTAGTACTTTCCAAACAGACAAACTCCTTCACGAGATTGATTCAGCCCTTGACAGAGGAGACCGGGAACGGTTTGAGGTATTGACGATTCAACTACGAGAACTACAGAAGAATCAAAAGGCGTTTACGTCTTAAGCAGTAGCTGCATTTGCGGCTACTGCTTTTTTTGTGATTTACGAAGGAGATGTTGTGTCATGAAACGTATAATTGTGTTAAATTTATGAAAGAATGGGAGGGATAAGATGAAATGGGTATCTGAAGACATTGCCATGTACAAGGAAGCAAGCGAATACGTTGACACTGTTATTATTCCTTTGCAGCCCTACTCCTTTACGCTTAAAGGTGAGGACATGGCGGAGAGAGCCGTTCAGTCTCAGTTGCTGACTAAACTCGTCGAAGGGGTTGAGAGTCAATACAAGGGTCGGGTCTTCCTCACGCACCCTTATGTGTATAAGGAAGACGTAGACGCGATTGAAGTGGAAAGACTGAATGACTGGACAGCCCACATGCATCAAAGTGGTTTAGTGAACGTCCTTTATTTCACTTACGATATGAAGTGGAAGAAAGTCGAACGAGAATTAAAGGGAGAGCTCGTGTGGTTGACAGCTCCCGCTGGCAATGCAAGCAGTGAGTCTGATATGAAAGCGCTACATAATCAGGTGAAGCAAGTAAGTGAATTAGTAGAGAGTTATTGGTAGGAAGATTATTGAAGCGATTCCATTAACTTATTGACCGAATAGTAAGATTGCGCTATCATGAGATTGTCCTAGTAAACTGTGTGAAAATTTTTAAAACCCATTTATGTAAAACGTTGTATTTTATGGATAGAGGGGGGAAAGCCATGAGCCAAAGAAAACAACAAGTATCCCGTCGCCAGTTTTTAAACTACACTCTCACAGGTGTAGGGGGATTTATGGCAGCTGGATTGCTTGCACCAATGGTTCGCTTCGCGATTGATCCGGTCCTTCAGCCGCAGAAACAGGGGGATTTTGTTAGCGCTGGGATTACGAAGGACAAGCTGACAAAGGAGCCACAGCGTGTTGATTTCACGATCGAGCAAGAAGATGCGTGGTACACGTCAGAGGTTACAAAGTCAGCGTGGGTGTATTTGGATGAGAACGACGAAATTGTTGCACTCTCACCAATTTGTAAACACCTTGGGTGCGTCGTAAACTGGGAAGGCTCAGGAAACGAGAACCAGTTTTATTGCCCATGCCATGGAGGGCTGTATGAGAAGAGTGGGGACAACGTACCTGGAACTCCGCCTACAGCTCCGTTAGATGTGTTTGAGCATGAAGTCAGAGAAGGAACGCTATTTCTAGGTAAGGCAAAACCGAGAGGGGGGGCTTAGGTCATGTTGCAAAGATTGTATGACTGGGTAGATGAACGAGTAGATATTACACCGCTTTGGCGTGATATCGCTGACCACGAAGTACCTGAGCACGTGAACCCTGCTCACCACTTTTCAGCATTTGTATATTGCTTCGGTGGTCTTACGTTTTTCGTAACTGTTATTCAAATTCTCTCAGGCATGTTCTTAACGATGTACTATGTACCAGATATTGAGAATGCATGGGAGTCTGTTTATTATCTTCAACAAGAAGTTGCTTATGGCCAAATTGTACGAGGGATGCACCACTGGGGAGCGAGTGTTGTCATTGTGATGATGTTCCTACATACCCTTCGGGTGTTCTTCCAAGGTGCGTATAAGAAACCTCGTGAACTGAACTGGGTTGTAGGAGTATTGCTCTTCTTTATTTTACTTGGTCTTGGGTTTACAGGATACCTGTTACCTTGGGATAACAAAGCCTACTTTGCTACACAAGTAGGACTTGAGATTGCAGAAGCGACTCCGTTTATCGGTACAGAGATTAAAACACTGTTGGCGGGAGACCCAGAAATTGTAGGAGCTCAAACGTTAACGCGATTCTTCGCGATTCACGTCTTCTTCCTACCAGCTGCATTGTTTGCTCTGTTAGCTGCTCACTTCGTCATGATCCGTAAACAAGGTATTTCAGGTCCGTTGTAAGATACAGTATACGTAAAGGAGGGGAATGCTGTGCATCGAGGTAAAGGAATGAAGTTCGTCGGTGATTCTCGTGTAACTGCTGAGAAGAAACCGAATATACCAAAGGATTACTCAGAGTATCCAGGTCGTACGGAAGCGTTCTGGCCAAACTTCTTATTGAAAGAGTGGCTAGTGGGAGCTGTCTTCCTAATTGGATTTTTGATATTAACCGTAGTAGCTCCATCACCTCTAGAGAATCAAGCTGACCCTACAAACGCGAGTTACATCCCACTACCAGACTGGTATTTCCTATTCTTATACCAGTTCTTGAAGTACGAATTCGCGAGTGGAGACTATGTTGTACTTGGCTCTATTGTCATTCCAGGTCTTGCATTTGGAGCATTGCTAATTGCTCCATTTCTAGATACAGGTTCGGAACGACGTCCGATTAAACGTCCGATTTCCGTAAGCCTTATGCTCATAGGAATCGCTGTAACAGCTTTCCTTACTTGGGAAGCCGGTTCTCACGTCAACTGGGAAGAGCGTGCTCAATCCAACCAAATCGTTGAAACGGTTGAAATTGATAAGGAACAAGAAGGTTATGCGGTATATGAGCAATACTGTTTACAATGTCACGGTGAGAATCTTGAAGGTGGTTCAGCCGCCCCGGGATTAACCGAAACAGGAAAGTCTGTTGATGAAATCAAAGACATTGCTGTAAATGGAGTTGGAACGATGCCTGCTGGAATGTTCGGTGGCTCTGATGAAGAATTGCAACAACTTGGTGAATTTATCCGTAGTGTTGCAGATAAAGCAAGCGAATAAATGAAAGAATGATGTATAATGAGAAGCGGACTCCCTATGGAGTCCGCTTCTTTCATATGACTATGGAAATAAGTACGTCGTGTAGAAAGACAACTTACTGTAATGCCAATTTATTGAGCGGGGTGTGCAATGATTCAGTACATATTAAGTCAAAAACCGTTTATTCTTCTATTAATTATTATTAATTTGTTCGGAACGCTATATGGGTATTGGTGGTATGATTTTCAGCTCCAGCAGACACCTGCACTCTATTATATCTTTGTGCCGGATAGCCCAACTGCGAGCTTGTTCTTCACTATTGCGTTGATCTTCATATGGTTCAATCGAAATGCGCCTTATGTTGAAGCTTTAGCCATTGTAACCTTATTTAAATACGGGGTATGGGCGGTTGTTATGAATGTATTGACGCTCATGGAAGCGGGGAGTTTGCATCCGACTGGGTATATGCTCATCCTCTCGCATGGTGCGATGGCGTTAGAGGGAATTTTGTACGCTCGATTCTATAAGATAAAATGGAGACATCTGATCTTCGCGGGAGTTTGGACGCTTCATAACGATGTCATAGACTATGTGTTCGAACAAATGCCTATCTACGGTCGTTTAATGGATTCCATGAATGAAATTGGCTATTTTACCTTCTGGCTAAGTATTCTTTCACTTGGTATTGCCTACTGGTTTACCATTCGT
Source organism: Pontibacillus halophilus JSM 076056 = DSM 19796 (assembly GCF_000425205.1). GTDB lineage: Bacteria > Bacillota > Bacilli > Bacillales > BH030062 > Pontibacillus_A > Pontibacillus_A halophilus. The sequence goes on along the minus strand of NZ_AULI01000002.1, from coordinate 253,415 downwards.
CGTCAATCTAAGACAACCTATACGTATTAACAAAGTTCTATACTTGTCTCTCTCCTCATACATTGAGAGAAGAAGCTTTGGGGAGAGGGGAGCCTTATGCAAAAACTATCATGTTGGATTGTCGTTTCAGCTTTATGGCTCAGCCTGATACAGGTACATCCGACATCAGCTGCAGACGTTTCGTTTGAAGCTGATATTTATAAGTTTTTATCCTACGTGGAAGAGGGAAGATATGATACTGCAGCTGCCTTGCTTCAAGAAGTAGAGGATGAGCTGTTAGTAATGGACAACATGAATCTTCAAATTGCCGATTACATTGTTCAAACGGAACTAACATTAGCGGATGATGAGTTGAGTGACCGGATAAAATATATGGAAGCATTACGCCTTACCTTACTAGTTGATGCAGGGCTGAATGAAGAAGCTCCTCTTTGGCTTGTATGGAAAGAAGCACTTACGAATGACATTCATGAAGTTCTAACGACTGAAGATACATCAGTTGCTCAATTGGCCGCGATTGATGAGTTATACATTGCGCTATTGCCTTCTCTTGAAGTGGCATTGTCGAACGGAGATTACGAACGAATCAAACGACACGATGATCATATGGCTACATTGGCTAATGTGGAGATGGAAATGGCTGTTGTGTATTTAAATGAGCTGTATAACGACTTAGCTCAAATTGAGGGACCTCATTCATCGATCTATGAGACCGTCAGCTTTTATTGGATGCTAACATCGGTTGCTTCTCTTATCATCCTTACATTGTTTTATGTCGGTTGGAGAAAATATAGAGGTGAGAAGCTAGATAAGATGAAGATGAAAGAGCCAAATAGTTGACTTTTTCCACAATATTGACTATTATTGACCTTAATAAGATATTTCATTTCAAATTATGATGGAGGAATGAATCAATGGAGTTTTTGATTTACTTTGCGCTAATTCTGATTATCCCATTGTGGGCGCAGGGACGTGTCAAAAGCACATACAAAAAGTATTCAAAAGTGGCAAACTCATCTGGACTTACAGGTGCTGAAGTAGCCCGTAAAATTTTGGACGACCATGGTTTACAGCATGTTCAAGTAGGAGAAGTTCGCGGCACACTGTCCGATCACTATAATCCTCGTACGAAAGTTGTCAATTTATCTTCAGATAACTACCATCGAGCAACAACAGCTGGTCAAGCTGTAGCGGCTCACGAGGTAGGTCACGCAATTCAGGACCAACAAGAGTATGCATTCTTGAAGTTCCGTTCAGCGCTCGCTCCTGTTGCGAGCATCGGTTCAAATGCATCCATTTTCCTTATTATTGGTGGTGCGCTGCTCGGGGCTATGCAACTTTACCTACTAGGTATTATCTTTATGGCGTTTGGGGTATTATTCAACCTTGTAACGCTTCCGGTAGAGTTTGATGCATCAAACCGTGCAATGGACCAACTTGTATCTTCAGGGATTATCCGTAGTAACGAGGAGAAAGAGACGAAGAAGGTTCTAAACGCTGCAGCGTTAACGTATGTAGCAGCTGCACTTGTAGCGCTACTTGAATTACTTCGATTCGTTCTTCTGTTTACACAAATGAATGGCGACGATTAAAAAGTGAGCTCCTAGGAGCTCACTTTTTTTAATTTGATATTGGATTTTTGTTCTCATCTAAAGTGAAACCTTCTCCTAGTACATCATGTACCGTAGTCACAGCTACGAACGCATGTGGGTCGATTGAATCCACAATGGTCTTCAAGCGAACAATTTCGTTTCTCGCAACTACACAGTAAAGAACGTCTCTTGATTCTCCGGTGAAGCTCCCTTTCCCTTGAAGAACCGTCACTCCTCGGTCCATCTCTTCCATAATCTTAGCTGAAATGGCATTGCTGTCTTTCGAGATAATCGTTGCTCCACGTGCAGCGTAGGCTCCTTCTTGAATGAAATCGATAACGCGTGCTCCAATGAACACAGCGACTAACGTATACATCCCCTCTACTAAGTTTAAATAGAGAAGAATAGAGGCCCCGATGACAAACACATCAAATAAGAACATCGTTCGTCCCATGCTCCAGCCTACGTATTTATGTACGAGCCGTGCGATAATGTCAACTCCGCCAGTGGTTCCGCCACTATAAAAGATAATCCCTAGACCAACTCCGATGAATACGCCTGCAAATAGGGCGACAAGTGTCATATCATCTTCTAACGGAATATCGATCATATATTGTTGGAAGAGCCATAAAAATACGGAAACGGCGAAAGTGCCGATAACGGAATAAATTAACGTATTACGTCCAAGTAACTTCCATCCGACAATAAACACGGGGATGTTTAATACAAGGTTCGTAATGGAGACGTCCCAATCAAATAAGTAGTTAAGTAAGAGAATGATTCCTGTAAATCCGCCTTCAGCTAAATTGTTCTGCATGTTAAAGTGGACAATACCAAAGCTGAAGATGGCTGATCCGAGTAGGATCAAGAGTACGTTTTTTAGTTTTAATCCTGCTAGACTCATTGTCTATACCTCCACTTCTTGGCATAACTTCCTACATTATAGGCATAGTGTATCCGAAGTTACAATAATCCTTCCGACATGGACTAAAAAATTTGTCAAATGACGCGCTTTTAGCTAACATGGAAGGGATAACGTGTACGTAGAAAGCGGGTGAACTAGAATGGATGAGAAGAGTCATTTAACTACGAAAGAGATGCAAGAGCGTGTGCATACATATATTTCTCAATTTAAAGAGGGGTACTTCTCCCCACTGAGCATGACAGCTAGGTTAACCGAAGAAATAGGGGAGCTGGCTCGTGAGATCAACCATCACTATGGTGAAAAGCCAAAGAAAGATAGTGAGGATGAAAAGGCAATTAGTGAAGAATTTGGTGATTTACTCTTTGTTATGATGTGCTTTGCCAATTCACTCGATATTGACGTAGAAGAGAGTTTTAATGGTGTTATGAATAAATTTGAAACACGAGATAAAGACCGTTGGACGAGAAAAGAGGAGGATGATCATGAGTAAGACAAGAATTATAGTAGCAGGCCCAAGAGGACGAATGGGGCTTGAAGCGGTTAAATTGGTAGCCAATGAAGAGGATTTCGAGTTAGTAGCGGCGATTGATCGCAAGTATGATGGATACATAGTAAAGGACATAGATGGGATGCCATCTTTGGATGCGCCCGTATATACCGATGTAGAGGCTTGCTTTGAAGCGGTTGAAGCGGATGTATTGATTGATTTAACGATTCCTGAAGTAGGCTATAAACATAGTCGTTTAGCGCTTGAATACGGAATTCGACCAGTTGTCGGAACAACTGGATTTACAAAAGACCAGTTAAATGAACTTCAACAACTGGCAGAAGGAAAAGGGTTAGGCATAATTATCGCCCCGAACTTCGCGGTTGGTGCTGTACTTATGATGCAGTTTGCTAAGATGGCTGCGAAATACTTCCCAGATGTCGAAATTATCGAACGTCACCATGACCAGAAACTAGATGCTCCAAGTGGGACGGCAGCGAAGACGGCAGAGCTGATTCAAGAAGTTCGCCATGAGAAAAAACAAGGCCACGAAAATGAAACTGAGACCATTGAAGGAGCACGTGGAGCAGACGTAGACGGAATGAGAATTCACAGTGTTCGGCTGCCAGGACTCGTTGCACATCAAGAAGTCATGTTCGGAGCTTCCGGTCAAACGTTAACCATTAAACATGATTCCTACAACCGAGAGTCCTTTATGTCAGGTGTCAAATTATGTGTGGATGAAGTACAAAAAATCGATACGCTTGTTTACGGCTTAGAAAATCTATTACAGTAAAGGAGCGAAACCATGAATATTGCATTGATTGCCCATGATCAAAAAAAGGCGGATATGGTTCAATTCTCTACCGCTTATAAACACATTTTAGAAAACCATACGCTATACGCTACAGGGACAACAGGAACACGAATTTCAGACGCAACAGGATTACCTGTACACAAATTCAAATCAGGTCCACTAGGTGGAGACCAACAGATTGGTGCTTATATTGCAGACAACCAAATGGATGTGGTCATCTTCTTCCGGGACCCTTTGACTGCTCAACCACATGAGCCAGACGTAAGTGCGCTGCTTCGTTTGTGTGATGTTTACCAAATTCCTTTAGCTACAAATTTGGCGGCAGGTGAAATTGTCATTCGAGCCATTGATCGTGGCGACTTTCAATGGAGGGAAATCGTTCACGAGAACAATCAGCAAGGGTGAAAAACATGAAGCCAACTAAAATAGGAATTACATGCTATCCGACTGTCGGAGGGTCTGGCGTCATTGCGACAGAACTCGGCAAGTTATTAGCGGAACATGGATACGAGGTCCATTTCATTACGTCCAACGTGCCGTTTCGATTGAACCGCGTCTATCCGAATATTTATTATCATGAAGTAGAAGTCAATCACTATCCAGTCTTTCAATACCCGCCATATGACCTAGCATTAGCCAATAAGATGGCAGAGGTTGTAGAGCGGGAAGGGATTGACATCTTGCACGTTCACTATGCCATGCCGCACGCGATTTGTGCCATCCTAGCGAAGGAAATGGTCAGTCATGACTTGAAAATCGTGACAACGTTGCACGGAACAGATATCACGGTCCTTGGTGTAGACTCCTCGCTAAAACGGATGATCCGATTTGGGATTGAGAAATCAGACAGGGTTACTGCCGTTTCTGAGAGCTTAGTGCATCAGACGAAAGACATGCTACAAGTAGAAAGAGACATGGATGTTGTCTATAACTTTGTGGATGAAAGAGAATACCGTAAACATGATGTCAGTCATCTTCGAGAAGAGTATGGCATTAGCTCTCATGAGAAAGTGCTTATTCATATTTCGAACTTCAGAAAGGTGAAGCGCGTTCAAGATGTAATCTTAGCGTTTGAACAAGTAGCTGCTAAAGTTGACGCTAAATTATTGCTTGTTGGTGATGGACCTGAGTATTCAGCGATTTGTCAGCTTGTCCAAGAGAAGGGCTTAAGAGACCGAGTCTTATTCCTTGGCAAACAAGAGAATGTCTCTGAATTGCTTTCATTAGCTGATCTTAAACTCCTCTTATCTGAGAAAGAGAGCTTTGGACTTGTCTTGTTGGAAGCAATGTCTTGTGGTGTTCCTTGTATTGGCACGAATATCGGCGGGATTCCTGAAGTTATTGGGCACGGTAAATCAGGATTTATTGCAGAAGTTGGCGATGTAGACCAAATTGCCTCCTATGCACTACAAATCTTACAAGATGATGAGCTATCGAGTACATTCATTACGAATGGACTGCAACGTGTTCAAAATGAGTTTCATTCCGCCACAATCCGTGAGCACTATGAATCCATCTATAAGGAATTGCTTCAGCAAAGGAGTCTTGTTCATGAAGGATAAATTTGAAGAGGCAAAACCGATATTAACAACGCTGATGGCCGCTGGCCATCAGGCGTTTTTTGTCGGGGGTGCGGTACGGGATTATTTACTTGGACGTGAAAGTGGAGATGTGGATATTGCAACATCTGCACGACCAGAACAAGTCCAAGCGCTCTTCCAGAAGGTGATTCCTGTTGGGATTGAACATGGTACAGTCATGGTGAGACACTGCGGAGAATCTTACGAAGTTACGACGTTTCGAGTTGAAGGGGAGTATTCGGATTTCCGCCATCCAGACCACGTATCCTTTACTTCTTCTATCGAAGAAGACCTATCAAGACGAGACTTCACCATCAATGCAATTGCAATGGATGTAGAGGGTGGAATCGTCGACCCTTACCATGGGCAACAAGACTTGAGGCAACAGGTGCTAAATACAGTACGCGATGCATCACAGCGATTTCTTGAAGACCCGCTTCGAATGATGAGGGCAGCACGCTTTGTCAGTCAATTAGGCTTTCGATTATCCCCGAATACTAAAGAAGCTCTAACAACTTCTCGAGAGCTGTTGAAGGAGATAGCGGTTGAACGCATTGCGGTAGAAATGGAGAAATTAATAGCAGGTCGTTACGTACAAGAAGGAGTGGAGCTTCTTGTTGAAAGCGGCTTGGTCCACGAACTACCAATCTTTCGTAATCGTAACAATCTAGTGCCGGTCTTAGAGTCAGTTACGAGCCGTCCATTACAAGATATGGCATCTTTCCTTTCGTTGCTTGTTCATTATTCAACCATTGATGTGAAGACGTTCATGACAGAATGGAAGCTATCAAAGGCGACAAAGAATAAAGCGCATACATTGCTTGATGGTCTTGAGCGTTTGTCTTGTGATCCACTTCCTTACGTTTTATATCGAGTGGGTGAAGAACTTCTGGATTCCTTCCGTGAATTGATGGATTCGGTAGGATATGACCAATTACACCCTAAAACATCAGTAGGGAAACTCTTTAAAGAGCTTCCGATAAAGAGTCGAGCAGACTTGGCAGTAGACGGGAAGGACATAAAAGAACTGTTCCCAGATGAAAAGCCAGGTCCATGGATTCAAAACTTATTAAATGATATTGAATATCATGTCCTCCTAGGACAACTGCAAAATGACCGCAACACCATTAGAGAGTGGGTGATTGAATGGAATCCACACGATCCAAGTTAATTCATTTATTACAAGACCGAGAGCGTGAATATGTTTCTGGTCAAGTGCTTTCAGAAGCTTTGAATATTAGTCGTTCAGCAATCTGGAAGCATATGAAGGAATTAGAGAAAGATGGGTACACCATAGAAGCTGCTCCTAGGAAGGGGTATCGAATCGTTCATACTCCTGATAAATTAAGTGCAAATACGGTGAAATGGGGACTTGAGACAAACTGGCTAGGGCAGCGGCTGCACCATTACAGTAGCGTAGGCTCAACACAGTTGCATGCCCATGAATTCGCTCAACAAAATGCGGAGCATGGAACTGTGGTTCTTGCTGATGAACAGACAAGGGGAAGAGGTCGCTTGAATCGGTCTTGGCATTCTAGAAAAGGGGAAGGCGTCTGGATGAGCATGCTCTTGCGCCCGGAGATTGAACCTCACCGAGCGCCTCAAATGACTTTGTTAGCAGCGACTGTCTTGGCAGAAGTGCTTAAAACACATTGTGGGATGAAGCCTCAAATAAAATGGCCCAATGATATCCTTTCAAATGGGAAGAAGCTTGCAGGCATTTTAACTGAACTTCAAGCAGAACATGATCAAATCCAGTACATCGTGTTAGGGACAGGGATTAATGTAAACCATGAAGCGGAGCATTTTCCTGAAGAGATTCAATCTATTGCAACATCCGTTCGGAATGAAACGGGTCAATCCTTTGAGCTTACACCATTTATTCAAGCTTTGTTGCAAACGTTTGAGAAGCGATATGAGGAATACATGGAACACGGATTTCAACGCATTAAGCTTCGCTGGGAAGCATTTGCTTATCGAATTGGGGAACGCGTTGTAGTGAAGACAGCGAAGCGAGAGTGGCGGGCTCTTCTATTAGGGATTGAGCCAGATGGAGCTTTAAAAGTATGTGATGAAGATGGGAAAGAAGAGATTCTCTATTCAGCAGAAATAAAGTGGGGGAAAGATGAGGATGAAAACACATAAACAGTTGGGTCAAATGAAGAAGACCGGGAAAAAGATCGCTATGGTCACAGCCTATGACTATCCTTCTGCGAAACAAGCAGAAACAAGTGGAGTAGATATGATCCTTGTAGGAGATTCACTTGGGATGGTTGTGCTTGGCTATGAATCAACAATACCAGTGACAGTAGACGATATGATTCATCATGGGAAAGCAGTGAAAAGAGGGGCACCAAATACATACCTCGTTGTAGATATGCCCTTTATGTCCTATCACGTATCTATGGAGCAAACACTCCTTCATGCTAAGCGAATGTTTCAAGAGACAAGCGCGCACGCCTTGAAAGTTGAAGGAGCCGGAGAGGTATTGAACGTGATTCAGAAGTTAACGTTCGCTGGGATACCTGTTGTTGCTCACCTAGGTCTTACACCACAATCCGTTCATGTGTTAGGTGGTTATAAAGTACAGGGGAAAGAGCTAGAAGCAGCTCAACAGCTTATCGATGATGCAAAAGCGACAGAAAGAAGTGGAGCCATCGCTCTCGTCCTTGAATGTGTGCCGAGCTCATTAGCTGCTCTCATAGCTGAAGTTGTAAATATCCCTGTTATCGGGATTGGAGCTGGTCCTGACTGTGATGGTCAGGTACTTGTTTATCATGACCTAGTAACCTACGGTGTGGACAGGCTACCTAAATTTGCTAAAGCCTATACAAACTTGAACAGTGTAGCCAATGATGCTTTATCTGCATTCGTTCAAGAAGTGAAATCAAGCGCATTCCCTTCAGATGAACATGGTTTCTCCATTCAAGAAGAAACAATTCAGCACCTATATGGAAGTGAACGGGTATGAGAATCTTCTCAACAGCTACCGAACTCCAACAAGAACTTGCCCATCTCCGTGCCGATGGTGCCACAATTGGGTTCGTCCCTACTATGGGATACTTACATGAGGGGCATAAGAGCTTATTACTAGAAGCTCGTAATCAAAATGATATCGTTGTGTTGAGTATCTTTGTTAACCCTCTTCAATTTGGAGCGAATGAGGACCTAGACCGCTATCCAAGAGACGAAAAACGAGACATGCTCGTGGCTCTGGAGACAGAGGTAGATTTCGTGTTCATGCCTGACGTATCTGATATGTACCCGGAATCTCCTCTTGTCACCGTAAAGGTTCAATCTGGTGTCGATGTCTTGTGCGGAAGTAGTAGGCCAGGTCATTTCGATGGAGTCGCGACCGTCTTAACGAAACTATTCACGATTATCATGCCGACCAGGACTTACTTTGGTGAGAAAGATGCACAACAACTAGCTATAGTAGCGGGTCTCATTCGAGATTTCAATTTCCCAATTGAGCTGATCCCCGTTCCTACAAGGCGTGAAGCAGATGGGCTTGCCATGAGTTCAAGAAACGTCTACCTTCATGAAGATGAGAGGAAAGTGGCACCAAAGCTTCAAGAAGCATTACAGATAGGACGAGGGATGATAGTAGCAGGAGAGCGGGATGTAGAGACCATCCGTCAAGCAGTTTCCCACTTCATTAACACGCATACTCATGGTAAAATAGATTACGTTGATCTACTGGCATATCCGAGTCTGGAACGTATTCATCGTGTAGAAGGGCAAGTCATTCTGGCATTAGCTGTCTATTTTCAACAGGCGCGCCTCATCGACAATGTCATCATGGATCAACATGGACACCAAAGTACAGTGTTACGATAGGAGGACTGCGTTCTATGATGCGCACGATGATGAAATCGAAAATTCACCGCGCTCGTGTAACAGAAGCGGATTTAAATTATGTCGGCAGTATTACGATTGATGCGAATCTGCTCGACGAAGTGGGAATACTCCCACACGAAAAGGTGCAAATTGTTAATAACAATAATGGAGCACGACTAGAAACCTATGTCATCCCAGGAGAACGGAATAGTGGGGTTGTGTGCCTAAATGGCGCAGCTGCCCGGTTAGTGCAACCTGGTGATATAGTCATCGTTGTCTCTTACGCCTTAGTGGATGAGAAAGAACTTGAAACGTTTACTCCTAAGGTTGCAATTATGAATGAGCATAACGAAATTGTAGAGCTTATTCATCAGGAACCACCGTTAACGGTGCTCTAACTCCCTATTGTTTGGGAGTTTTCTTTTTAGTTGAAAGAAGGTGTACGAATGACGAAATATGTAATAGTGGATATAGAAACAACTGGCCATTCCCCTAAAAAGGGAGACCGAATTATCGAGATTGGGATGGTTACAATTGTGGACGGAATAGTAACCGATCAGTACCAGTCGTTCGTGAATCCAGGACAACCCATCCCATCCTTTATTACTCAGTTAACGGGTATTCGCGATGAAGATGTTGAAGATGCTCCTTATTTTGAAGATGTGGTGAAAGATATTCTTAAGAGATGCCAAGACGCTTACTTTGTTGCGCATCATGTTCAATTTGATTTGAACTTTCTAAATGCGGAAGTGGAGCGTACTGGGCATGTACCTTTACATATGAAAGTACTAGATACAGTTGAACTAGCTCGAATCTTGGTTCCAGAAGCTCCTGGGTATAAATTGTCTCAGCTAGCCGAATTTCTAAACGTTCAACATGATGACCCCCATCGAGCTCTTAGTGATGCAGCGGTTACTGGGGATGTACTTCTACAGCTGTTGCAGCGAGGGGAGGCATTACCGTATGAAACGTTAAATTCCCTTATGGACCTTGAACGAAAGCTGAAAAGTGACTGGTCAGAACATTTACGAAACTGGATGAATCAACAAGCGTTTACGGTAGAAGAACGAGACGATTTAGAAATTTTCCGGGGGATTGCATTACGTAAACCAGTGTCTGATGAGGATGAGCCTCACGTGTCCTTTGAGGGGTTTGAGCCATTTCTTGAAGATACTCTTGGTGAGAATGGCTTTATGAGCAAGCATTTGTCTTATTATGAGAGACGCGAAGGCCAGGAAGAAATGGCTCATTGTATTTATGATGCTTTTCAGTCACATGATCATGCCTTAATTGAAGCAGAGACAGGTACTGGGAAGTCACTTGCCTATTTGTTACCTGCTATTTATGAGAGTGTCAAAGAAAATGAGCGCGTCATGATTAGTACGCATACCACTCAGTTGCAAGCGCAGCTGTTAACGAGCGAAATTCCAAGACTACAGAGCGTCCTTCCTTTCAACTTTAAGACGGCATTAATGAAAGGGAAGCAGCACTATCTAAGCTTGAAGAAATTTGAATATGAGCTACAGACGAGCGGACGTGATAATTATGATGTCACTTTAACAAAGGCGATGATTCTCGTATGGTTGACTCAAACTACAACAGGTGATAGTGACGAAATTCAACTACCGAGCAGTGGGCAGATTTTCTGGAGACGTGTATCGGCTGAGGCGGAGGGATATCTAGACCCGAAATCCCCTTGGTTTTCTCGGTCATTCTATCAACGTGCTAGAAAGAAAGCTCAGCAAGCAAATCTCGTTATTACGAACCATTCGTTGTTGTGTGCAGATTTAGTAAGTGAGCACCAGCTATTGCCCTCATATGGCAAGATGATTATTGATGAAGCCCATCATCTAGAAACAACAGCAGCGAGATATTTTGGTTTAAAGCTTGATTATGTATCCTTCCAATACTTATTGAATGAAATTGGGAGCGATAAGCCCGGTGATTGGATGTCATCCCTACATGCTTCCTATCCGGAAATGTCTGAGCGTCACCGAAAGAGCGACTGGGAGAAACTCATGATCCATATGAAAGAGGATGCAGACGAACTCTTTCGATATTTATTCTCCTATGTTTCAAAGAAGAAACAAAAGGACATTAGCTTAAATGATGTTGGGCGTTACCAATATCGCTACACCATTAACGATGAACATAAAGAAGCGTGGCAGGCAGTCACTGAAATGTCAGAACGCGTGCTCTTTAACGTCCGTGATGCGATTACGTATCTGCGAAGACTGAAAGAATGGATTACAGCAGCGGAATCATCAGAAGAAGCGAAACGTTGGACGGATGACCTATCGATGTATATGGACAGGATGGAGAGCGTTATTGACAGCATTGACCAACTGCTACTTGAAGATCATGAACATCAAGTGAAGTGGATTGAAATTGAAGCTCATGGTGCGAAGAATGCAGTCTACTTAAATAGCGAACCCATTGAGGTTGCTTCGCTCTTAAAGGATGCGCTGTTCGACAAGAAAGAGAGCATTGTGTTGACAAGTGCCACATTAACCATGAAGCAATCGTTCTCGTATATACAGAAGCGGCTTGGACTTGAAGAGGCGGCGAGTACGAAGCAGATAGAATCCCCGTTCAATTACAAAGAACAGGTGCAACTGTTCGTACCGAACGACTTTCCAGATATAAAGGGTAAAGACCAAGAGGCATTTATTTACGCAACGTGTGAGGCCATTTATTCGCTAGCAACAGTTACGAAAGGGCGGATGCTTGTGCTCTTTACCTCTTACGATATGTTAAGAAAAACGTACAGTGCTATTAAAGAATTTATGACACAAGATGAATTTGTATTGATTGCCCAAGGGATATCAAGTGGGAGCAGAGCAAGGTTAAAGAAGAATTTTCAATCCTTCGATCAATCAATCTTATTTGGGACGAGTTCGTTTTGGGAGGGTGTAGACATACCTGGTGAAGACTTAAGTTCACTTGTTATTGTCCGACTGCCTTTCCAGCCCCCTGATCATCCGGTATATGAGGCAAAGGCGGAAGCACTTAAAGAACAAGGGCGTAATGCCTTTATGGATCTTTCCCTGCCTAATGCAGTTATAAGATTTAAACAAGGCTTTGGTCGATTAATCCGCTCCTCAACCGATCGTGGAATTGTGTTCGTGTGCGATGACCGCATCGTAACGAAGAAATATGGGAAATATTTCACGGATTCAATCCCGAATGTCAAGGTAGTTCATGATTCTACTCACCATTTAATGAATCACGCGAAAGATTGGTTATAAACAGAATGGAACAACGCATCCTAATAGGTAGTCTGTATAAAGAGGTGCATGTAGATGCGTTGGCTTTCCATTGTAGTCATCATCTGTATCGGCTTGAACTTGCCTACACATGTTGTGGCGGACTTAGCGCCTTTACAGCCTAATGTAATTCGTTATGCTTTCTTTGATCTGCCTGATGGGGAATCGATGCTTATCCAAACGGGTAGAGGAGAACAATTCTTATTTAACACGGGGTCAGCTGCTAGCGAAGAAGCGTTGGTCGGTTATTTGGATGATTTCCATATTCACCACTTAGATGCAATCATTCTAACCAATCAGACAAGCGAAACGTGTGGAAATACTGGCAAGCTTATGAACCGCCTTAGTGTAGAGAAACTCATCTATTCAGGGGAAGTGCAGCAAGTCTGTGGAGAGGTTCCGCGGGACGTTGAAAGTGATAAATGGGAGCACAATCAATCCTATGAATTAACACCAGGAATCTCCATACGAGTATTGCCTGGGATGAAAGAAGAGGAAATGAGCCTATTTATTCAATATGGATATACATCTTTGTTGTATATGGCTACAGGAGATGTGAAAGCAGAGCAAAGGATGATGGATAGTTATCCGTTGAAGGCAGAGCTGTTGAAGGTTGGCGATTATGCATCCACACAGTCACCAACACTGCCTCTCCTAGATACCATTGACCCTCATTTAGCGATTATTTATGATGTGAAAGGCAAAGAAGTGAATGAAGGGCTTATGGCACGCTTTCAGGAGTCATGGATTGACGTCTATCAGCTTAAAGAAGTTGGAACGATGGTGATTCAGTGCACACCTGATGAATATGAAATTCTTAAGACGGACTAAGCCTTAGCTTAGTCCGTAAAAAAACCTGCACAACTATGGTTGTACAGGCAAATGGTAGGGTTTGAAATCAAATTTTAAATTTTTGCGAATGGAACGCGTGTAGCTGTTATAATAAACTTTGGTAAGTTTGATTACTGGTGTACCTTTATTGTTACCCCTCTGGTCAGTTGTATGACTTACAATATCTGTTCTAAAGTTCCATGAATGCATTTTGGGAGGGATACCATGGAAGATCATAAAATAGAGGTTCTATCCACTGTACGAGTTGAAAACTCAAGTGAACTGTACAAGATTGTGGATTCATTAAATCGAACATTAAAAGAGCAGGATTTAATGTTTGGATTAGCATTGGATGATGAAGATGAGAACACAGCGGTTTTCACAATATACCGAACGTAGTCGTCTACGTATTGTACTCTGGTCACTCGTCGCTCTTGTTCCTGTTGTGCTTTCGTGTTTCATTTGGCTATATCTTGATGTCATGAGTTCTAAAACAGAAACTTATCCTGCTTCTTGGGAAACAGCCATTGAGGAAACAGCGCTTGAAGAAGTCGATACGACGACCCGCTACCACGGAGAGCGTCAATATGATATAGTGACAGGGGTAGAGGCGAATCGTACAGAAGGGATTGCTTTTGTTCCTGTTCCTTTAGAGGATGAGAAACCGAAACCAGTCATCTATTACAAGAAAGATGAAGGCATTTCAGCCAAGCAAATGAAAGAACAATGGGCTGATTCATGTAGCAACTGTGAGTACATTAAGCTTTCACTCGCTATTTATAAGGATACACCACTCTATGAAGTTACATTCAACAATGAGAGCGGTCACTATGTACTGGAGTATTATTCATTTGAGGATGGTTCAGACTATAATGACTATCCTGGATTTACGATGGGGAGGTAGAAGACATGGAATTAGCGAAACGTGTTCAATCATTAACACCTTCAGCAACGCTTGCGATAACGGCGAAAGCCAACGAATTAAAAGCTGCTGGTCATGATGTCATCGGACTTGGGGCAGGGGAGCCTGATTTCAACACACCAGAGCATATCTTGCATGCTGCGAAGAGTGCAATGGATGAAGGGAAGACGAAATATACTCCTTCTTCAGGTATTCCTATGTTGAAGGAAGCCATTGTAAAGAAAATGAAAGAAGACCATGCACTTACATATGCTTCAAACGAAGTCATTGTTACAACTGGGGCAAAGCACGCCCTTTATACACTATTTCAAGTGTTGCTTAATCCAGGAGATGAAGTCATTGTCCCTACGCCGTATTGGGTGAGCTATCCGGAACAAATTAAGCTTGCAGAAGGAAAGCCAGTCTTTGTTAAAGGTGAGGAGAAGAATCAATTTAAACTCACACCTGAACAACTTGAGGCGGCTATTACAGATCACACGAAGGCTATCATTCTTAACTCGCCTTCCAACCCAACTGGAATGGTATATACGAAAGATGAACTTGAAGCCATCGGTGAAATTTGTCTTCGTCAAGGTCTCTTAATTGTATCTGACGAGATCTATGAGCAGCTTATTTATGAAGGAGAAGGCCACGTCTCCATTGCTCAACTTTCGAATGAACTGAAGGAACGAACTATTATTATAAATGGCGTTTCTAAATCACACGCAATGACAGGATGGAGAATTGGGTATGCAGTCGGCGATGCGACCATCATTAAAGCAATGTCGAATTTAGCGTCCCATTCCACCTCAAATCCGACAAGTGTAGCTCAATTTGCGGCGCTTGAAGCCTATACGTCTAGTGAGGACGATTTAGGACCAATGAAAGCAGCCTTTCACGATCGATTGGAGAAATTACACGAATGGATCGCATCGATTCCAGGCGTTTATTGCGAGAAGCCTCAAGGTGCCTTTTATCTATTTCCTAACGTTCAAGAAGCTGTTCAAAGTAATGGCTTCACTACGGTGGATGATTGGGTGAAAGCACTGCTAGAAGAGGAGAAAGTAGCCCTTGTACCTGGTTCAGGGTTCGGGGCACCTGATAATGTACGACTTTCATACGCCACATCTCTCGAGCAACTCGAGGAAGCAGCAAAGCGAATTAAACGTTTTGTTAAGTCACATCAATAGTTTTTGGAGGGAATTTCGTTGAAAACGACTATTTCACAAGTGCACAAGCACGTAGGAGAAGAAGTAACGATTGGCGCCTGGTTGGCAAATAAGCGTTCTAGCGGGAAGATTGCATTCTTACAACTTCGCGACGGAACTGGCTTTATGCAAGGCGTAGTAGTTAAATCAGATGTTGAAGAGGAAATCTTCACTTTATCAAAGAATATTACACAAGAGTCCTCTCTATGGGTGACCGGAACGGTTAAAGAAGATTCCCGTTCTCCGTTTGGGTATGAACTTCAAGTAAGCGGCTTGGAACTGATTCACGAAGCTGTGGATTACCCAATCACACCGAAAGAGCACGGACCTGAATTTCTACTTGACCACCGTCATCTGTGGTTGCGTTCGAAGAAGCAACACGCGGTAATGAAAATTCGTAATGAAATTATCCGTTCTACGTATGAATTCTTCAATGATAGAGGATTTACAAAGATCGATCCTCCAATCTTAACAGGCTCCTCAGCAGAGGGGACAACGGAGCTATTCCATACGAAATACTTTGACGAAGATGCGTATCTATCTCAAAGTGGTCAGCTGTACATGGAAGCGGCTGCGATGGCATTTAATAAAGTCTTCTCATTCGGACCTACTTTCCGTGCTGAGAAATCTAAAACACGTCGCCACTTAATTGAATTCTGGATGATCGAACCTGAAATGGCGTTCGTTGATCATGAAGAAAGCTTAGAATATCAAGAGCAATATGTTTCTCATGTAGTCCAATCTGTTCTTTCGAATTGCAAGCTTGAATTGCATGCACTAGAACGCGATGTATCTAAACTTGAGACTGTGAAAGCTCCATTCCCACGTATTACGTACGATGAAGCTATTACATTCTTGAAAGAACAAGGATTCGATGATATTGAATGGGGAGATGATTTCGGCGCACCTCATGAAACGGCAATTGCAGAAGCGCATGAGAAGCCAGTGTTTATCACTCACTTCCCAGCACATATTAAGGCCTTCTACATGAAGCCAGATCCAAATCGTGAAGAGGTTGTACTAGCCGCTGACTTAATTGCTCCTGAAGGTTATGGAGAAATCATCGGTGGTTCTCAGCGAATTGATGATCTTGAATTAATGAAACAACGCTATGAAGAGCATGAACTTACAGATGACGCGTACAAATGGTATATGGAGCTTCGCGAATACGGAAGTGTGCCACACTCTGGTTTCGGGCTTGGCCTAGAACGAACAGTGGCATGGATTGCCGGAGTAGAACACGTTCGAGAAACCATTCCATTCCCACGTCTATTAAATCGCTTATATCCTTAATGTGTGAAAGCTCCCATGTATTGGGGGCTTTTTCATTCATTTTCACTTGTCTTTAGTCGATTAAGTCATGTTATAATCATTCAGTAATCTAGAACGGAACCGTTTGGGTGGAGGTGAATGCAATGAATACAATCAGTACGTTGATGAAAGACCAAATGAGCTTCCCCAAACAGCTATTTACGAAATATACGATGCTTGATTTAACTGAAGCGGATGTGATGCTGTTGTTGCACATTCATCGGTTTCAAACTCAAGGAATCGACTTCCCTACGCCAACTGAATTGGCTGAGTCGATGACATTTGATGAGCAACAATGCTCTGAAGTGTTAAGGAAACTCATTCAAAAGGGGTATATGTCCATTGAACAGACGCATACGGACAATGGTAGGCTTGTTGAGGTCTATAGTCTAGATGGTTTATGGGAGGCCCTCATGCAAGATGAACCAGCCCCTCAACAAACAACAGAGACAGAAGAAGAACAACCAAATTTGTTCGTCTTGTTTGAGAAAGAGTTTGGTCGTCCGATTAGTCCATTTGAAATTGAAACGATTAATATATGGCTTGATGAAGATAAACAAGAGCCTGCCTTGATTAAAGCGGCATTGCGTGAAGCTGTGCTTATGGGGAAATTGAACTTTAAATACATTGACCGTATTCTAAGAGAGTGGAAGAAAAAGGGGATACGTAGTGTCCAACAGGCGAGGGAAGAAAGCAAATCTTTCCGACAATCACCTGTATCGCAACAAGCGGCAGCCTCGAAAGAAAAACGTGATACGTCGGTGTATTACAACTGGCTTGATGACGCCTAGGGAGAGAAGATGTAATGTTGAACCAATCACAAATCAATGAGGTACTTGGCGAAGTTGAAGTCATGTATCCAGACGCAGATTGTGAGCTTGTCCATGATAACCCATTTGAATTATTAATTGCTGTCGTGCTCTCTGCCCAATGTACGGATGCATTGGTCAATAAAGTTACGCCTGCATTATTTGCTAAATATAAGACACCAGAAGATTACTTGAATGTAGAACTTGATGAGCTACAGCAAGATATACGTTCGATTGGATTGTATCGAAACAAAGCTAAGAATATACAGAAGTTATCTCAAACGCTTGTTGAGGAGTATGACAGTGTCGTTCCGAATACGAAAGCAGAGCTTGAGCAGTTAGCTGGTGTTGGAAGGAAGACGGCAAATGTTGTAGCAGCTGTAGCATTTGGGGAACCAACCATTGCCGTTGATACACACGTTGAGCGTGTTTCGAAACGACTTGGTATTTGCCGGTGGAAGGATAGCGTGCTAGAAGTTGAGAAAACGTTAATGAGGAAAGTTCCAAAAGAGAAATGGAGCCCAACTCATCATCGATTTATTTTCTTTGGACGGTACCATTGCACCGCACGTGCTCCAAAGTGCGATGCTTGTCCGTTGCTGCATTTGTGCAGGGAAGGGCAAAAGCGCATGAGGAAGAAGGAGAAAGAAGCAAAATAGGTTTAAATGATTTACCTTTGCCTTAATAAGAAGCGGCGTCTATAAGGCTTAAAACACCCTCTATAAGGGTGTTTTTTATTTGTTTAAGCTCTCAGTGCTACTAAAGGCATTACGAGGAGTAGCGCACCCTAGGGGAAAACAAAAAAAGAACGCTTGGTTATAACCAAGCGTTCTTACAAAAGGGAGGAGAGAAGACGTTAATCATCGTCTCCTTCTTCATCTCCTTCGCCTTCACCTTCATTGTCTCCATTATTAGGATTTTCTTCAGGTGGTGTGTCCTCTTCTTCAGGAGGGGTTTCGCTGTCCCCATTCCCATTTTGATTGTTGCCCTGGTCATCTCCATTGTTGTTTCCATTCCCAGGGTTATTGTTATCATTATTGTTGTTACCTTCGTTATTTTCATTTTCTTCGTCTTGGTTGTCACCGTCTGATTCGCCGTTTCCTTCCCCTTCATCTTCTTCGTCACCTTCGTCACCTTCTTCACCAAGACCATCTAATGGATCCTCAGGCTCAGTTTCAGCAGGGACTTCAATTGCAACAGAAGCAGGTTCGCTCGTAAGGGACGCGTTCTGGTCTTCGACTGCAATGACTTGGAATGTGTAAGTGCGTCCAGGCTCAAAGTTATTTAGCTGTAGCTGATTATCTTTAGTTGTTGTAATCGTTTGGGCTTCTCCGCCATCAGCAGCCATTCGTACTTTGAAGGAGATGCCTTCAGCGTCTTTATAACTCCAATTTAAATTAATAGCACCTTGTTCTGCATCATACTGACCAGATAGGTTCTGGACTGGGTCAAGGCGGTCAAATTGTTGTGATGTCTTTTTCGGTTCTTCGCCTTTAACAAATAGTTCTGTTGTAATCCGGTCATTTGGCGTGTAGTCACTTGGCAGTTTCGCAGGCCATGTACCAGCTTCAATTTGAACTTCTGCTACTGAGTTAGGCTTTTGGAAATCAGCTGGCTGACTTTGGCTAGCTAGTGTACCCATTAATGACTGGAATACTTGTTTAGGTACAGCCTGGCCGGTTTCGTTAACTGGTGTACGCTTCTTGTAGCCAGACCACACTGAAATGGTGTAATCCGACGTATAACCAGAAAACCATACATCTTTACTGTCGTTCGTTGTACCAGTTTTCCCGGCAACAGGAACACCTGGTAAATTAACTTGTCTCGCCGTTCCTTCACCAATAACGTCTTTAAGCATGTCTGTAACCATGTATGCGGTGTAGTCTGACATCGCAGCTTTTGGTTCAGGTTTAAATTTCGCTTCTTTAGGTCCATCGTAGAGTTCTGGGAATTCTACCTTCGTGACTGAATAAGGTTCGTTGTAAATCCCACCATTACCGAACGCTGAATAGGCACCAGCTAGTTCAAGTGTTGTTACTTCCTTACCACCGCCTATTGCATTTGCCTCATAAATAGGGGAGTTTTCAAACTCGAGACCTAAGTTTGTTGCAAATTTCTCTGCATTGCCTGCTCCGACTTCATTGAATGTTTTCACAGCAGGTACGTTTCGTGACCAAGTCAAGTGGTCGCGAATGGATCGTTGTCCGATATGGCTACGTGTGTAGTTTCGAACTTCGGTGTCTGGAACGGTTTGGTAATAATATTCTTCATCTACAATTTGATGATACGTAGACCATTTCAAGTATTCTACGGCAGGTCCATAAGCCATGATAGGTTTGAACGTTGAACCTGGCTGTCTGGCCTCGTCGATAGCGTAGTTTGTTTGTTTAAACGCCCCAGCATAGTCGACGCCTCCACCAATTGCTCGGATGGCACCGGACTTCGTATCAATTACTGAAAGAGCAGTTTCAAACTCTTCGTCTGGGAAACTAATTCCTGAGCCTGTTGTTAGTAATTCTTCTGCTCGCTGTTGAGCTACAGGGTCAAGTGTCGTGTGAATCGTAAGTCCAGCAGTCTGTACATCCACATCAGGGAACTTCTCTTCAACTTCATCAATGACTTTCTCAACGAACGCTCCGTATCTGTTTTCATCTTCTGGGCGTTCCTGAACAATGAGGTCTTCAATGTTAGCGTTTCTTGCTTCTTCGGCTTCAGCCTCTGAAATCTTGTCATGTTGTACCATTAAGCTTAATACGGTACTCATTCGTTCTTTGGCAAGCTCTGGACTATCGAATGGATTGTAAGCAGATGGACGCTGTGGCAACCCGGCCAACAATGCAGCTTCAGGTAAGGTTAATTCATTTAAGTCAGATTTACCGAAATAAACTTCCGAAGCTTCTTTAATGCCATATGCACCCTCACCATAATAAATCTGATTTAAGTACATGGTTAGTATTTGGTTTTTGGAATATTTCTGTTCCACTTTAATTGCTAAATATTGTTCTTGAACTTTACGTTTTAATTTCTTTTCATCTGATAACAAATAATTCTTTACCACTTGTTGTGTGATGGTACTAGCACCTTGTGAACCGAATCCTTGAGTTACGTTCGCCCAGACGGCTCCTGCTATCCGTTGGAAATCAATTCCAAAGTGGCTTCTAAAGCGAACGTCCTCTGTTGCTAGCACGGCATCTTCCACAAGAGGAGATATGTCTTCGTATTTAATTTCTTCTCGGTTGGCGCCTAATTCAGCGTACACATCCCCGTTTTTGTCGAGTATTTTCGTTGAATAACTACTCATCAGCGACTCTTCATCGATAGGGGGGGCGCTTTGAATCCAAGTGAAGGCGGTAATGCCACCACCAATGACGGCAAGGATACCGATGATAAAGACTGTCATGATTATACGTTTAAATAAAGTGCGATTTCTTGTCTTACTACTGCTTTTCTTCTGATTTCTTCTAGCTGTACGAGATTGGCTATTTTCTGCCATGTCTCATCTTCCTCCATTCTTTAAAGGTGGTAGTCGTCGAGTACGGATAAGTAATCGACTCGTGCATGGTATCGAAAAGGAATTAAGATGCCTTCCTCTTTGAACACCTCATAGGGGATTGATTTTCTTCCACCTTTAGTTTGACGATCCCAAATTGAAAAAAGTTTCTCTGCATGTAGAAAAAACGTTTCTCCAAGGGTTGAGAATCTTACAATCATAAAGCATAAACCATTTTGCTGCATTACCTGTTTCATGTGCTCGATCTGATGCTCATGAATATTGGATAAGGGAAAAGAGGTTTTGTTTTTTGTTTCCTTTGCTTCAAAGTCTACATAGGTTCCTTTATATACGCCATTATAGTCTGTAGTAGAAGCTTGCCTAAAATAGGCCTCTTTTATGACAGCAGCACTACGTTTTGGGTAGTCTACTTTCACAATCTGAACTGGTGTCGGTTTCTTGTGTATGACTGCCTTGCCTGCAGCAAGGTATGCCTCGTTTGTCTGGTTAATATCTTCCTCCAATGACATGCCGCGATTGGAGAATTCGGGCTGAAGAGAGCGGGTTTGTTTGCTTTGATACGCCGCACGCTTCTTACCATTTGGATAATTCATCGTGTCCCTCCCTATGCATGTAAGTATCATATCAAAAAAAGAATTGGCTTGAGAAGAAAAATATTCTTTCGATTCAGAATGAGAAACGACCAAGTTCTTCATGCTAGTAGGGAGGTGATCGTTGTGTTTCAAGAGTGGGCAAGACAGCAAACGCTAGAGAACAACACCGATAATATTTCACGAACGAAAGCTTATTTACGAATTTATGAACAATGTAAAGAGTTAAAGTGGGCCTTATTAGCAAGTATGGTGTCCCGAAATGCAGGTTGGAACATGACTGACTTAGAAACGATGCCGATTCGCACGCTACTTGGAATGAAAGAACGGAACATGCTGTTCAAGACATATGAACGTGCCAACTGGCTAATCTTCAGTGATGCATACCCCCAACTATTGACGTATATGTACTCAAAGAAGACAGGAAAACCTCAATTTCACCATCTTACCTATTTCCATGTTTCTACGTTTATGAAACATGAATGGTTTCATTTCTTCACCCATAAAGACGAGGAGCGGCTTGTGAAGGCACTCATTATTAATGAACAGAATGTGATTCAACAACCGGTTATTGCACACCCTGAATATCGTGAACACGTGTTTCATCGATTGCCCTATCTCTCGCAAGATTTCTTCCACTTAAGTGCAGTGTTGTTTCCCACAATGACAGGTCAACTATATGGCTATTCGGTCAATCACTTCTCTAATGTGACTGAGCGAATTAAGCTTGGGAAGAAACTCGCATCATTGTTGTTTCACCCAGATTACTATCCGAAATTTTATCGTTTCTCAAAGGATGTGGAACCAACAGGTGCAAGGTGGGAATATGAAAAGTATTTTTCGACAAGGATGCCGAAAACACCGATGCTCCGGCTTCTTTACCCCATCTATTCACATCAAGATACAATTCGGAAGGACTGGTATGTTTCAGACCGCTCTGTTAAAAAAAGATGGTGGAAGGACGAGCTGCATTTGCCAGTTGAGGATGTTAGTCACAAATTCTATAGCAAACGACATTTACTTTATGCGTGGGTCCATTTCAAACATGTAGAAAATGAAAAAGACAAGCTGCATTGAGCTTGTCTTTAATCGTTACGTTGCTGGACGGTTTTCGCCTTCAAGTTTAGGGTTCCCGTCACCTTTAAAGTTTTGATTCACTTGTTTTGGCTTTTCTTGCGCGGCTTTGTTTTGTTTTTTCTTACTCATAAGTAATCCCTCCTATAAGCTTAGTGTGCGTGGTTCTTTGGCCTTTCATTCTACACATTTGATGAAAAGTAGGGGTAAACGACTTACTTTGGCGGTTTGGTTCTAGTTTTGTCGGACGTGAAGGAAGTTCATTATTTAAGCAGAAAAAGTATAGTCAATGACGACAATAGGAGGGGTCCAAATGGGGCTTGCGGCAAAGCAAATTGGTGTAACAGCAGAACGTGGAATTTCTAAGAGGGAATTTGAGAAGGCCTGGGTAGAAGTTATGGATCGCGTTCAGTTGGTAGAAGACAAGGTCGCCAAGAAGGCTGATGAAGTAGTGCTCACCATGGTCCTCTCCCATAGACAGGAAATCGATCAGCTTCAAGAAGAGTTGTACAAAATGAACGAGCGACTGAAACAAATCAAAGACGAGCAAAAGATTCACCACAGGTATCAATCAACACCTTCAAGAAAGAAGGGTTCATTTTGGAACGGTTTTTTCGGAAAGCGTAGAAGGTAACCCATCCCTCGTGTTAAAGTAAGAGGGGAAAGGGTGAACGGTTTGGAATCTACAGTACAACAGTTGAGCTTAGAAATGAAAGAACAAGTAGACACATTATATGACCGGTTTTTTTCACAGGAAGGGAAACCTGAGGTAAATGACCGAACATTTTTTACTTACATGAAAGAAGAGACGAATCCAATATTTGATTTGAACAATAGATGGGCTGGGGCAGTAGAGGAATTTCTGGCTGCTTATCCGGGTGGGCCCGTATACCCGCCGCAAATAAAGAATACGAAAGAGAACATGGAGCTTGTTATTCTTCATAGTTACTATATAGATGTACCGAAAAAGCGGTATATGGAATTGTATCAATCGATTCATTATGTTGTGAATCAAGTGCTTGATAAATATGTAGAGGTACAGGGGTCTAATCAATAGACCCCTGTTTTTTTTGTATAAGGAAAACATTGTTTATTCTTTGATGGCTCCGCCTTTTTTCGAATGCATGTTCGACGGCTTTTGTTCCCCGATTTCTGCAAACCGTTTGGCTGTCAGTGGTTTTTCATGTTCATGATCTTGACGTTTAACTTCATATCCTTTGCCTCTGCCCATTCTTTCCACCCCTTTCAAGTTTAGCTTTTGGAAAGTGAGGCCGTTTCATGAACGTTAAATGAAACCAGTTTTCCTGACATGCCGTGGAAAGGAAGAACTCAAAAAAAAACAGACCAAATCTTAAGATTTGGTCTGTTAAACAATGTGATTTAGCTTGATGGTTGCTCCTTTTTGTGTCTGCCCGTTACCTTATAAAGGATTAAATAAAAGGCTGGGAGCAGTAGCAGAGTTAACAATGTTGAGAATGCTAATCCAGCTACAATGGATACGGCTAGAGGTTGGAATAGCTGATCGCCGCTAAAGATAATTGGAACAAGTGCTGCAATGGACGTTAGCGTCGTCAGAACGATTGGACGAATACGCGTTCGTCCAGCTTCCTTAATGGCTTCCTCAACCGCCATAGACTGCTTAAGATTTTGTTCTGTAAACTCGACGAGAATAACAGAGTTCCGTACTACGATTCCTGATAAGGAGACGATGCCAAGAACAGCTAAGAAGCTAAGTGGTTCTTGGAAGACAAATAGTCCGACAATGGCTCCTGTAATGGCAAGGAATACAGTAGCGGTAATAAGGAACGGCATAAGCAGGGAGTTGAACTGTACCGCAATTACTAAGTAAATGAGGAACAAGACAATCAAGAATAGCTTCGATACCTCAATAAAGAATTCTGTTGCTGCATCACTTTGACCACTTTGCGTAAACGCATAATCCTCTGGTAAAGATTCTTCAAAGGCATCGACGGTGTCTGCTGCGTCAGATTGGAAGGTGGAACCTTCTTCTCCATAAGCACGAAGCGTAATCGTGCGCTCCCCATCCACGTGAGGAATTGTACCAACTTGATTTGTTTCTTCAGTTGAAATAAATTCATCAAGTGTATACGTTGTTGGTGGACCTGACTGACTTTGTGCACTTGAGACGACTGTTAACTCGCTCAAATCAAGACCATCTGAATCACCATCATCCACTAATAGGCGCATAGGCAGTTGCTCAGAGCCCGTGTCAATTGTAGATAGTGGGATGCCCGTGTTGGCGATTTGCAACTGACTTGTAACAGACTGAAGCGATATGGAATTCTCAGCCATAAAGTCACGATCTAACGTATACTGAAGAGCTGGTTGTTCGTTATTCATATTTAATGTGACCAAGTTTGATGTTGAAATTCCTTCTAAATCACCCTTTAAATCTCTTGCAATAGAAAGCAATTGATCAAGTTCTGGTCCTTGAATTTGTACTTCCACGGGTGGGCTCGGAGGTGGACCAGAAACGATTGTTTCTAGAAAGATTTCAGCGTCTTTGAACTCGTCACGAAGTTTAGGCTCCCACTCATCAATAAATGAACTGGCGCTCGTTTTGTCTTTGTCAACGCGGACGAGTAATTGTCCTGTATACTCGCCAGTTCGTTCTAATCCAGAACTAAATAAAGCAGGCATTCCATTCCCAGCAAATACAGCTGTTTCTGTAATCTTGTCTGTCTCTTCCTGAATGTACTGTTCCATAGTTTGCAACTGCTCAGTGGTCTTCTCAATAGGAGTTTCCTGAGAATAAGTGACGGATACTGTTACTTCTTGACGATCTGCTTCTGGGAAGAACTCAAATGGAATGCGAGTCGCTAGGAATAATAAAGCTACACATAAGAGTATTCCGCTTACGCCGAAGATAACGGGACGTTTACTTACTTTCGGCAAGACTGAGTCTGCATATCCTGTCTCAAGCTTCTGGAACAATCCTCCTAATAATCCAACTTTACCTTCACTGTTCATTTTCTTATTTCGTTTCTTTCTCCCGTATTGAACCGTTGGGATGAGCGTGAGAGAAAGAATGGTTGATGCGATAATGGTACAAATGAGTGTCATCGGCAAGGCGCGAATGAAATCACCGTTCGTACCAGATAAGAAAGTAAGCGGGAAGAAGCTAAATACAATCATAAGTGTCGATGTAAAGATCGACAAACGTACTTCTTTGACACCTTGTATGACCCCCTGAAGGGCGTTGTCACCAAGTTGATACCTGCGTTGGATATTATCGTTTACAACAATTGCGTCATCGACTAAGATTCCGATTGCGATAATAATTCCAATTATCGAGATTTGATTCAAATCGACGCCTGTGTAAGGTAACGGTATTAAACCAACGAGAACAGAGATTGGAATTGCAATTGCCACGAGTATCGCAGAAGAAACTGGTAAACCTAACAACATGACGACAAGTACGGCTAATAAAGAAAAACCAAATGATGAGAGTAAGTTTGTAAAGACTTCTTCAATAATCGTACTTTGTGTGTAGAATTGTTCGACTGATATGGATTCAGGGAGTTCTGAAGATAACTCATCTACTTTAGTTGTAATCTCATCCTGAAGTGCAGAGATATTCACTCCTTCTTTAGCTAATACCGTTAAAGATAAAGAAGGCTTTTCTTTATAGGTAATGATGTCCTCTTCATCTTTCAATGTGAGGGAGATGCTTCCAATATCTCCAAGACGAACTGACTCACCTTCTCCATTCTTACCAACAGAAAGATCTTCTAATTGTTGCCAATCCGAAGCTTTCTTTATAAGAAGCTGATAGCGTTGATCATTCTGTTCAACTGTTCCAATTGCGCCAGGCTTTAACTCTTGATTGATTGCATCAATCACATTCCCTGGATTTATGGCATTTTCATTCAATTGTTCAAGATCTAGATTGACAAGTAATTCTTCACTTGGTAATCCTTTTACTTGAACATAGTCAACGTCGCCGATGGATTCAAGTTGTTCTTTCCAAAGCTCTACCTCATCCTGAAGGTTATAAAGTTCTTCGTGGTTTTCTGCTTGTAAATGATAGGATGCAACGGCAGAAGCTTGTAGGTCTGTTTCAACGTTTGAATCGTTTGCGTTTTCAGGGAATGTCCTCGACACGTCTGAAACGGCTTGCCGAATCTTCGAATAGGTAGTGTTAGTATCTACACCGCCTTCTAACGTAACTGTTAAAGAAGAAAATCCGGTTGTGGATGCGGATTGATAGGAATCAATCCCGTTAATCCCCTCAATTTCATTCTCTAACGGAGTTGTAATCGATTGTTCTATCTCCTGTGGAGTAGCTCCTGGGTATGATGTAGTGATGGATGCAACATTTACGTTAATCTCTGGTATTTCTCGTTTAGGAAGTTGAAGATATGTAAAGATTCCTGTTAACACGAGTAACGTAATGAACACCCAGACCATCTTTCGATAGCGGATTATCCAGTTCAAGGCATCATGCCTCCTTAATTAAAAGTATTTTACTATATTAAACATAGCTGACGACCGAAGATGGGTCAATTCACAATATGCCCGTTATCAAAAAACATAAAACCTTGATAATCTCAATAAAGTCTTTACAAGAGCGGTATTGTCTCATATACTTATTATCCATTTACCCACGGAAAGGATGTTCTCGATGAATCAAAGTGAACTCATTCAAGAAGCAAAGCGAGCAAGAGAGGTAGCTTATGTACCTTATTCTAAATTCCCAGTAGGTGCAGCCGTTCAAACGAAGTCCGGGAACGTGTACATAGGAAGTAACATTGAGAACGCTGCTTACCCAGTTACTTGTTGCGCCGAACGCGTCGCCATCTTTAAAGCAGTATCTGAAGGGGATACGGAATTTACAAACATTGCTGTTGTGGCAGATACAGACCGTCCTGTCCCACCATGTGGTTCTTGCCGACAAGTCATGAGTGAATTCTTTAAAGCTGATACGCCAATCTATACAACGAATCTTCATGGAGATGTTAAGGAGTTTCGCATGAATGAGTTGCTTCCATTCTCATTTGCACCATCGGATCTTCCTAAAGACAGAGAATAATGTTGAAACCGCCTAGTGTCTTAGGCGGTTTCTTGAGGTTTTAGGCGGGATATTGTCTAAAATAGGTAGCTGTACTAGTACATGTCTCTCTCCTTTTACATAGGTTATTAGTGACCTTAAGATATGAAAGGAGAATGAACATGCACAAGAAACATTGTGGAATGCCGAGTATGGTCAGCCCTGCACAAACCAATGTTTATCCTACAAAACACTGTGTGAATCACAGCTTCTATCAGAAGGAAGTCAACAATGTCTATCCTACACACACAACAAACGTGAATCACTTCAACACAGTGAACAAAGACTACTATCCTCAGACTCAGTCGAATGTAAACCAGTACTCACAGCAAAATATGAACATGGGACCTACAGCGCCTCAGGGCTACAACCCAATGATGGGCATGGGACCTCAAGGGATGGGGAACCAAGTGATGGGTGCGTCAACTGGACCTAATGGAAATGGAATGGGGAACGGCAATATGGTTGCTGGTGCTCAATCCGGTCCAATGGGTATGGGTCATTCATGTGGATGCAAACGATAATTGAACGCGGGCTGGCTACTAGCCGGCTCTACATAGGCGGAGGGGTAGTATGAAAGTCATTACAGTTACAGGGTATAAACCAATGGAGATGGGCATCTTTAAACAAGATGATGAACGGATTGTATTCGTGAAAGAGACACTCCGTCGCCGACTCCTTCCAATGATTGAAGATGGCCTAGAATGGGTGTTAATCTCTGGACAAGCTGGGGTAGAACTTTGGACTGGTGAAGTTATCCTTGATTTGAAGGAAGAAGGCTATGAGATTCAGCTTGGTATTTTCCCACCGTTCCTTAATCAAGAAAGCAGATGGCCAGAACCCCAACAAGAACAATACCTCATGATGATCGAACTGGCAGACTTCTATCAACCTCTATATAACAAAGAGTATGAAGGAGCTTACCAGTTTAAAGCAAAGGACCAATGGTTTCTTGAGAAGAGCGAGGCTATGCTTGTACTCTTCGATGAAGATACGAAAGGAAGTCCTTCATTTATTGTAGAGAAAGCGAAGCATTATGCCGAAACGCACGATTATCCCATCTACATCATCACTCCATTGGATTTACAAGAGACAGTAGAACAGCTCCAAATGGAGAATCCTGACTACTGGGCGGACTAATCGAGAATAAATTGACAGATGGACCACAATCTGAAAAAATAAGAAGAACAAATGCAGGACCTGAGGTGAATGGAATGGGATTAGAACAGATTCAATTATCTGGTAAGGACATCCTTGACAAAGAATTTAAAACAGGTATTCGGGGCTATAATCAAGAAGAGGTCGATCAGTTTCTGGACACGGTCATTCAAGATTATGAAGCCTTCTATCAAGAAATCGATCGATTAAAGCAAGAGGTTACCCGCTTGAAGAAACAAGGGGACTTCGCTCAAACCCAGCAATACTCGTCACGTACGAGAAAGGCGACTTCTGCTTCGCAACCAGCTTCTTCAACTGGAACTGGTGGCCAAGCAAACTATGACATCTTAAAGCGATTGTCTAACTTAGAAAAGGCGGTATTTGGTAAGAAATACGCAGATGAGTAGGTCTTCCATCTATTGCCTTTGGTTAGCGTGGTCAAGTATGTTAGAGTAGGTTGTAGAGATTGAGACAAGGTATTGACTTATTTCTTTAAATAATGTATGATATTAAAGCTGTCGATGAATGCTTGGGTAATCGCTTTGTGCGTTTCGCACAGAGAGGAAAGTCCATGCTCGCACAGACTGAGACGTCTGTAGTGTTCGTGCTTGACGAAACCATAAGTCAGGGGAGCATGTTACATGCTTACGGCAAGGAAAATGCCTAAGTCCTCTTTAGGATAAGGCATGACTACTTTGAAAGTGCCACAGTGACGAAGTTCAATCGGAAACGATTGAAGTGGAACGAGGTAAACCCCACGAGCGAGCAACCCAAAATTAGGTAGGGGCACTTCCCTGAGGGAACTGAACTGAAGGGGAAGACAAGCAATGCTTGTAGATAGATGATTACCACCGGAGTACGAGGTTGACCGCCGTTTGCAGTACAAAGGTACAGAACATGGCTTACAAAGCATTCATCGGGTCATTATGATGTTTATAACCCCTTTCTAAAGCGCATGCTTAGAAAGGGTTTTTATTTTTCTAGGCCTTATGAAGTTATTGAATCTAGTATAACTTTAAGATGCTTAATTGATCTTGGTGATGGGCGATCCAACCAACTCATCAGACCTTGCCCACATTTAATCAGCATGTTCACAAGGTCTATACGTTACATATACAGATGAAATTTGAATCTTGAACGTCAATTTTGTACGATTTAGTACAGGTAGGAATTCTGAATTTCCATATTGCCGTTTCCCAATTAAGAAGGAGTAAGGAGTGCTCAGGATGCTAAGAAACGTAACACTAGTAGCAACAACTGCAATGGGACTTGAATCTGTCGTTGCAAACGAAGTCAGACAACTCGGATATGAAGACTTAACCGTAGAAAATGGGCGTGTTCAATTCCAAGCACCACTTAGTGCGATCCCCCGTACGAATATGTGGCTAAGAACCGCTGACCGTGTCAAGCTGCTTATTGGGGAATTTGAAGCGAAAACGTTCGACGAATTATTTGAAGGAACAAAGGCTTTACCATGGGAGGATTACATTCCTGAGGATGGTTCCATCCCTGTTATAGGGAAGTCTGTGAAATCAACGCTTTATTCTGTTCCAGACTGTCAATCCATTACGAAGAAGGCCATCGTAGACCGGATGAAACTAAAGTATGGATTAGCTCATAACCTTGAAGAATCTGGCCCAACGCATCGTGTTGAAGTAGCCATTCATAAAGACGTTGTTCGTCTGACGCTTGATACAAGTGGGAGCGGCCTTCACAAGCGTGGTTACCGAACTGGACAAGGGGAGGCGCCGATTAAAGAGACCCTTGCAGCTGCGCTTGTTCAATTGACAAACTGGAAGCCTGACCAGCCATTTGTTGACCCGTTCTGTGGATCTGGTACCATCCCAATTGAAGCTGCCTTGATTGGTCAGAACATTGCACCTGGATTCAACCGTGAGTTCGCTTCCGAAGCGTGGGATATTATTCCTTATAACCTATGGGAAGATGCAATTCAAGAAGCTGAGGATAAGGCAAATTATGACCAGCCACTTGATATAACAGGCTCAGACGTTGACCATCGACTTATTCAAATCGCGAAGGACAACGCACTAGAAGCTGGTCTTGGAGATTTAATCACTTGGAAGCAAATGCGTGCTGAAGACTTAAACCCTAAACGCCATAATGGTTATATCGTAGGAAACCCACCTTATGGAGAACGTATGGGGGATAAGGAAGCAGTTGAGCAAATGTATCGTGATTTCGGACAAATCATGAGAGACCATCCTTCTTGGAGTGTCTACGTCATTACATCTAACGATAAATTTGAGAAACTCTATGGCCAAGAAGCATCAAAACGTAGGAAGTTGTTTAACGGATTTATCGAAACGGCTTACTATCAATACTTTGGAAAACACGTTTAATACGACCCGGACTTCTGCAAGGCAGAGGCTCCGGGTTTTTTTGCAAATAGAAGGGTTTCTACTAATAAAGTTGAACGGATTGTTATAATGTGTAAAAGGTGTTTAGTTAGAGGGTGAATCAATCTTATACTAAAACGATAACTGTTAGACGGTGTATGAAAGTAATGAAAACAGTTTCAATACCCTCACCCAAATGAACTAGGTGCAAGTTGTAAGGATGAAATTGGTGATTTAGATTGGGAAGAAGAGCTACATAATTGTGTCAGAATAAGGTGGTGGAACCATGGCAGAAGAACTTATTTATGTCCTTACGGAAAAGGAAAAGCAAGAACTCTCTTCTCTGACAGAAGAGTTAGTCTATTCCCCAAATCATAAGGAAACAAAACACATAGCTAGTCAAATTCGTCGAATCTTGGATCATGCGGAGAAAAGGTTGTCAGAGGTATAGGTAGGGGAAAGAAGCGGTATAGAAATGCTACTGCACTTGTATGCTCCTAACAAACCGTTTAAGGGATTATCCTTAAGCGGTTTGTTGCGTTCAGGGTAACGTATTTCGTACAAAGAAGTCCTTATATTAGGGAGTTAGATAGTTGCGAGTTGAGTACAACAATTGACGCAACAATAGCGCATCATAACTTATGCCCATAGGGTGAACCAGGTGTCTCCATTACGGGCAATTAACTTTAATTTGTTTATGAAACTAATATATACTTAGTAGCAACTCCGAACAAAGAACAAAAAAGTGCGTTAACAAATCACAAACACATTTTAAACCGTTCTTGTACGTTTGTGTAAAGAATGGAATAATTAGAATGCACATCGAATGTTAGAAAGGAAGGGGTGTTATAGATGGGATTAGAGATTCAGTTCCCAACAAATCGCCTGTCTAAGGATGCCGTTAAAGTATGGGTAATTGGGGAGGTACTATCGAATGCCTTGGTTGCTCTTGTGTTAGGCGTATTGTTCTATTTAAACCATCGGTTCCAGTGGTGGGGGTGGGTCTTCCCGGTCTTAGTTCTATTAGCCGGTCTACTCGTTGTATTTGCTGTCTGGGGGATTGCTATAGAACCGTATTTAAAGTATAAGCACTGGCGATACGAAGTTGATGAGGAGTATTTACAGTTAAAGCATGGAGCGCTTAAAGAAGTTCATGAACTCGTTCCAATGACTAAGATTCAAGCAGTCGGTACAAATCAAGGTCCACTACTAAGGAGGTATAAGCTTTCATCGATCTCAATAGAGACGATGGGGTCTTCGCATACAATCCCTGCACTACCAGATGAAATCGCGAAAGACCTTCGAAATCAAATTGCGCACTATGCGAAGGTTAGAGAGGTGGAAGCGTAATGGAGGCGAAGCGTTATCATCCTCTCTCAATTCTTCAAGATACGATTTTCTTTATCCGAAATTCGTTTTTTGTTATTTTAATCTTGTTCGTGTTTCAAAGTGGAAGTGATCGAACTTGGGTAATCTATGGAAGGTACATCTTCTTTGTGGTTGCCATCGGAATCATAGTTGCGTTTTTCATTTCTTGGCTTACATATAAGTATCGGTTGGATGAAACGTCTTTTCACTTGTACAAAGGAGTTTTCAACCGTACCAAACAAACCATCCCGTTTTCCAAAATACAAAATATTAGCCGAAAACGTTCCTTGTTTCACCGCATTTTTGGAGTGACGTCCATTCATTTTGAAACGGCCATATCAGGAGATGATCATTCTGTTGTCTTTCAAGTTATTTCACAAGCGGAGGCAGATCGACTTCAATCCATTGTAGAGAACTATGAAGAAGAACCTGAATATCCCGTTGAGAAAGAAGAAATTCATGAGGGTCAAGAGGAGCAGCAGGTGGACGAAGGCGCTTCGCACAGAGTCGTTCATTTCACACCTACAACCTTTGATTTGTTGAAAGCTTCCTTTACCTCATTAAGCTTTCTGTTGCTGATTCCTGTAATCTTTACGTTGTACTCAAATGTGGGGGATTTATTTGAGGTAGAAGAGAGGGCTGAAGGCTTTATATCAAGTCTGATGTCATCGTGGGTGTTTATCTTGTTTGCTGCTATTGCGTTCATCGTTCTATCGATCGTATTTGGTATCGTTCGGACCTTTATCACGTATGGGAAGTATGAAATCTCGTCTGATGAGGAACGCATTTATATTCGTAAAGGTGTAATTGAAGAGTCCTCTTTCTCTATTACTAAAGAAAAAGTCCAAGCTGTAGAAATTACTCAAACGTTGTTAAAACGCATACTTGGATTGGCTGAAGTTAGGTTGACCAATGCAGGCTCGAGCCGAACTTCAGAGAAAGAGGTCAATTCCCTTTACCCATTCCTACCCGTCAAGCGTGCTTATTCAATGGTATCAGAATTATTGCCTACTTATGAAATCGTAGAAGATATGGAGAATTTGCCTCGTAAGTCCTTGTGGGTACGCTTGTTAACTCCTAGTCTTCTTTGGATCATCGGTAGCGTCGTGTTTTATTTCGTATCCCCACTTTATTTAAATGGGATCATTCCATGGTGGGCAGCTTCGGTCGTTCTCTTACTTGTTATCTTGCTTTTCCGTTATTTGGATTATGTGAATACAAGGTATTTTCTCAATGGTCCATTTATCCAATTTAAGAGCGGAAGTTTCAATACGTCGTTATTCATCTCAAAGCGAGAGAAGCTCATTGAATTCTCATTGACACGCGGGTTGCTTCAGCGTAAATTTGGCCTTGTCTCAATAGGTACGGTCAACCGTTCAAAGCCTCCGTATCATAACGGGATCAAGGATATCCCTGAGGGGCTTGGAACAACTTTGTATCACTGGTATCGTGACCGAAGTGAAGATATTGAAATTAAATAATGAAATTCCTTTCTTTCTATTCAATCGTGATTCTAGTTTGTGGGAAGAAAGGATAAAGACTATTGCTAAGCTAGGGTACCTCTATTGGTGCCCTAGCTTTTTTCCTTTCATATGTTTTGAATAAATCATGGAAGATTTTTTAGGGCATCTAATCTTGTTATATATTTTATTGTATTAAAGGGAATTTCATGAAAGCCTCGAATACGATTAAAGCTGGGTGGGTGTAAACAAGTGGGTGAGGTTAAGGTCAATGGATATCCTTCAAATGAAAGAGAGGTTGTGTTGAACAATAAATTAAATAAATCTTCAAGAGACAAGGTTTTTCAAGACGTTTGTGGAGGAATTGCTGAATTCTTTGGAATTTCGCCTCTTGCGGTTAGACTTATCTTCATTGTTTTACCAGCGAACGTTGTCATCTACTTACTTCTTAGTTACACAATGGTTGATATCGGGCCATCCCTTTGAGCGCATGCTGGGATTTACATAAAGAGAATACAGAACTTTATAATTCCTATATATTCCATGTTACAATTGGTAGAACAACTAAGCGGAATCTGTGAATGGTGAGATTAAGAGTGATTGTATGAACAATAATGTAAGCGGTTAAAAGGAGCGGATGTTATGTATGTACCATTGTTGGTGTCGGATTTTTTGGAACGAGCAGTTAAGCTTTATGGGGATAAACCTGCGATACTCGATGATACGTGTATTCGTACCTACTCAGAAGTTGGAGAACGGGCGAACCAACTATCAAATGGACTAGCTTCCTTAGGTGTAACGAAAGGGGACAAAGTGGCTTACTTAGCCCCGAATACTCCAGAAATGTTAGAGGGCTTCTACGGAGTCGCTCAAATTGGTGCTGTGATGACGCCGTTGAACACGAGGCTGAAGCCATTCGACTATCAGTTTATATTGGAACATAGTGAGAGTAAGGTGTTGTTCGTCGACTATACACTCCTTAGACAAGTGGAGGAAATCCTTCCTCATTTACCTGATCTCCAACATGTCATTGTTCATGGTGAGCGAGAAGTTGGCTATGAACCTTATGAAGAATGGCTTCAGCAATTTCCAAGAGAATGTATGATGGAGCCTGAGCTAGATGAGCAAGACATTGCTTCTTTGTTGTACACAAGTGGTACGACTGGTGATCCTAAAGGTGTTCTCCTATCTCATCGTTCCAATTACCTACATGCTCTCTCTGCGATGCACCACTTGCGCGTTTCCGACCAAGATGTGCTGCTTCACGTGCTACCCATGTTTCACGTAAATGGATGGGGGTCCCCCTATTATTATACGGCGAACGGAGCCTCCCAAGTCATGTTGCGTCAGACAGACCCTGATCTTATATTAGACAAGATTGAGCAGTATGGTGTAACCGTCGTTCATATGGCACCAACTGTTCTGAACATGGTATTAGAAGCGTTCGAAAGAAAGGAACGTACCATTACACAGCAGGTTCGGGTCGTTATCGCTGGTTCTGCACCTCCGCCGGCATTTGTACGAAGGGTAGAAGAGGAACTAGGATGGACGTTCATTCAAGTGTATGGAATGACGGAAATTTCGCCTCTCATTACGATATCTGAGCCTCGTTCTGTTGACATACTGAAATCAAACGAAGAGAGGTATGTACTTAAAGCAAAGACAGGCTATGACCTTATTGGAACGAGAGTGAAAGTAGTGGATGAACTAGGAGAAGAAGTTCCATGTGATGGGAATACAGTAGGAGAGATCATCACTCGTACGAATCACGTCATGGAGGGGTACTATAAGAACAAAGAAGCGACACAATCTACGATTCAACACGGGTGGCTCCATACGGGAGACATGGCTACGGTAGATGAGAAAGGGTACATCGAGATTGTAGATCGGAAGAAAGATGTCATTATTAGCGGAGGGGAGAATATCTCATCTATTGAAGTAGAAGGTGTTCTCTATGACCATCCTGCAATACTAGAGGCAGCTGTTATTGCGGTCCCTCATGAAAAGTGGGGAGAAAGCCCTCATGCTGTTATCGTACTTCGAAGCGGAGAAGCTCTAACTGAAATGGAACTGATCACCTTTTGTCGCGAGCGGTTAGCTCACTTCAAAGTTCCAAAAGGGATTACGTTCATGAATGAACTCCCTAAAACCGCCTCAGGAAAAATACAAAAAGTCCTCCTTCGTAAATCTTTCTGGCAAGATCACGAGCGACATGTGAATTAACGACATTGTCCTAATCCATACAACCTTAGATAAGAGATTAGGAAAACTTAAACTATGTGTTTTCCGCTATTCAATTCCACAATGAATCACTCAGTTACAGAGGATGGGCTTTTATAGTCACATCCTCTTTCTTTTCAAGAAGTGAGTGAGTTGATATCCTTAATATGGAAATGACGCTTCTTACTAGATACAGAGTAAGATAGAACGTGCAGTTTCTTTATTTGTGATAGGCTATCTTAGATACATGTCAAACTTCTCTTAGATTCGTTGTACGTATTTATAGCATAGAGGCTATTAAGGAGATGGGTTACATGGATATGGAGCACTCGGTCGTAACACTAGTAAAGGACGAAGAGAACTTTATTCTTATCAAGCAATGGCGTAACGTTGTACAAGACACAGTGATTTCTTTACCTGGTGGAGGAGTTGAAGAAGGCGAGTGTCTTGAGCACGCTGCAAGAAGGGAAGTTCGAGAGGAAATTGGGTATGTTTGTGGTAATCTCAAATCCCTAGGCTCTTTCTATCCATCACCTTGGGAGTCCAATGAGTGTACACATGTATACTTTACAGATGATATTGTGAGTCGTCATACACCCGAACTTGAAGAGGGAGAAGAGATTGAAGTGTATCCAGTATTAGTCGATTCCATTCTAGAGCAGATTAAAGAAGGTCGGTTGACGGACGGCGAACTGTGTTTTGCAGTATTTCACGCATTATTAAACCGGGAGCAGTTAGGGATATCGTTACAATTGAAATAAGTATGAGGAAAGGACATGTATAAATTCGTGTTGGTTAATTAGCGGTAAATGAGTTCGGAGAGAGGTGAAACTTGTGGAAGTTCTTTATGTTTTAGCCATTGTTCTAATTCCAACATTTATTATTCGATGGATTAGGCTGAATGCTCACTATGCTAAAGTACAAGTACAGCAGAATGAAAAAATACTTCACATTCTTGAAGACTTACAACGAGATATTAAAACGATGAACGACCAGATGAAAGAAGAATAACCCTTTGTACATAAGTGTTATGGAATATTATGTGAAGGCGAAATTAGAGAAGCAGTCCTTGTTCACACTGAACAAGGACTGTGGTAGTTCAAGTCTATAATAAGGGATACGTTTCTTGAAACGTGGTTCACTACAGATTAGGGTCAAAATTGTTTGCGATGTGGGTTGTAACTGGATCGTATTGGTCTGAAGCACTGCTCGGATAAGTTATGATGAATGTTACATAGTGAGACGGCCCTAGATAGAACTTTTCGTACGTTACAACTCCTTTTTGTACATAGGATAACACAAACCAATTGTCCTTTTGGCGTTCATAGGCAATGTCCGCAATCTCTTGTCTTTCTTGTTCATAATAGTCGTGTATGGCCATGGCATCATCTACCCTATAAGCTCCGTATGCTACAAGTTCAAAGTCTCCGTTTGACCACGTACTTCCGTCCCCATTCGTAGGGGGAGAAGACATCGTTAACGAAGATGGGTAAGAGAAGGAGTATCCGAAACGTTCATTATGATAGTGTAAGTAGTCCGGTGCCTTTGTGTTCTGTGCTTTCTTTTCCTTTTCCTTTTCTTTTTCTTTTTCTTTTCTAGCGTCGCTTTCCTTCTCAGGGTATTCCTCCGTGTCCTTACTTTCTACATACAATGAATCCAGGCTTGAGATTAACGAGCGTAATTCATCAATCTCTTCTTCATACCGATTAAGCTCTTGCTGCTGTCTATCTAACGCAGTGAGCGTCTCAATTCTATCCTTGGCTAAAGCCGCATTTCCAGTTTCCAGGATGGCGCGAATGTCTTTTATTTCATCCTTTACTTCTTCCTGGAGCTCTTGTTCTTCTTCGATAGAGTCTCGTAAACGAGAGGCTTCATTATGTAGGGTCTGCAACCCATTAGGTACTGAAATGACCTCATCTAGTGAAGAGAGTGCCGCGATATATTGATCGCTCGCATGATATTGTAATGCTTTGTTCATCTCATTTGCCTGCGTGTAATAAGCACTTGCCTCTGTGCTCTTAGGTTTCTCGCGTTGTGCTTGTTCAAAATGCACAGATGCTTTGTGATAGTTCTCGTCCGCCAAGTGTGAGATTCCTTGTTGCATCGCTTGATCATAACTAGGGTTGGAACAAGCCGAAACGAATAACGCGATAAGAACAAGAATCATTATGATTTTAAATTTATTCAATTACGTTCATCTCTTTCTTTTAGTATTCTGATGTTAGTTTACCAGAATTTCCAATAAGAGCGAGACAAAGATAGAAGATTTACAAAGAAGCCTTGAGAAACAATCACTGAATAAAGTGACAAATGTCATCTATTATTGTGACAATCGTTTCTAAAAATATTCCCATCATCTGGTTATGATGAATGTATCAAAGCGAAAGTGGTGGTGGAAATGTTGAATGTAACAGGGATAGGTAAATCGTTTGGAAAGAAAGAGGCTCTAAAACGGGTGAGTTTTCACTTGAATAAGGGGGAGACTGTACTATTACTTGGGAAGAACGGTGCTGGTAAGACAACACTCATGCAAATCTTGCTCGACCATTACAAACCTGATACGGGGAAGGTTGAATGGGAATTACACCATCGAAATCATCATGTAGGCGCTGTCTTTCAGGAAGCTTCAGTCATGGACCGTGTAACAGTTAAGGAGTTAATCTCCTATACTCAAAGTCTCCATATTAACCCTCACTCATTAGAAGACATCTTACATGGCAGTAACCTTCATGACTTACAAAGTGTTCGAACAGAGAAGTTAAGTATCGGACAGAAGAGACAACTACTCTTTGCGTTATCTCTTGTTGGCCGTCCTGAGCTGCTTATTCTTGATGAACCTACTGCGGGAATGGATGTGCTCGCTAGAAAAACATTCTATGAAAGAATTCGTGAGTTAAAGAAACAAGGAATTACAATCATCATGACCACACATTTATTAGAGGAAGCGACGAAGCTTGGAGAACGTGTCCTGTTGCTTGATGAAGGTGTACTTCTTGAGGATCGAAGTGTAGCTTCTATTACACAACAATGTAAACGCGTTTCCTTTACTCTTTCATATAGCAGTGAAGAACTTCAACGAAAATTAGAAGGAAAAGGCGTGGTATTCGTACACAATAAAGAGTTTACGTATGAGACTGCACAAGTCGAAGCATTCATGGAATGGATGGTTCACGAACGTATTCCTTTTACGAACTTGACCATTGAACAGCAAACTGTCGATCAATACTTCGAACAAATGGTACAAGAAGGAGGAGAAGCACATGCAGGCCTTGTATAACACAAGTATACTTGAACTAAAGCGAATGTTTCGTAATTCCTATTTTGTATTCTTTTCCCTACTGTTACCATTTTTGTTCTATGTACTCTTTACAGCAATGTACGGAGACGATTTGAGTATTGCTGGGACAAAATGGGAAGCGTATTTTCTCGTATCGATGACTTGTTTTGGTCTTATTAGTGCATCTGTTCAGTCTTTTGGAATTCAACTCGTCTATGATCGTCAACAACCATGGTTGAATTGGTTATTCACGCATCCAATTAAACGGTTTAGCTATTTTATGGGCAGGATTCTCTCTCAACTTTGCTTGAATGGATTGATGGTCCTGTTGTTATTTACGGTCATTGGGGTATGGAAGGGAATTGAACTCTCATTTTGGACTTGGATACTTGTAGGTGGCTGGGTGTGGTTAGGGGCATTGCCATTCTTGGCACTAGGTGTATGGGTCTCCACTATGACCAAAGTCGAAACTGCCTCAGGAGTCGCAAATATAGTAGCACTTGGATTGGCTATTCTAGGTGGACTTTGGACACCTGTAGAGAACATGCCGGGGATTCTACAAACAATTACTGAATGGTCACCAGCATACTTATATGCGAACGGAGCTTGGAGTTTATTAAGTGGGGAGGGCATGTCCATTTATCAGCACCTTATCTATTTTCTGTATTTTCTATTATTTATGATTGGTGCCATGATTACCCATCATCAATTAAGGAGGGAGTGAGGCAAAGAATGAAGATTCACTTGTTTCCGGAACGCTTCGGGAAGGCGACGTTAATATGGATGGTTTACTTTATCCTTCCCTTCCTTGCGTTATTTCAATTAAGAGGCATAGATTTAGTTGTGGGAATGGTTCTATTTTGTCTATTTATTTTCCTTTATATTGATAATTATTGGAATCCGAACCATACGATGAGAAACGTCGTATTCATGACAGGGATTATTGCGTTCTTTGTCTTTAGGCATCATGCCGGTTATCTGTACACAGGTATGTATACCGCTCAAGCATTAATCTTTCTAAAAAGCAGGGGTCAATTCTTATTAGGGTATATGCTCCAAATCGTCTTGATTGCCGTGCTGTTGTTTGTTCATTTCACAGGAATTATGGTGATTAACCTTCCGTATATCCAAGCCGCCATCATTATGATTCTATTTACTCCTGTCATCATCAACTATCAAGTGAAATGGGAACAATCTCAACAAGACTTAGAAGAAGCCTATAAGCGCATTGACCAACTTAGTAAGCATGAGGAGCGTGAACGAATTGGAAGAGACCTACATGATTCGGTTGGACAGACGCTCTCTATGATCACATTGAAGAGTGATATTGCGATGCGGCTCGTACACACTCATCCAAATCAAGCAGAGAATGAAATGAAGGAAATCCATCAAATCTCAAGAACGGTGTTGCAACAAATAAGAGAGATTGTATCTGATCTGAAACATTTATCCTATGATACTGAAATTCATGAGGCCTGTAACGCCTTATCTAAGATTGGGATTAAGGTAGATTATGTGGGGACGACGACTGTCCTTCAGTTAAATCAATTGTATGAGAATATACTTGCGTACTGTGTGAAGGAAAGCATCACAAATCTGATTCGGCATAGCGAGGCTACACGTTGTGTGATTGAGAAAGTCGAGAGTGAGAAAGAAGTTGTGGTGTCCATCTCTGATAACGGAGTGGGATTCCCTAAAGCCTTTCAGAAAGGAAATGGGCTAATCGGAATGGAAGAACGATTAGCTATGATTAGTGGCAAAGTCGATCTAACACATTCAGATAAGCAGGGCTGTTGTGTACGAATCTCCATACCGAAAGTTCAGATGAATCAAGGTGTCCATGAGGGGGTAGCTCAATGATCAAGATTTTACTAGCGGAAGATCAAAATATGTTAAGAGGAGCCCTGACTACGCTATTGAATATGGAAACAGACTTCAACGTAATGAAAGAAGTCAGCGATGGCAGGGAAGCTTTAGACTTTCTACAAACCCATAAGCCTCACATTGCCTTACTTGATATTGAAATGCCAACACTTACAGGATTAGACGTGTTGAAATGGATGAGGGAGAAGGAAATGGATACTAAAGTAATTATATTAACTACATTCTCTAAGCGCCATTACATTAAAGAGGCGTTATCTCATCGTGTTGATGGATACTTATTAAAGGATACTCCGAGTACTGAACTTGCGAACTATATAAGGGAAGTCGTGAACAATCATAAACAAGT
This sequence comes from Pontibacillus halophilus JSM 076056 = DSM 19796, assembly GCF_000425205.1. Lineage (GTDB taxonomy): Bacteria > Bacillota > Bacilli > Bacillales > BH030062 > Pontibacillus_A > Pontibacillus_A halophilus. Next base: position 211,532 of record NZ_AULI01000002.1, on the reverse strand, counting down.
GATTACCCCATCTATCATGAACCAATTTCTCTTTGAAGAGCAACATAACCCTTTGTCTAAACGTGAAGTAGCTCTTCTCCAACATGTAGAGAAAGGAATGACAACAAAGCAGATCGCCGAGGCACTCTATTTATCTCAAGGTACAATCCGTAATTATTTATCCGAAATATTACAAAAACTAGAAAAACAGAATCGTACTGAAGCAGCCTTTTATGCTCGGAATAAAGGGTGGCTCGATTAACACCCATATAAGGACAAATAGAAAGGTGAGTGCGATGAAGGTAAGAAAATTATATAATGAAGATCTAGAGCTACTTACAAGACTCTATGTAGACGTGTTTAGTAGAGAACCTTGGAGTGAGCCTTGGACAGTTGAGACAGCATCAAAGCGTATAAAAGATATACAAGCTACCCCGGGATATGTAGGGGTTGGAGTAATTGACTATGAGGAAGAATTGAATGGAATGGTGCTCGGGAACATTGAGCAATGGGTGGATAGCCAAATCTTCTATGTGAATGAGCTTTGTGTAAAGAAAGAACTTGAAGGGCAAGGTGTCGGTAGTCGCCTAATGCAAGTACTCCAAGAGGAATTGATGAAGCAAGATGTATGTATGATGTACCTTTCGACCGAAAGAGGCCACGCCAAGCCAGCAAAGTTCTTTGAGAAACTCGGGTTCAACATAATTGAAGACAGAATCTTAATGGATAAAGCGTTTGGATCATAACTGTATATGCGTGAGCGAACTATAGAGTCGTACAATTCAAGGGAGGAATTTATAAATGCAATATGATGCAGGAACACCAGAAGACTACCTTCAGCAACTAGAGGACGATTGGCGGAAGGAGAAACTACTGTTCATACGCGAACTAATCTTAAAGGAAGCACCAGAACTGCAAGAAGGAATCCAATACAAGATGCTATCCTTTGGAGATGGAACCACTACGTTATTTCACCTTAATGCACAAAAAGCTTATGTCAGTCTTTATGTAGGCGATATTAACAAGATTAACGATTCTGAAACACTGCTCGAAGGGTTAGACGTTGGAAAAGGATGTATTCGAATTAAAAAATCGAAGAACATTTCAGAAACAGGACTTCAACCTTTTATACAGAAAGCAATCCAGGCATGGAAATCAGGTAGTGATCTTTCTTGTTAAGATGCATTTTCTACGGACGCTTCGTCTCGCTGTAAGGTAAGTCGGAGGATTTAAATTTGTATTCCTCCCTAGTAACTATGTCTTTAAATCATAAGATTGGTAGGATTCTTAATAGGAATGATTCTATCCAGTGGTCTTCCTATCCGTTGTGACATTTGACATTGTGGTTCGTACGTTTGTAACTGGATATGATCAATGGAAGTATCGGTCAAGGAGAGAAGGAGTTATTTCATTCAGTACCTTTTTGTTCGGTTTGGTTTGGGTAAGTCTTGTGCTCTACTATGACATTATGGGCTTATTTGTGTACTGAACCATCGTACAAAGGAGCGCGATGGTCATTGTTGATTCTTGCCATTCCTATCAAGATATTAATCACCGAAGGAAGCATTGGTGCTGCTTACACCGATTATGTTATACCAATCTATCGCTTCGTTGGAACGATGCGCTTCCATTTGTTTCTAATCTTTCTTGGTCGGGTACAATTTACTAAGAAAGGAAGGTTGAAAGGAGTGGAATCTGTATGTTTGGTTTGCCGAAAGATGAAGTGTATTTGCACCCGTGGTCAGGAAGCTGGGAAGAGGAATATCATCACGAAAAGAAGAAGATTGAACAGCAGTTGCCTGTTGACTCGATAAAGATTCACCATATCGGGAGTACGGCTGTGAAGCAGCTAAGCTCTATGCCTATTATCGATATTGCAATTGAAGTTCCAAACTATGAAGCTGGGATGACATGTATTGCTTCCTTAGAGGAGATTGGCTATGTATACGAGGGAGAGAATGTCTACCCTGAACGCCATTATTTCATTAAAGGTTCGCCTGTAACCCATGAAATTCATCTGTTTGAAGCAGGAAGTGAACACTTAGAGGCCCAACTAAAGTTCAGGGATTTCTTAAATCAGGACGCCCGTGCACGTTCCGAATATGAACGTCTTAAATTGAATTTATCCGTCGCAAACAAGCAAGACAAAAGGCGTTATGTAGACGAAAAAACCGCATTTATTGAAGATGTACTTAAGAAACTAAACTAAATAGTAGATTGATGATGAAAGCATGTATTTGTTCAAGATTGAACGTCTTGGGCAGGACATGCTTTTTTTGGTCTCTCAGTATAAAAAGAAAAAAACTGTTGCAAACCAGTTAGTCAGGTGATAGATTATTACTTTATTGATTCTGATATCAGACCTTATTGTTAGCTAACGTATACATAGACTCCATGGAGACATCTAAGAGAAAGAGAGGAACCATCATGGGCAACATTCTTTGGGGAATTGGTGGAATGGCCACTATTTTTATTCTTGCATATGCACTTTCCAATAACCGCAGCTCCATAAATTGGAGAACGGTATTTGGCGGACTAGCCATTCAGGTGATGTTCGCTTTTATTGTTTTTGCCACTTCTTGGGGGCAGTCATTGCTTCAATCAATGTCTAAAGCTGTCGACCAATTAATGAGTTATACTTCAGAAGGAATCCAGTTCTTGTATGGACCACTGGTCAATCACGATGGTGTGGGGATGATGTTCGCTTTCGAAGTATTGCCAACGATTATTTTCTTTAGCTCACTTATTGCTGTCTTATACCATTTAGGGATTATGCAGAAGGTAATTCTTGTTATTGGTGGATTTCTTTCCAAAGTTCTAGGTACGAGTAAAGCGGAAAGTATAAATGCAGCAGGTAACATCTTTGTCGGGCAGACAGAAGCACCGTTACTGATTCGTCCCTTTATTAAGTCAATGACGAAATCTGAGTTGTTCGCCGTTATGACGGGAGGTTTCACGTCTATAGCGGGTTCTGTCCTTGTCGGGTACTCCCTACTAGGTGTGAGCGTTGAATATCTCATTGCAGCATCCTTTATGGCTGCTCCAGCCGCGCTTGTATTAGCCAAATTGTTTGTGCCAGAGGTTGAAGAAATTGCTACTCAAGATGGTGCCACTCTTGATGATCATGATGCTGCGAATATCTTTGACGCTGCTGCTTCTGGTGCAACAACAGGTCTAAAGTTAGCTGTTAATATTGCAGCCATCTTATTATCATTTATAGCTTTGTTGGCTCTTGTGAATGGTTTGTTGGGGGTTGTTGGAAGTTGGTTTGGCCTTCAGCTCACTTTAGAGAAGATTCTTGGCTATGCGATTGCACCTCTTGCCTTTGCCGTTGGGGTTCCCTTCCAGGAAGCTGTACAATCTGCTGGCTTTATTGGACAGAAGCTCGTGTTGAATGAATTTGTTGCCTTCTCAAACTTCGGGGAAGTAAGTCCTGAAATGAGTAAGAAGGCAGAGGTTGTCACAACCTTTGCTCTTACAGGTTTCGGAAGTTTGTCTGGAATTGGAGTTCAACTCGGGGCGTTAGGAAGTTTAGCTCCTGAGCGAAGAAAAGATATCGCCCATTTAGGTTTACGGGCGGTTGTTGCAGCTTCCTTAGCTAACTTGTTGTCCGCAAGTATCGCTGGAATGTTCTTAGTATAAGGAGAATGGAGCGTGACAAAATGTTACGCTCTTTTTTTATTTGTTCGTTATTGGGGGAAAGCCTAAACGTAAACAACATATAGGACAAATCGCCCTCGGAATACGATCCCATCATCACCGTAAGGGATATAGAAGAGCTCTCCTTTCTTATGTTGAGGATTGGGCAGTTTCTCATATGATTACAAGATTAGAGTTACATGTTGTGACAGCAAATGAACCTGCGATTAAGTTGTATAACCAGCGAGGTTTTGAGATTGAAGGAACAATAAGGAACTCGCTCTATATTGATGGACACTACTATGATGAATACATAATGGCAAAGCAGCTAAAGCAATAAAGTCCTCTTCGGAGAGCCTTATTGCTTTATTTATGAATTGATCAATCAGACTATTGTCCTTACCCCGCTAATAAACATGAGACTAGTCGGACAGCATTGATCAACACAGGTTGGTCCGTTTTCGTCTTTTAATTTCTGTAATGTTCATCATGTCCAGGTTTGTGATGGTATGATATGGTAAATGTATCGGCATTAAATTACCCATTACAAGTCTTGAAGTAACGAAGGGTAAATAAGATTTCAGAGGATGTGAAAGGATGGCAGAATACAAGACACCTGCAACGATGAAGTGGCTTCAATGGGCGCAACAAATTCAGTCTATATCTCAAGCAGGCCTGACCTACGCGAAGGATCCATTTGACAAAGGAAGATACGAAGAGCTACTTCAACTTAGCGCAGAGATTATTGAACAACATTCGGAGCATGAGATGCAGTCTGTGCTTCAATTGTACACACAAGAAAAGGGATATCAAACGCCTAAGGTAGATGTTCGCGGAGTGGTCTTTCATGAAGGGCAAATTCTCTTAGTGAAAGAGAGAAGTGATGGTCGCTGGACACTCCCTGGTGGATATTGCGATATTGGATATTCCCCAAAGGAGAATGTTGTGAAGGAACTCTATGAAGAGAGTGGCTATGAAACGGTCCCAGTACGATTGTTAGCTGTGCTTGATAAGTTTAAGCACCCTCACCCTGCGGAAATCTTTCAATATTACAAGTTATTCATAGAATGTGAGATTGTAGGAGGAAATCCATCTACCAGTATGGAAACAAGTGACGTACAGTTCTTCAGTAGACACGAACTTCCACCATTGTCACTAGGGCGGGTAACCCCATCACAAGTTGACTTACTCTTTCAATACGAAAACGCACCGAACCTCGCCACATGGATCGATTAACAAGTATCTAAATCATGGTTAGAGGAGGTATTTTGTTGATTTTAAAGGTTATTCAATGCAAAGTGCCAACGTCAAAGCGAGAGGAATTTCATGAACTTCAACGAAAATGGGAAGACCTATCCACCATTGAAGGATTCTATGCACAACTCGGAGGCTATCATGCCAATTTTCCCAGTGAAGTAACGATTTTAGCTTTTTGGAGGGATATGACCTCATACCAAACGTTCATGGCCACGAGGCACGATTCCATATTTTTTGGAAATGGTCAACAACACACATGTGACGCCATACATGTATCGTTTTTTGATTGTGCTTTAGATGATGATGCTTTTCAGAGATTTAAAGGTGCGACTCATGTCTCTATAAACACGACGTACAATCCAAATCGAGAAGCCTCTTTAATGATTGCTAAGGGGATTGAAGACGAATGTTCATTGCAGTTAAATGTGGATGATTCCTGTACTAATCGCATTCGGGTTGAAGAAGATTGGCACGTACTTGGGAGAGTTACGCAACTCAATTAAAACATTTATACGTGAAAATGTCGAAATTTTTAAACAACTATAAAGCCAGTCTTTAAAACGGATGCATTGATGGGGACCATGGACGCGAATGGAATCCAAGAGAAAGTGCAAGAGGTAAGATCAAACAGGTGGAACTCGTAGGACCAGGGTTTGTAGCTGCTGCAATGGGAGTAGGGACTGGGGGCCTCGTTGCAGCTCTAGTAGCTGGGATAACTTATGGATTTCTATATCTTTAGGCAATTCTTGTTGAGGCGGTATGAAAGTACTGTCTCAATAAAGGAGTAGGCAGGTGGTATGTAGCCACGGGCAAAACCATCAATGAAGAGAATCTTATTCTAACAAAGAGAGGCCCTATTCGAGTAGAGACTGTCTTATTGCTTCTACAAGCGTCAATCATGATTGAATGCTCAAATCTTGTCAACTATGTAAGTGAGGAGGACTACAGTGAAGCCTGCGAAGCTTGTTGTGAAAGAATCCTTCACAGTTATTGGAGTGTCGAACAAAGGCTCTCATCAAAATTCTGAAGATGATGATGTAATTAAACATTTATGGGGAGAAATGAAGACTCGGTATAAAGAAGTGGATGTTGAGGCTGAGACCATAACAGGCGTTTGTTTACCTCCAAGAAGTGACGATTACTTTTACATCGCTGGAGTGGAATCAGATAAGATTGTAAACCTACCAATAGGCATGAAATCTTTTACATTCCCCGCCTGTCAGTACCTCGTATTCCTCCACGAAGGTCATATAAACACGCTCTTTGATACGTATCACCAAATATGGAATGTTCTCTTGCCTGAGTCTTCATACCAGTTAGCTGAAGGTCCAGAGCTTGAAGTGGTCCATATACAACAGGATTTGAACCCCTATAGCGATGACTACGTAATGGAAATTTGGATCCCAGTTCAAAACGCCAACATCTCACATTCTATACCTGTAGGAAAGAAAGGGAGCATTAAAGCGTGTTCTTAGCCACCTACACATTACAATCTAACAGGTTTCCTCTCTTACTTAGATGAGCGGTATAGGTACGTAATCGACTGATATAAAGGAGACTATTATGGGAGAAGTGAATCGTACCATTCTTGGTCGAAACATGAGTGTCATCGTTACAAATCAGTTCTTGACTGCATTGGCTGACAGTATATACGACGTAGCAATCTTCTGGTACGTGTATGATCAGACACAGTCTGCATTGTATGCGTCCATCTTGACGACAATCAGTATGCTTACACAAATTTTAATTGGGCCTTTTATGGGGGTAGTTGCCGACCGCAATCATCCTAAGTGGACGATGCAACTAGGATTTGTTCTCATGATAGCTGTAGGCATTACAATGACGATCGCTTATGTTACGTTTCTTGACTATTTTGTCATTCTGTTATACATAGGTGTAGTCATTCATGAGATAGGGATGACGACCATTCTCCCCGCAAAGAGTAAGCTGTTGCCAAGGATTGTATCCATGGATAGAATTGTTCAAGTGAATGGATATATATCGTCAACCTCACAAATCGCTGTTGTTCTCGGTAAATCAATCAGTGGGTTTCTCATTTCATTAGTAGGGTTTGTTGGGGTCATGCTTAGCCATTCGGCTATTTATTTACTCGCGTGCTTATTGCTTCAAGTGCTCTTTCTCTCATCTACGACCAAACGAGAAGATGCGATTCAGATGGCTGCAACAGAAGAGGTGAAACGGAAGTTCGCTTTTTTCAATGAATTGAAAGAAGCATTAAAGATTATGAGGTCCCATCGGACCTTATTTAAACTCATTATGATTGGCATGGTCATTAACCTTGCTTCTGTCATCGGCCCTTTGTTTATTGTTGTCGTGCGTGAGCAATACAATGGGGGGGCTATTGTATTTGGTTGGTTCAACGCTGTTGGAGCAATTGGTGGAATATTAGTTGGTTTGTTTGCTAAGCGTCTATTGAATTGGTTTAAACCGGTACATACATTTACAGGCAGTATGATTGCTGGAGGTGTAAGCATCTCTTTAGTTGGAATGCTTACGAATGTATATATGGGCATGGCGCTGTATTTTTCATTGAGTTTTTGTTTGACTATCTTCAATGTAGCTTTTTCTTCGTTACTGATTACGCTCGTAGAAGATGAGTATCGAGGGCGGATTCAGAACTTGACGATGTCTATTGCAGCAATCTTTATCCCTATAATCGCTATCATTGGGGGATATGTAGCCGATTTAACGTCTGCTGGACTTGTTTACATAGTGGCTGGGATATGGGTGGTGTTGGGAGGTTGTTACGTGTTCTTTGACCGTGACGTTCGTACAATTGAAGAAATTTAATAACTAAAGGTTCGCCCTGTAGGAGCGAACCTTTAGTTATTCGTATTTCCTTAAATTTCAGTTAATAATTTGGTCAGAATTAATGCCTAATAAATGTAGGAAGGTGGCTCTACTATCAATTTCACCTCCAAGTGTGTCCAATCTGCTCCCTTCTTGGCCGGGTATGTGAATGAGTAGGGGGCCTATTTAGAGACACTGTATTAAAGACTGAATCTCGTTTGTTTAATAACTCCAACACACCAGGTTCATATTCTGATGAAATCCCATAATGATCGCCGTACAATACAAACATTGTATTGTGATAGAGACCAATCTCTTTCATGGATTGAAAGAAGGTTTGAATCTAGACTCCAATGCAATGAACGAGTAACCATGATTCTTCCCATAGTGAATCAAGATGAAGGTTGAATCCTACTCGCTCTACAAACAAAAGTTTTTATCCATAGTGACAAGAGGGAGAGAAGCAAGGTAACCCGTATTGGCTAACAGAACGAGGGCGGATTATCTTGTAACCTTATCATGGTAAAGTTTCATAAAGGTGTTCAGTCCTTTATGAATTCGTTCTTGCTCGAACCATCCCATACATGCAAGCTGTACCCAATTATTACGTATTAAGTACTCACTCTCATAACTAATATGTATCCCTTGTTCTTTGCAGTAATCACCAACTGATTTACTTGAAACTTCTTCTGGAATCTCAATCGTTATAACTTCTGGGGAGTATGTGTCGTCTCCTATTACAGGGATGTTGTTCGATGCCAATATGCTTCTTATCGACTTCACATAAGCTACCGTTTCTGCTGATTTTCTCTTAGTCATGGATGTGGTCAAGGCGTCTAGCAGATTGGAACTATGAGTATAGGGAAGACTTCCATGCTGTTCATACACCCCTATGTCTAGGTAACGTGGAATGGTTGCATTTGGCCTTAACGGCTCGCGATGGAGAACAATGCTAAGACCAGGAAAGGCGCCTAGTGCTTTCCCGCTCACTGAACTCACTAAATACATTTCTTTGAAGTTGGTCTCGATTGCACCAAGTGAACTGCATCCGTCTACACAAACTTCAACACCATACTGTTCACAAAGACGTTGGATAGCTTCAACGTCATATATATACCCCGTTGACGTTTCGCAATGAACGGTCCATAACCATGAGATGGATGACTGCTCGTCAAGAATCTGTTCTATTTCTTCAATCGTGATAGGAATGTTCCAGTTCTTTTCTATAGTATAATGTGATAAATTTAATCGATTGGCATGGTCCCGTAATCGACTCCCAAATTCGCCGTTTATGAGAATGAGTCCTTCACCTTTAAAGGTCGATAACTGCGAGGCAATGGCATCATTCGCTAATGTGCCTGTTCCAACCATCAGTACGCTGTAGTTCGCATTCGTATACTCTTGAAGTTGCTTCTTTGCTTTCGTCATGAGTTCTTTTACATGTTGATCTCGGTGGGAAACAGGTTGCTTAGAAAATGCATCTTCAACTGATGGATGTGATTGGACTGGACCAGGTAAGAAAGATAGAGTTTCCTTGTGTTTCTCCTGCTTTCTTATGACCTTGCTAAAAGAACGGGTAGATTGACGAAATGTCTCTTTGGTTAAATACATTGGTTGATACGGAGCATCTTTTGAACCAACGAGTTCACCAAATGGAATAAAGCCCATTCGTTTATATAGCTTAAGCTGTCTCGTTGTTCCTGAAATAAGAGCTGTTTCGTATCCATTCTTTATACAATATTCAACGAGTGTTTCACACAAGCGAAAGAAGACTCTCGAGCTTCGGTGATTACTAAGAATAGACAACAATCTAATTTCGCAGAATGGACCACAGTGTGGAAGATATTCGTTTAAGTTAGGCAACTTCTCATCTAATGAAAACGGGCGAGATGCGCGAACGGCTACCATTCCAATTACCTTGTGTCCTTCTTTGGCAATGATATATGTATTTTCATTGTGAAACCGATCTACGAGCACGTGCTCATCATTTTCTCTATGCTGTGGAATCTCATTCACAAATGTGTTGTAGTTTAATTGATGAATTTGAGCGAGCTCTTCAGCTTCATTCGCTTCTTTATAGACAATGGAACTCAAATTGTTTCCTCCATTCTTCGTTTAGGTTGAATGTGCGCGACTATAATGATAATCAACAATCCTAGTAAACTAATTGGCACAAGTAAGCTGTCATATAACATAAGAGCTGTAATAGGGATCGAACTCATTGAGATAAAACCGCATTGAGTGTAAGGGAGCTTAGTTAAGCTTAAGAAGCCTACGATTAAACTGAACATGATGAAACTAACAGGGGCGATATAGAGAGTAATGGATAAGAAGACAACAACCCCTTTCCCGCCTTTAAAGTTTAGTTGCGGAGGGAACAGGTGACCGAATAAGAGGGCGTAAGCGTTAATAAGTAACAGCTTCTCTTCCATGAATAAGCTTTCTGTAAGCCACAGAGTCAAGATAACTTTACAAAAATCAATAAATAAAGTAAGCAAGAAACCTTCACGACCGAGCAGACGCCCTGCGTTAGTAGCCCCAACATTCCCAGATTTATAACTTCGTAAGTCTATATCCTTCTTCCATTTAACAACGTAATAGGCACCTGTAATACTCCCCATAAAATATGAGAAAGCTGCAACTAGTATGATAGTAACGGACAAGGTTCACATCACTCCTTGTAATCTCGTCCACTTATTACAAATATGGTTTCCACTATAATAAAAGTATTCCGTACAATCAACAATAATCATACAAATATTACATATATTTCTATTAATGACAGTAAATCTAGTAAAAAAGAGGGGTAAAAAGAAGGAATTTGTATGTCATGGTCGAAAGTATGTAGTATATAAAACGCATATAGTGGAAGCACGAACCCTACTAATTCTCATGCAATTGGCTACCGCACTATAGAAACGAAAGCTAAAAATTTCATTCCAACACTTCTGGAAGAGGAGGATTCTATGAATCGAACATGGAGGAGAAGATTAGTTATAATCGGCGTCTCTTTACAAGCTCTCGTATTGCTATTAGGCGTAGGAATGATGGTAGTTGTTATGTTGAAGTACCCGAATGAATTACCAGCTCGCACAGAGGTTATGTATGCATGGTTTGTATTTATTGTACATGCGATTGGACTAGGCTTGGCTGTCTACTCGTTAGGCTTAATGGGACGACAACCTAAGCGTGCTGGTGTCTATTTGCTCCTTACAGGTTTACTTATGATTCCTTTAACTCTCGGGGCTACTGTCATACAATCATTATTGTTTATGGTAGCGGGATTGGGTTGTTTTAGACGGCAATCGTATTTCTTATCTGCATAGCATAAAGGAACTACATATGAGATTGAATCCAATGAAAGAACACTCGTGAGTTGCGAGTGTTCTTTTCTGTAATCTAGTTTCTTAGAAGGTATGAAAGGGATTGCTTTCTTCCATTCAATTGTTTTTTGATTTGCTTAGCACTAGTTTCTCCCTGTTTTGTTCTAGCGATGTCTTACAATTGCACGGTTTAGCTTCTTCTCATACTCAGAGGGGGTTGAAGAAGGGAGAAATTGGGTAAAGATAGATGTTCATTCATAACGTCATGAAATGAGGGAAGAAGGATGGAAATCTTTCAAATTGATGTTGCGGCAGGTATTCCAGTTGAAAAGTTTCAGTCCAATTTTCGATTAACGAAATTGACGTCAACGAAAGAAGAGACACATGTGAGCTTTATGTATCTGCCTCCAGGTGGGAAAGTGGGCTATCATGAAGCCATGACTGACCAGCTCCTCGTGGTGATCGAAGGGGAGGGCGTAGTCTCAGGTGAGAACCAGACATATGTGAGCGTCAGTAGAGGAGATGCAGTCTACTGGAAGAAAGGCGAGTTTCATGAAACGAAGAGTACAATTGGATTGACAGCGGTCGTATTTGAGAGTCTAGTACTCGAATTACCTGCTTTGATGAAGGAATCTAATATTACAGCAAAAAGCGGTATTCAAAAGCCCACTTCTATATAGGAGTGGGCTTTTTATTACAAATTTAAAGGAGTATGTCCATCTTTCTAGAAGATTGATTACTTAAGACCGGATTGGACTGCTCATTTACATTGGAATGTTAACGATTGGTTAGGCTAGCTATCAACTCATTTCGAAACTCTTCACTTTTCAGAACGTTAAGCTGAAAGTCGTTCATGTTTCTTGACAAACGCGCTTGCTCATAGGGAGATAACTTGTCAGCTAAGAAAGCAAATTCTGTTCTATTTCCTTCTTGATCAGTCGCATAGAAAGCAACGGCTAACACGTATTCAGTAGAACCGGATTTTTGGCCTGCATGTTGTAGCCACTTGCGGTTGCCTGGGTGTTCCATTAACGATTGGAGTAAAGGATCAAGGTGTGTATAGACTTCATGAGAGTAGTGTTCCTTTTGGTTTAATCGTTTCATGACTTGTACATAATCGTGTGTTGTTGACCTTGGTAGACGATCGGACCACAGTTGCCTAAATCCTTCATGTAGATGAGAGATTAACTCGTTCTTATCTGTGTGAGATAACGGGTTGTGCTTCCACCTATCATGAACGGTATTGGCATTCTTTCGATATTCTTTTATAGACATTTTCTGCAGTTCAGTTAGTGCGCTTTTTCTTGTATGGTTCTCTGTTAGTAGTAGGGAAGGGATTCCTAGTGCTCCGACTATACTATACATAGGTTCATGGTGCTTTAGTTCTAGCTCTTCTATCGTTCGATTAATCGCGTTCTTCCCAAGTTTACTGAATAAGTAATCAGTATTTGCGTTTGAACTATACACCATCATCCCATACGCTACCTCTTTTAAAGGCACAGTATCTTTTTTATCAATCGCCCTTATGGAAGCCAGCCATTCTTGGTGAGCGGCGCCATCCGTTTTGGGGAAATGGAAGACTTCTAGGTCTTTTAATGAGATTGGTTCTTCTGGATTGACGTTGCCATTTGCAGCTTGCTTCGCATAAGTAATTGCGACCATGATCTTAACTGTACTTGCTAAGGGGAGCGGTGTGTGGCTATGTTTCTGAGCGATTGGGGTGTCATTATAGTGAATAAGAAGTGAAACGTTAGGATTCGAAACGTGTTTATGAAGAAACGAATGTACATACTTTGGGTCCCGCTTCCTTACGAGTCTATGAAATAATGCATAACTAATGCCGAATCCTGTTAGGATCAATAGAAGTACACCTACAATTACCCAGAATAGAACGCCCATAAGGGTAATCATCTCCTTTCTGGCCCCATTCCTGTCTTTCTATTAGTTAAGTTCTCTCTAGTTCATCCAAAATCCTTTTATTAGCAGGAGGAGTCTCTCATGAAAACCGTTACGATAAAAGACCCTATCCGAGAGGGCATAACAGATCAGAGCTTTTCAGGTGTCGTTACAGCCGGAAGTGGGGAAGAAATTTATTGCAATGAACCCTTTGGCTTTAAATCAATCAGAAAGAATGAATAACAGACAGAATACGAGGTTTGGTATTGCTTCAGGCTCTAAAGTATACACAGCTGTTGCGGTTGCTCAGTTGGTAGAAAGTGGTGCATTTCAATTCGAAACAAAGGTAGCAGAATTGCTACCAGGTTATTTCCCATTATTTGATGAGACCGTGACGGTGCATCATCTATTAACGCACACCTCTGGTATTCCTGACTATTTTGACGAGTCAACGATGGATGATTTCGAGGAATTGTGGCGCCACACTCCAATGTATACCTTACAAACCTTGGAGGATTTTATTCCGCTCTTTAACGGAAAGCCACAAGACTTTATGCCAGGTGAACAGTTTCAGTACAATAATGCTGCTTTCATTGTCCTAGGCTTGATTGTTGAGCGAATAGCAGGTAAATCCTTTCAAAGCTATGTAGAACAAGAGATTTTCACCCGTGCTGGGATGGACGATTCTGGATACTTTCGTCTAGATGAGCTCCCTTCCAACACTGCCCTTGGTTATATAGCTACGGAACATGGAGTTATGAGGACAAATCAATATGCCATTCCAGTTGTAGGTGGGGCGGATGGAGGAGCATTTGTAACTGCGGGTGATTTCAACAAGTTTTGGAATGCACTATTCTCACATAAGCTGATTGGGGAACAACATAAGCAACAACTTCTTAGCTCTCATGTTGAAGTAGATGATTCGACTGGATATGGTTATGGTGTCTGGATGAAGTACGGAGTTAAAGGGATTCGTAAGTATTTCGTTATGGGATTTGATCCTGGTGTTCGGTTTCATTCTTCGTACTACCCGAATTCTAAGTCGTATATTACGATTACAAGCAATGGAGAATACGATTTATATAAGATTATGAGAAGCATTGAAGAGGCAAGAGCTCTAGATTAGGTCACTTGCCATCTTATCGTTCTTACTTCAATTTCTATCCTAGCTTCATTTGTAGAGAGACCTTCTCTTATCTATAGATCAATCTGCGATTACCATTATAGTAGAATAACGATTGTATGTGGTTCATAAAGGATTACTGTAGTTGTGGCTATTCAAGACTGTCAACAAAGCGGTTGAAATGGAGAAGGTCTTCCTCTTGTAAATGACGTTTCGCTTCTATGACAAGCTTGTACATGGAAGCGGCGTCACTTATTTCATCTGCTCGTTTATAACGGTTCGTTAAGTCATTTACATAGAGCATTTTTACTTCGTTGTATTTATTCTCCTGTACCAATAAATCTTTACTATCCCTAATTTTTTGGAAATGGATGTAGGCTTCTTTATATTCTTGATCTAGTAAGAACTGCTCCGCATTAGCAATGAGAAGCGATATTGCATATCGTTCATGAATCTGTTGTTCAATAAAGGAACGTTCTGAGTCGAAGAACGAATTGAATGGAGTAAAGAGCCGCATGTTCTCCATAACCTCGTCGAATGTAAGCTTTCCTTGTTTATAATCGGTAAAGTGAGCGTGGAGTTGTTCTGATAAATAGTCATAAGCCTCTCGCTGGTCACTTTCTGAAAGTGATTCATAGAGAGAAGCGGCTTTCGTGACTTCCTCATTTAGCATCAGGATTTCAAAGTCTATGTAATTCGTGTCTCTCTTAAAATGATAGTACGTGAGGGAGAAGAATAGAGTGGAGAGGATAAGAACCAAGAATTTCTTCCGATAGAATCTCATCATAAACACCGCCATTTAGAAGATTTCTTCATGCTTATGCGTGGATTGTTTGTGTATGAATAAATGTAATCAAATCATGTGAAGAGGTGGATAAGTATGATTGGAATGCCAACTGTACTTGAAGTTGCACAATTTATAGAAGAAATGAATAGTTCGAGGCGCACCCATATTGGGTTTTGCGGAGATCGTCATGAAGAAATTATGGATGCGCTCCTACAAGATTTCACAGATGTTATATGGAGTGATGCGTTCGTAGGAGTAAAGGAACACGGTGAGTGGGTCGCCATGTGTGGGATTGACTTTGATGAAACAAGAGGTTTAGGAGAAATATGGGGACCATTTGCTAAAGATGAATCGTTCCACTCCTATGACAAGCTCATCTCAGTCTTGTTGCACAATTTCCCAAAGAAATTACATCGTGTAATGGTATTTCCAGATATTCAGAATGAATCAGTGAATTCATGGGCGGAACAACGGGGTTACACTAAACTAAGTGAAGAATTGATTTGGACGTGTACAAGTGAAGGGTATCAATCACATCAGCATGAATTAATGCTAACAGAATACAAGGATGTGTACTACAATGCTCTAGTGTCCCTGCATGACAAACTATTTGAGAATGCGTATCTTTCTGGAGACGAAATGGTGAATGGGTTTAATGAGAAGCACAACATCTTCCTAGTCGTCGAACATGGACAGCCGGTAGGTTATGTTTATGTGGAAGCCTCTCCAGAGCATGGTGAAGCTTCCATAGAATTTATTGGAGTTGAATCGAACCATCGACACAAAGGATATGGACGTGTGTTACTACATGGAGCGTTAGATTGGGCATTTCAGCAGGGTGTCAGCGAAGTGACATTATGTGTTTCCATGCACAATGAAGGTGCGATGTCTTTGTATGAGAAAGTGGGGTTCCGCCGTTCTTCCCACCTTATCGCATGGTCAAAAACAATTGGAACGTGAGAAGGTAGTGATGTTGTTATGCTATACGGACTGGCGTTCTATAAGTGTAAATGGCATTTCTTTACGAAGTCCGTACTGTCCCTTTAGAACAACTTTCAGTAATTGTTGCCCCATCTGTACTAATGGCAATTCAATCGTAGATAGGTTTAGGTAGCTTGCCATCGCATCATTATCAAATCCTACAATAGCAAGATCATCTGGTATCTTATATCCATTTCGTTCACATTCCATATAGATGCCTGCTGCCACTTGATCACTACTAACGAGTAAAGCGGATGGCCGTTCTTCTTTAATTAGAATGGATTTAGCAATATTAATACCGTCTTCCAATGTGTACGAATTTGTGAAGATCCAATCGTCTCGTATGGTTTCCCCGAGTTCATTCATTGTCTCGTTATAGGCCTGAATCCGATTCTTGCTATTCGAACCTGTACTCCGTCCGATACAGTACCCAATCTTGCTGTGATTACATTGAATTAAATAGTTCAACGCATGACGAAATGCCTCAAAGTGATTAATATAAACAGAAGAGATGAAAGAATCTTGAACATTTTCACACAAAGCGATAGGACCATAACGTTTATGGTCTTGTAGAACCTCCCATCCACACGCTCTCGAACAAAAGATAAGACCATCCATTTGCTTCATTTTCAACATATGTAATGCTTTTAGCTCAGTTTCAACTTCATAGTTCGTTTGGAAGAGCATCAGTTGATGATTTCTCTTTAACGCCTCGTCTGAAATCCCTTGTAATAGCGTACTAAAGTAGGGGTGGTTAACGAACGGAACGACGACACCAATGACATTTGTCTTTCCAGTAGATAAGTGTACGGCATTAATGTTTCGTTCATAATTAAGTTCTTCCATACTGGCAAGAACCCGCTCTTTCTTCTCCTCGTTGACATAAGGGTGATGATTCAACACTCTTGATACGGTTGTAACTGAAACTCCAGCATGCTTTGCTAGATCTTTAATGTTTGCCATAGAATCTCCTCCAAATCAATGCTTGCTATGAAACGCGTTTCACAAAGTAAAGTGAAGATAAACAAAAGTTCAAGGAGGAGAGCTATGATGATCTTAGGCTTATGTTCACTACTATTATTATGCGTGGTGGAGTTGGTGACGGTTTCTTATACTCTAACTATAAATGAATCCCAATTGGAAGAACAACCCTTTCGCTACTATGAAGATTTCTTTTATGAGTGAGCACTGTGAAAGGATGAAGTGAATGTGTGGAATTATGATAATTTTCTAATAAATATATTGACATTTTAATCAGTTCGGCATAACATGTGAACCAATCGTGATGATTTTGTTGTTTCGTATACATGAAGGGAACCATTAGATGCATACACTACTAGTATCATTTAATGGATCTTTTCTACTTGTAAAACCGACTAAACAACTAGGAATAGATTGCTTTACATAGTACACATACGATTGTTTTATTACCCTGTGGAATCTATTCCAGCAAACCATAAAGAGAGGTGTAGACCTTGACCATCCGAGTCACCAATAGTCCCTTTAATGAGAACCAGGTGAAGTTAGTAAATGAACTACTACCCACTCTGACAGAGGCTCAAAGCCAATGGCTAAGTGGGTATCTAGCAGCAGTGAATACCTCAAACATCCCGGCAGCGAAAGAGGAAGAAATAAATGAAACTGAAGGCGGAAGACGTACCATTACAATTCTTTATGGATCCCAGACGGGTAATGCGAAACGAATATCAGAAGACTTCGGTGAACGGTTAGAGAAAGAAGGGTTTTCTTCAACGATAAGCGCGTTAGACGACTTTAAAACGAAGCATTTAAAGAATGTGGAAGACTTATTAATTGTAACAAGCACACATGGTGATGGAGACCCACCAGATAATGCGATGTCCTTTTATGATTATATTTTTGGAAAGCGTGCTCCTGACTTGAGTCATATTCGCTTCTCTGTATTGGCGCTTGGTGATACTTCATATGACTTATTCTGTGAAACGGGTAAAGAATTTGACGAGCGGTTGGAGCAGCTGAAGGGCGAACGGTTGATTGCACGTGTGGACTGTGACCTTGACTTTGAAGAACCATCTGAGGCGTGGTTCTCTGAATTGCTTCAGAAGCTTCGTGAAGACGACAGTGTTGTACCTTCAAGCTCATCTCCGCATCAACAAGAACCAACTAAAGCAGCATCTGTTCATTCTCGGGGGAACCCATTCTATGCAGAAATCATTGAGAACATCAATTTAAATGGCCGTGGTTCCAATAAAGAAACACGTCACATTGAACTTGATTTGGAAGGTTCGGGTCTAGAGTACGAACCTGGTGATAGCGTAGGTATATTCCCACAAAATGACCCTGTTCTTGTCCAACAGCTGTTAGAAGAACTTGGGTGGACAGGAGATGAACTTGTATCTGTAAATAAAGATGGGGAGAAAAGACCTGTACGAGATGCATTCACGGACGTGTATGAGATTACGAGCTTGACGAAGCCACTTCTCGAGAAGCTGGTGGACTATATTCCAAATGAAGCATTTGCGGCTCTTATGGAAGAAGAAAGGGAAACGCTAAAAAGCTTTATGTACGGCAGAGACCTGCTTGATTTAATTAAGGAATTTGGTCCATTAACGATTGAGCCTGAACAAATCGTATCTGTCCTACGTAAGATGCCTCCTCGACTGTATTCAATTGCAAGTAGTTTAAGAGCGAACCCTGATGAGGTTCACTTGACGATTGGTGCTCTTCGATATGATGCTCACGGCCGAGCTCGTAGTGGAGTTTGCTCAATCCAATGTGCAGAACGTTCTGAGTTGGGTGACCAATTGCCTGTCTTCATTCAACATAATCCGAACTTCAAGCTACCTGAGGACACAGGAACGAAGATTATTATGATTGGGGCAGGAACTGGTATTGCTCCATATCGTGCATTTATGGAAGAGCGTGAGGAGATAGAGGCAGATGGAGAGAGTTGGCTTTTCTTTGGTGAACAGCACTTTGTTTCTGATTTTCTCTACCAAGTGGAATGGCAGAACTGGCTTAAAGAGGGGATTCTAACAAGGATGGATGTTGCCTTCTCAAGAGACCAGGTGGAAAAAGTATATGTTCAACACAAGATTAAAGAGCAGCGAGAGGCTCTCTTTACGTGGTTGAAAGAAGGAGCTTATGTGTATGTATGTGGCGATGAAACCTATATGGCGAAGGATGTACACCAAGCCCTTGCTGAAGTGTTAATGGAAGTAGGGGAGATGAACGAAGAGGAAGCTGAATCCTACTTAACACAAATGCGTAAAGAGAAACGTTACCAACGAGATGTCTATTAAGTACGGCGTTGAACGAAAGGGGCTAGAAGAATGAGTGAGAAGGATCAAGTGAAACAAGGTGGAACGCCTAGTGAAATGGAACACATCAAAACGGAAAGTGATTACTTAAGAGGCTCCATCATGGAGAGTTTCGAAGACCGGATTACTGCAAGCATTCCAGATTCAGATGGGAAGCTGTTAAAGTTTCATGGGAGTTACATGCAAGATGACAGAGATGTACGAAACGAACGAAAGCAGAAAAAGCTTGAACCTGCTTATTCATTCATGGTGCGCGTAAGAGCTCCAGGTGGGGTTGCGACCCCAGAGCAGTGGCTTACGATGGACCGTCTTTCTGATGAATATGGAAACGGCACACTTAAACTTACAACCCGTCAAGCCTTTCAGATGCATGGGATACTGAAATGGAATATGAAGAGTAGTCTCCAGGCAATCAACGATTCATTAATGGATACGATTGCAGCCTGTGGAGATGTAAATCGAAATGTGATGTGTAATCCAAATCCTGACCAATCAAGTGTTCACGAAGAAGTGTACAGATGGGCACAGCAACTTAGTGACCACCTCACTCCACGGACACGTGCTTATCATGAGATTTGGCTCGACGAAGAAAAGGTGGTCGACAGTAGAGAGCTCGATGAAGAAGTTGAACCGATTTATGGGCCTACGTACTTGCCACGGAAGTTTAAGATTGGAATTGCCGTCCCCCCTTCAAATGATGTGGATGTCTATTCTCAAGACCTTGGCTTTATCGCAATCATTGAAGAGGGTGTACTTAAAGGATTTAATATAGCAGTAGGTGGAGGCATGGGAATGACCCATGGAGACGCATCTACCTATCCACAGCTTGCAAGGATTATTGGTTATGTCGCTAAAGAACGTGTTGTTGAAGTAGCTGAAAAGATTGTGACCATTCAACGAGATTATGGCAATCGGTCGAACCGGAAAAACGCTCGATTCAAGTATACAATTGATAGGTACGGGGTTGATTGGGTAATCAATCAACTAAATGATCGATTAGGTTGGGAGATAGAAGATCAGAAAGACTTTCACTTCAATCATAACGGGGATCGCTATGGATGGGTGGAAGGCGATGGGAATTGGCATCTAACCCTATTTATTCAGAACGGCAGAATTAAAGATACTGAGAGATACATGCTTAAAACGGCGCTAAGAGAAATCGCTAACGTTCATACAGGCGATTTCCGCCTTACAGCCAACCAAAATGTCATCATTGCCAATGTAACGGAGGAAATGAAGCCTACCATTGAGAGTCTCGTAGACGAATATGGATTACAGGATGGAAAAGAGAATTCGGCATTACGTAGAAACTCAATGGCATGTGTTGCAATGCCAACATGTGGTTTGGCTATGGCAGAGTCAGAGCGTTACTTGCCTAGTTTGATTGATAAAATTGAAGCTATGATGGAGGATGTAGGTCTTCGAGATGAAGAAATCGTCATTCGAATGACAGGTTGTCCTAACGGATGTGCACGCCCGGCACTTGGCGAAATTGCATTTATTGGGAAGGCTCCTGGCAAGTACAACTTCTACTTAGGTGCAGGGTTTGCTGGAAATCGTCTCAACCAACTGTACCGGGAGAATATCGGAGAAGAAGACATCCTGACGACATTAAAGCCAATTTTAAGTCACTACGCGAAGAGCCGCTATAATCATGAGCACTTCGGTGATTTTGTTGTTCGTACTGGGTACGTCGATGCAGTACACGATGGGATGGAATTTCATAAATAAGTAGAAGCCCGTGAAGAATATCTTCACGGGTTCTCTTAATTATCTGAAAATTTAGTTGTAAATACCTAACGCTAGCCGTATAATGTTCTCAAAGATTGAAAACGGTTTCAATAAATGGGGTTATCCATGAGTTATTCAGTATTTATAATGGGTGATGGACAAAATTGAAAACGGTTTCAATCTTATTATAAACCAAGAAGGAGAGGAGGAGTTTGGCCACTATAGATGATGTAGCCCGATTAGCTGGCTTATCCAAATCCACTGTCTCAAGAGTCATCAACGAATACCCACATGTATCAAAGAAGAAACGTCAACAAGTTAAAGAAGCCATGGAGATGTTAGGTTATGTACCTAATTCTTCAGCAAGAAGTTTGCGAAACAAAAAGACTGGTATTCTCGCAATCTTTGTTCCAAGGCTAATGAATCCGTTTTTCAGTGAACTAGTTGAACATGTTGAAGTAGAAGCGTCCAAACAAGGGTATCAACTTGTTATTTGTCAAACACATTATTCAACATCAATGGAACGGACACACCTTGAACTACTGCGTAAGCGACAGGTAGATGCTGTCTTGTTAACAAGTCTTCAAAGCAAATGGGAAGATGTGTCTCCATTTTTGGAATACGGACCTCTTGTCTTTTGTAACGAATTTGAAGAAGGAGCAAATGTACCTGTCATCCGTCTAGACCAGGAAGCTGGAGGGTATTTGGCGACGAAGCATTTGCTTGAATTAGGCCACGAACGACTTGCTTATTGTTGCGGTGGTTCAAGAAGCAATGTTGCTAGATATCGGGAAAGTGGCTTTCGGAGGGCGATAGCTGAGTATGGTCTGTCCTTTAATGAACACCATGCGTTTCGATATGCCTATTCAATTGAAGATGGAATGCGTGTGCTAGATGACCTGCTGTGCATAAAACCAGCACAACGACCAACAGCCGTCTTTACTGGGAGCGATGAAGTTGCTGCAGGCGTCATTGCTGCTGCAAAGGTGAGGGGAGTCACAGTCCCTAGAGATCTAGCAGTGGTGGGATTTGATAATCAAGCCATTACCCGTGTCACAACGCCGCAAATCACAACAGTCTCTCAACCCATTCATGCAATTGCCGAAAGGTCCGTAACCGTACTTATTAATAAACTTCATACAGGATTGTTTCGGGAGCGAGAAGACCACGAATTGGGATTCGAGTTAATTGTGCGCGGTTCCACATGCAGTTCCACAACGAACGTCTACAGAAAAGAATTAAAAACGACTTGAAAGTAGGGGATGTAACATGAAAGTGAAACATTTATGGTTTTTATTCATTTCTCTGTTCCTTGTTGTGCTAGTAGCTTGCAGTAATGGAGAAGAAGATGCATCCACGAATGAAGACTCAACAGGTGACACGAATACCTCTCTGACAACAGATGAGAATGCAGAAGACACTAACGATGAAGTTGTAACACTAGTCTATGCTAGAGGCGCTGATTCAACGAATGCAACAGACAAAATTGTAGAAGAATTTAATAAGCTGCACCCGAATATTCAAGTTGAGTTTCGGGAGATGCCTGCTGACACAGGTCAACAGCATGACGCTTATGTCACGATGTTTAATGCCGGTTCATCTGAAATTGATGTCATGGACCTAGATGTGATATGGCCAGCAGAGTTTGCGCAAGCAGGATATGTTTTAGAACTTGACCGATTCATTCAACAGGAAGGAATGGATTTGAACGCCTACAATCAAGGAGCTTTATCTGCCTCTCAATACAATGGGAAACAGTGGGCATTACCTAAATTCATTGATACTGGTCTCTTATTCTATCGCACCGATATCATAAGTGAAGACCAGGTTCCAACAACTTGGGATGAACTCCTTACACTTGCCAAAGACAACCAAGGAGCAGCAGGCAATGAATTTGGATACTTAATGCAAGCGAAGCAATACGAAGGTCTCGTGTGTAATGCGGTAGAATTTATTGCTTCTTATGGCGGTTCGTTCTTAGATGAGAATGGTGAAGTCGTTGTGAATAGTCCAGAGACGATTAAAGGCCTACAAAAGTTAGTTGAATTTGCAACCGCTGACTTTGTGCCTGGGAACGTGACTACATTTGCTGAGCCGGAGTCTCACACAGCTTTCATTGAAGGACAGTCTGCATTTATTCGAAACTGGCCTTATCAATGGAATCTAGCAAATGATGAGAACGAATCAAGCATTGTAGGAAACGTAGGTGTTGCACCACTACCAGCTGGCGATGCAGGTTCTGCAGCCGCATTAGGTGGGTGGCAAACAGCTATCAATAAACATTCTGAACATAAACAAGAGGCATTTGAATTCCTTAAATTTATGACGGGTCCAGAAGGTCAGAAGTTATCTGCTATCCACGGTGGACTTGCACCTACTTTGCCTGAATTATTTGAGGATGAAGAAATCCTTGAAGCTAACCCGTTCTTTGCTGAAGAAGGTTTCGTAGAAGGTCTAAATGCGGCTGTAAGTCGTCCAGTCGCACCGAACTATCCAGAAGTATCTGAGATTATTCAAATCAACGTCTCAAAAGCAATCGCAGGAGAAATGACTGTGGAAGAGGCTGTAGAATCAATGGAGAAAGAGTTAACAGCAGTTATGCAATAAAGGTCACTTGGTAAAGCTAGCCTTCATGAATCATGGAGGCTAGCGGTTTCTAAACGAATTGCAGAGGGTGAATAGAGGGAGTGATCTAAATGAGAAAGGTGAGCAAAGAAAAGCGTAGGGAACAACGAGCAGGGTTCTTACTTGTCGCACCATCATTGGCATTAATTCTAGTAATTGCAATATGGCCGGTCATCCAGTCCTTTTATTTTAGTCTACATGATTACCAACTGAGTGATCCGACGAAATCAACGATTCATCACTCGTATACATTTGATTTAGAAAGATACTTAAATAATGAACCATTTATCTTATCAGCAATTGACCAACAACAAGATGTTCCGAACGAAGCTTTAGAATCGTTAACAGGAGTTAAACAACAATTGGTCGATTTGGATCAGCAGCTAAGAGATATTCCTGAAATAGAAGCAAACTATGAAACAATGAATGAAATGCTCATGAACTTTGAGGTTCCTAGTGATGAGATGAAATACATTACAATTAATCGAGAGTTTGGTCGTACATATGAAACGACCATTGAGGAAATCAATGAAGAAATGGACCTCTTAACAGAACATTATGAACTACAACAAGAAGACAAATTAACAGGTCTCACCGATGCCTTAACGGAGAGTATTATCGAGCCTAACTTTATTGGTTTATCACACTATGAGAATCAATTAACAAACATTAGAATGTGGCAAGCGTTGTGGAATACGATTGTCTTCACCGTTATTTCAGTAGGATTTGAGTTAGTTATTGGACTTGCCATCGCTTTATTAATCAATAAGGCCTTCTTTGGTAGAGGGATCGTACGAGCGTCTATCCTTATCCCTTGGGCAATCCCAACTGCGGTTTCAGCACTTATGTGGAAATATTTATATGATGGTCAGAATGGGATTGTAGCGAAATACTTCTCTGACATCGGTTTAATCGAACGGATGTCCACGTTACTTACAACAGATACAGGTGCTATGTTTGCTGTAATCTTCTCAGATGTATGGAAAACGACACCGTATATGGCGCTTCTATTATTAGCAGGCTTACAGACAATACCAAATGGGTTATACGAAGCTGCATCAATTGATGGGGCAAATAAATGGAGACAGTTCTGGCATATTACCTTGCCGCTGTTAAAATCTAGCTTACTAGTCGCGTTGCTATTTCGTACGTTAGATGCATTTCGTGTGTTCGATTTAATCTTTGTCCTTACGGGTGGAGGTCCTGCTAATTCGACTGAAACTATTTCGGTTATGGCCTATAAATTTATGTTCTCCCAAACGAATTTCGGAGAGGGCTCTGCTCTAGCTGTCATAGTCTTTATATGTGTCGCCATTATTTCTGCCATCTACATTAAGTTCCTAGGTTCTGATTTATTGACAGATGATGTGAAGAAATAGGAGGGAATTACAATGAAGCAAAAAGCAGGGATCAGCTTTTATATCTTTCTCGTCGTGTTCGTCTTTCTCATCATGTTTCCTTTCCTATGGGTCTTATTAAGTTCCGTAAAGCCTCTATCAGAATTATTCGGGGAAGAGGCATTCAATTGGTTTACAAGCAACCCAACGTTCGAAAGTTATGTATCCGTATTTGTAAACTATCCGTTTCTTAACTATTTATGGAACAGTTTCGTAGTAGCTTCTATTACGACGATATACACCGTTTTCGTTGCAGCATTTGCAGCATACGCCATTGCTCGACTCCAGTTTAGAGGGAAAGTGTTTATTTTAAGTCTTGTCTTATCGGTTTCGATGTTTCCACAAATCGCAACCATCTCGCCAATCTATATCTTCTTGAAGAATATAGGTTTAACGAACAGTTATTTGGGATTAATCGTTCCTTATACAACCTTCGCGTTACCGTTATCCATTTGGTTGCTCGTTGCTTTCTTTAGGAAGATTCCATTCGATTTAGAAGAATCAGCAAGAATGGATGGGGCTTCGATGATGCAGACGTATTACAAGATTATCTTGCCACTTGCCTTACCAGGAATCTTCACAACTTCCATCCTTGTCTTTATCGCAGCTTGGAATGAGTTCTTATTCGCATTAACCATCAATACTGCAGAGAGTCATAAGACGGTGCCAGTAGGCATTGGGATGTTTCAAGGGCAATATACCATCCCATGGGGAGAGATAACAGCGGCGACTGTTATCGTAACGGTACCATTGGTCATTATGGTTCTGATTTTCCAACGACGAATCGTATCCGGTCTAACTTCTGGTGCAGTTAAAGAGTAGGGTTTAAAGGATTAAATCGATCGAGATTTAATCCTTTCTCTTTGTTAAGAAACCTCATCTTTCGACAGAAAGGTGCTACCTTTCTTCCTTCTATGTTTCATCAGAAAGTCAATCATGCGTTTAATAACGTTGTCAATTAAAGGTCAAATTGGTTACGCAAGATGTAGGTAATTCCTTCTATATAAGGGTATGGGGTAACTTTAGAGTGAGCATCCTTAGATTCTTCTGTAGCATTTCTTACTAAATACCCGTGTTTGACAGCTGTTAACATCGTTAAATCATTCCCGCTATCTCCAAATGCAAAGCTATTCACATAGGGGATACGGTACTTCTGATTCACATAATTCACAATTGAATCTTTCCCAGTATGTAGCGGGATGAAATCGACATCATAAGCATCTTCTGGGTCGCCTGCAAGCGGGTTGCACCGATTGATATTGCAGTGGATTCCATGTCGCTTCGCTACCGATCGAATGATCATTAAACGCTCTTTGTCTAATTCATCATGTTCTTTGAAGTAATAGAAGTTCTTCTTGTAAGGAGATGAACCTAACTGAGTTTGTTCAGTCAGAACAATTTGTTGGTGTGCTAGTTCTCTCTTGATTTGTTCGATTAAGGAATCATCAAATGAAAAGTGTGCTAGCAATTCCTTAAAGCCCAGGTCCTCTTCTAATGTTCCGTCTTCTTTAACCCAATATAGCCTCGTTCCTAAATCACAACCAATGAAGTGGGGAGCGTAGCGATAGCCTCCTATTGAAAGCTTCTCAAGGACTGATTCCAAGCTACTTCCTGTAACGAGACCAAATAGGGCTCCTTGTGTTAAGGCTAACGTATGCATTGTCTCTTCGAAGGATTGTATAGAAGAGTAACAGCGCTCTTGTTTGTTATGAATGTAAAACGTTTCATCTAAATCTGAGAATATGCTGTAAGTTGGGGTAGGAGGAAAAGGGTACGGCCGTGCTTCAACAGTATTCAAGTGAATCTCTCCCATCATCTCTATTAAAGCTTCATGTACTAGCTTACTATATTGAACGCTGTCATCGTAGTCTATAAATGTATGCCCTGGCTACTTATACAAAAGGCTCTGTTAAAGTTTATTGTAGATATTTGAAATATTCCAACCCTCAGACGTTGGGGATGGAGCATTTAACTACCTTGAAACTGAGTCTTTAAGTAAAGGGCAGGTTAGTTGAAGACTCAGTTTCGAGATATTATGCCGGAAGTTCCAAACAATAGTTATCCTTCAGCATGTCAATCTGCTATTTGATATGGAGTAAGAAATGTAGAGATAAAAATGAGCTGTAACCTTGTACGAGTGATAATTGTGAGAACATAAGAATAATTTAATATTCTCGAACA
Source organism: Pontibacillus halophilus JSM 076056 = DSM 19796 (assembly GCF_000425205.1). Lineage (GTDB taxonomy): Bacteria > Bacillota > Bacilli > Bacillales > BH030062 > Pontibacillus_A > Pontibacillus_A halophilus. The sequence continues at coordinate 184,503 of NZ_AULI01000002.1, read as the reverse complement.
CCTTCTTTAATAAGAGGTGTTTTAGGCTGAGGCTGATACTCACGAAGAGCGCTCAATTGTTGAAGCTGAGATTAATGATATTATTCAGGTGGTAAAAGAGGTAAATCGATATTACAAGAAAATCTTGCTTTTGAGATCATAGTTCAATTATAAGGTAAGATAAGCTGCTGATTTGAAGGGAAAAGGTGAATTTCTGGAGTTTCTAAAGATTAAAAATGGTTGGGGGATATTGATTCCATAACATTTTTGAACATGAGTGGTATTTAACGAAGGTTTTCTGCGCAGCATTTAAAGGGCGGAGTTATACCTATACTTCTAGCCATCTAATAGACTTATCGTTGAATAAGTGTCAAAATTAATGTTAAAGTTATATGTCTATATGATTTCAACCTAAAATTTCTTTTTGGCTTATTCATGCTTAAATGTTGAAATAGCGTATTTTTGATTTTATATAATTTCATTTTAAATAATCAATTAGAATTTACCGTGTGAATAATTCATTGGGGTACATTCCCTATAAGGTAAGCTTAACCATTGTCATGAGAAAGGAAAGAGAAAAAAGATGACAGAGAAGAATAATAAGTTATTTTATTGTAACGTAGAGTTATCACTGGATATTATAGGCGGCAAATGGAAGCCACTTATCATTCACCATATAGGCGGTGCCGGTGTGATCAGATACGGTGAACTGAAAAGGAAGGTCCCGAATATCAATGAGAGGGTACTATCCCGGCAGCTGAGGGAACTGGAGGATGCCAGCATCATATGTCGAAAAGTGTATGATGAAGTGCCACCTAGAGTGGAGTACTCCCTGAAGGAGATGGGAGAGACATTGGTCCCCATTCTTAATGAATTAGGGTCATGGGGGATTGAGTACAATCAGAAATTCGATTATGGAGAAATCCATTTTGAAGATGAATATGATCAATGAGTAGAAAGAACCGTATTTGCCTATGCATACGGTTCTTTTTTTGTTTATAGAGGTTCCTGATGTGTTTAAAGTGGCTAGGCGATGTACTTGAATGTCTGTACGGATATTAATGTCAGTACTTGTTACCTACTTTTGTCGGTTATATACTGACCACGTAATAGAAAATTACAACCCATCAAGTAGAGAACGTGAAGAATTGGTGGGGACCCGGGTGGAGAGCGGATCTACTTGAAGTGGTTTTATGAATAATTTCTTACAAATTTTATCAATGAATAGGAGAGTAGGATAATGGAACTGATGAAAGCTTTGACAAATAGATACTCAACGAAGGAATTCGATAAGACGAAGAGCATTCCGGATGAGGATATAGAGAAAATCAAATCCTTACTGCAATTGGCACCATCATCGACGAATGTTCAGCCGTGGCATTTCATCGTCGCTTCAACGGAAGAAGGGAAGAAGCGCGTAGCGAGTGCTGCACAAGGGGATTTCAGCTTCAATGAACCGAAAATCCTGGATGCCTCAGCGGTCGTGGTCTTCGCTACCAAGACGGAGATCTCAGATGAATTCCTGTATCATATAGCGGATAAGGAAGACCGCGACGGACGCTTTGAGGAAGAGAAGTTCAAAGAGGGGACGCATGCTGCGAGGAAAATGTTCGTCGACCTGCACAAATACGACTTTAAGGATCTTCAGCATTGGTCTGAAAAACAGGTGTATCTGAACCTCGGAAGTTTCTTGCTCGGGGTATCGGATATGGGCATCGATGCAGTCCCGATGGAAGGATTGGATATGAAGGCACTGGATAAGGAGTTCGGCCTTCGCGAGAAAGGGTTCACTTCATGTGTGGTCGTAGGACTGGGGTATCGCGCTTCATCCGACTTCAATGCGACCCTGCCGAAATCACGCCTGGACCAATCCGAAATCATCGAGGTAGTGTAATCAAATCACTGAATAATAGGAGGAAATGAAAACGAATAAAAATATTATCTGGAGAATCGAAGGTAAAATCAAAGACGGACGCAGAGACGAATACGAAGCACTGATGGAAGAAATGGTAGCGGAAGTACAGAAAGAAAAAGGAACGACCAACTATGAGTGGACAATCGCACCAGACGGTGAAACGTTGCACGTATATGAGCGATATAAAGATGCGGATGCTGCGGTCGTACACCTTGGTACATGGGCGAAGTTCCAAGAAAGATGTATGGATGTCACCGACATTACGCAGTTGACGATTTTCAGCGAGCTGACACAAGAATTGGAAGAAGCGGTTGCAGCGAGGAATCCGCTCTACATGAAACCGATCGGTGGATTTGCTAAATAAATCAGTTAGTAGAGTATAGGTACAAGAACAGGGCAATCGTCTAATAGGTGATTGCCCTATCATCGTATTAGAGAATACATGTGGTGCCGAATGGGAATGGAACAATATGACGCGAACAAGATAACCTGTACCCGGGCGACAGATACACCGGGCATTCTGGAGGGAGAGCAATGAAAATTTTAATCACAGGTGCGACAGATGGTATCGGATTAGCAACGGCGAGGATGTTAGTGGACCAAGGTCATGAGGTAATGCTGCACGGCCGCAACGATAAGAAGCTGTCGGATATGGCAGCGGAGCTCGGTGTAGAAAATACGGAGCAGTACGTGGCGGATTTGTCGCAGATGGCGGAAGTGAATAAGTTGGCAAAAGAGGTAGCGGCTGAACACGACCGATTGGACGTCCTGATCAATAATGCCGGCGTGTACAGTTCGCCGGCATTGATAACCGGGGACGGTTTGGATATCCGGTTTGCAGTGAATACGGTTGCGCCTTACATGTTGACGAAAGCCTTGCTTCCATTGATGGACGAATCGAGCCGCGTCGTCAATCTGTCTTCAGCAGCTCAGCAACCCTTGGATGCGGAAGCTCTAACGGGTAAGGCGAAGCTCGAAGATGGGGAGGCATATGCGCAAAGTAAACTTGCCATCACGATGTGGACGTATGGGCTTTCCCAACATGTCGCACCGGTTGTCGTTGCGGTGAATCCGATGTCGTTGTTAGGTAGTAAAATGGTGAAAAACGCGTTCGGTCTGGACGGGAAAGATATCAATATCGGAGCGGAGATCCTGTGTCGTGCTGCCCTGTCGGATACGTTCCGGGATGCAACAGGGAAGTATTTCGATAATGATATCGGAGAGTTCGGCGATCCGCATCCGGATGCTCAGGACCGCGAGAAGTGTGCGGCACTCATCCAACAATTGGACGCCATCATTCAATAGTAAAAGAGGTCAGGAGCTTGTGAAGTTCACAAACGTCTGACCTTTTTCATGTCAAAGGAAATCAAAAAGCTTAGAATACCCTCCGGGTCATTGAGGGGGAATATCTTTTTTATGGTGAGGAATTGGATTCGATGAATTCTGAAGGTAACTCCTTGAAACTTCTAATCATCCAAGTTATGGTATGCGGATGTTGAAATTTTGGAAAGGGTGTATGAAATGAAACGTTGCTTTCATTGAGTATTTTTAAAAAGTTGTGGCCATCGCATGTATCTCAGAAGCTTGTATTACACGATGGGCATTATCATTCTGACCTTAGGTATTGCGTTGACAATCCAGTCAAAGTTAGGGGCTTCTCCATTTGACGCACTCTCTCATCGGATTATACCGTACGTATGGTCTATCGATTGGGAGTTGGGAAATCGTAGTGGGTTTTTCGATGAACGTATTCAACTCCATTGCTGAAAAACAATGTCCTTATTTTCCTTGCTTTTCAGAATAATTGTTGCAGATTGAAAAGGAGTTTGAAATAATTGGATTTAATTTGTCGTACATAAATATAGTCTTAAAAAGATCAAGGAGGAGCAACGGTTTGGAAATAGATTGGGTTGAAATATCAGAAGTTGATACAGAGCTGTTCGGTAAATTAATGGCCTTATACGAGCAAGCTTTTCCGGTTGAAGTTAGAGAGCCTGAAGAGATTTTTAAAATAAGTATGAAGCATGGTGAAAGGAATGATTTTAATAATTATAGGTTTCTAGTTGGCATGGAAGATGAACAAATCATTTCATTTGCCACAGGGCATTATTTTGCTGAAATCAACACTGGTTTTATCGTATACATTGTTACCAACCCATCGATAAGAAATCGCGGTCTAGGCTCTAAAACGTTAACCAAACTTGAAGAATTGCTTATTGAAGATGCTTTCAATGCTGATTTTAGTGGCCTGGATAGAATAGTGTTAGAAACAGAGACTAGAGAAATGGTTCACACAAATGAAGAAAAAGAGGCTTGTATTAAACGGAATAAGTTTTTTGAAAGAAACAAGTTTACCTTAACTAATATGATTGATTATAAGCAGCCTCCATTGCATAAAGGCGATATCTCAATTCCCTTGAACTTGTTTGAGAAAAAATATAAAGGTGGAGAGACAACAAAGGAAACGTTAGAAGAAATCATTATAGTTTTGTTCAAAGAGAAATACTACGACATAAATAAAATTGATAAGTCTGTTCTGATTAACTGTATAAGGGAAATGGGGGTGGAGAGTAGGTACATAAATTTCCATTGAAGAAACTATGGCAGCAGGAGCGTTGGTTTTATAGATATCTTGAAACCAAGTTTTCAACTAAAGGGGGCAATTTCTTAATTCATGGTTAATCACTGTTTTACTAACCGAGCAAGATAACTTATGATTAAAGTGCGCTTACAAGGGTTACTCCTATTTCCTGCATAAAAAATGAATTATTCGTCACTGGGTAACCCTACTAACAAATAAAACCTTGAAAGGCATTAAGCCAATCAAGGTTTAACTTTTATTTAGCTAATTATTGTGACTCAAAGTCATCATATGCATCACCTAGTGATTTAAAATCATCCCTTAACCAATACCAATGATGCCCCTTATTATCTATAAGCCTTTCTAGTAAATCTGTGAACGATGTTGCAATGATTTGTGACTCTCCGACAAGTCCGTGTCGGTCAAAGAAGCTATCATAACATTTTCCTAATCTATCTTTTTCAAGGTCAATCGTTAAATATTCATCCTTACCATCGTTGCATATAATATACCAATTTGATGAAATATCTTCCTTGCATAATTCTCCTACTATAATTGGGTTTGCCAATACAAATTTATCTGGAGATACAACATAAATGGGATAATCCTTATTCTCGAATAAAACTAAGCCCCCACAAAGACTATAAAACTCTTTTAAATCTTCAGGTAAAATATGCTTTGTTTCATCAATCTTCGGTAATCCAATTGGTTCGAAGACATAACAGTGGGATAGAGCCCCGATTTGTGAAATTAATTTTTTTATCTTTGACATTCCCTTCACTCCCTATAGTTATATCGATTAAAGGCATAGTAGTATTCTTGTCTAGCTGAATTAGGAACTTTCGCTGCATTAAACATTTTTTGAGTAAGTTCCTGAATCTCTTTTGGTGAGACAGATTGCCAATCAACTTTCCCTCCAACTTTTTTACCTGTTGTTTCATATAACCACTGTCTATAAACAGCCTTTGTAGCATCATGTTGTTCTTTTGTTAGTGCTACTGTAGGGGTATTCCCACCTCTACTTATATAGTTTGGAACATTATGTTTAGCCCATACATCCATAACACCATGATGATTTTCTAAAGGTGAATTACTAGGTCTATAGGGTACTACATCATTAGGTTTAACAGTTTTATCTATACCCTTATCAGACCCTCTACCATAGTCTACTCCATCTATCTGTCTACCACTATAATCTCCATCTCCTTTTACATAAGCATAGTTAAGATCAGCGCTCACATCACCTCGACCAAAATCAGTTCGAATGCCATCTCCAACAACTTCCCATCTTGGTCGAAGACTCTGAGACATTTCAGCAACTTGCTGTTTCGCCCAAGCGTTTGTTCTGGTTATTGGTCCTTTAATAACTTCATTATACACCTTATTTATGGAAGTTTTCATGTTCTCTGTACGAAGAAGATTACGAGTTCGAGTTAGGGCTACGCTCGCTCGGTCGGATATTGCTTTCATAGAAAGCATGTCTTTAAATGGTCGGCTGGTAAGTACTTGTAACATGTTTCGCTTACCGAGATCCATTGTCTTTCTCATGCCATCTGCCATAGCCTTTTGGAGAGCCGTTGTCTTCATCGCATTATATGGAATGTTAGTCGATTTCGCCTTACTTACTGCTTGAGTCGCTTTCCCTAATGCACCTAATTTACTGACTTTCCCAGCTCCGAAGCCGACGAAAGTTGTTGCAGTTGTTAGGGAACCATAGGTGAAGAATCGCGCTCGTGACTCGGCATCACCGTTTACAACATCATTAATCCAAGCCTGTTTAACCCCTTCTACAGCGTATTTTGCCACATCCGTAACGGATTCCCACGTCTCTCCAGGGTTGGACACTGCTTGATAGATATCCATAGCTAGTAACTCAGGATTCATATAATATTTGAAGAGCGTTTTCAGTACCCCAAACAAACCAGTAAGCATATCAACAAGGAAGTCCTTGATTCCCTCAAATATCCCCTTTATAACTCCCCAGAATCCACCCGAAGCACTTTCAACATTGCCCTCGGATTGTTTCTCCCCGACCATTTGATTTTGATTGTTCACTTGAATAGTCGCTTCTTGAACGACATTCTGAAGCGTCTCCACCCGACTCTTTTTTTTTTTTTTTGAATCAAGCGCGCTTATGTCTTTCGTTTGGCACTGGTCGAAGGATTGGAGTTTGGTGATTGTATCTTCTTTATCATTCCTAGCTTGGCCTACTTGCTCTATAAAGCGACTGTCGTCAATCTGAGGCGTCGAGACAATGTCCGAAACACGCTGCAACAGTTGGTTAGCTTCAGACGTTAAAGCCGAGGTCACTTGCTTGGTTTTGTCCAAACCTTGTTCAACATCTTGATTTAAATAGTCCTCTCGAATGTACCCGTTCGTTGAGGGCTCCATGTCATGCATTGCACGCTGCAATTGACGTAACTTCTCTTGATACTGATCCATAAATTCCTTGTACTCTGCCAGGAAAGTCAGATGGTACTCTTCATAGAAATACCGTATCGCATCTCCGCCTTCACCCGCAAAGGAGTCAGATAAACTAACCATCTCTTTAATAGATTTCTCTAACTGTTCCACTTCATTTCGTTGCAAACGCAAGCGTTGATGGATAGCTTGAACGCCTGACTCCAAAGACTCTGCATCATATACTTTCAATAGCCCCACCCCTATCTCCCCATTACCTATTCTAAGAATCTACGCATTTGTTCTCAATAGTAGTATATAGAAGAATTTACCATTGTTAAATGATAGGAAGCTAAAGAGGGGCTAAATACCACTAGAATTTGAGAATGACTCCCATGCCAGTTGAGTCATTTATTTTTTGGATCACACCAACCTACACCGTAAAAAAAAGAACCGACCGCCTGGGTTAGAGACGGTCGGTTCTTTACGTTTAGGCGTTTACAGCTTCTTTTTTGCCTTTCGCCGATACCAGCACGGTTTCCGCACCTTTATTAAACTCCTGATACTCCACGCAGTCTTTCTGCTTCATGCAGACCAATTTATCCCTGAAAAGCTGCTCGATCACGGGGCGGACCGCGTCATGGATGTATGCGGAAGTCTGTTTTTAAGTAATTTACCTATTAATGTTATGGTATTATGTGTTAAATGTGGTTATTTGTGGTATTGGAGCTGGACTAGTGAATGTGGATTGGAGGATAAGTATGAAGGGAAAATGGTTTCATGTACTTAACATTATCGTGCTGATTATTATATCAGTAGTTGGAGTGCTGGGTTGGTTCGGAAATGCGATGAGCCAGGTGACGTATCCTTCCATAAATTTCGCAATCGGGATGACGTTTGTGTGGTGGGGGATTTTTTATTGGATTCAGTATTCAAAAAAAGATACCGCATGGCGGACGGTTTGGTTCCTCATCTCCTTCGGTGCACTATTCTATTGGATGGCTGGAGGAGGCGCATCTCTTTATAACTTGTTCTTAGGCTGAAACAAAACTAACTATTATATATAATAGCACCATTATGCAACCACTATAAAAGAACATTCAATGGTAGCGAAGACGATGCACGCGTCTGACGTCCCTGATCTATTCTAAAAGGAGGAGGAAGCCAGGGTTTTTATCGGATTGCGAAAAGTAGCCATGGTTCATGAACCGTTCTAAATGCGAGTTACACCCCAAAGATCGATAGGATTTTACTGAACCCGTAGGACAAATCTGTGCTTATCGAGATAGTAGCAGCAATGGCATTTACATAAGTAAAATTTAAACCCACTTATTAAATATATATCGAATTCAAGTCTTCCTGTATAGGGGGCTTTAGTTGAATAAGCCAAGTATAAAACGAAGGATTTCCATGAAAATGGGAGTTCCTTTTTTTTGTAGTAATTTCAATTCTAAACTTCAACAGAGCCTGATCATTAGAAAAAACTGAAAATTAAAATATTTTCTTGACTTTCAGGACACTTGGTTATATGGTTAGTTACAAGACTAATGAACCAAGTAAGGAGTAGCGTATGGATCAGAATCTAACGGTCGATCAACCGATCTTTCAACAGATTGCCGAGAAGGTGAAGTCTGGGATTATGGAGGGTTCGATTCAAGAGAATGAAAGGATTCCTTCGACAAATGAGTTTGCAAGATTTTATCAAATCAACCCTGCGACAGCGGCAAAGGGCATCAATTTACTTGTTGATGAAGGGGTCATTTACAAGAAGCGGGGGATTGGCATGTTTGTAACAGAAGGGGCGAAGGATGTCATTATACAAAAGCGGCGGACGGACTTTTTTCACGACTACATCGTTCCATTGAAGGAAGAAGCCTCGAAGCTCGGCATTTCCATTCATGAATTGAAGCAGTTACTGGAGAAGGAGGATATTCGATGAACATACAGATCGAGGATTTGACGAAGATGTACGGGACGAAGGCTGCCCTGAACGGGGTGACCGTCACATTTGAAGAGAATAAGTTTTATGGTCTGCTTGGGAAAAATGGGGCCGGCAAGACAACGTTGATGCATACGATTGCAGGACACATCCTTCCATCAAGCGGCCACCTTACGATTGATGGGAAACATCCGTTCAACAACCGGGACATCTTGAAAGAAATCTGCCTCATCAACGAGAGCAGCAACTTCAAAAAGAGGTTGAAAGTGAAAGATGTATTGAAGATTGCCTCCCTCTTTTACCCGAACTGGTCGGAAGAGACGGCGGAATCGCTGCTGCAGAAGTTCCACTTGGAACGGAACTTGAGTACAAAAGGGTTGTCGAAAGGGATGGAATCGGCACTTGGGATCATCATCGGCCTCGCCAGTAGAACGAAGATCACTATCTTTGATGAACCGTACATCGGTCTTGATGCATCCGCGAGATACCTGTTCTATGATGTCCTTCTGGAAGAGTTCCAACAGCATCCAAGGACAATTATTCTCTCCACCCACTTGATTGATGAAGTGAGCCGGTTGTTTGAAGAGGTGATTGCGCTTAAAGACGGGGAAGTGATGATGCAGGAAACAGCGGAGCAGGTGATTGAGAACAGCCTGCAGGTGAGCGGAAAAGAAGAAGCTGTCAACCGTTTTGTAAAAGGAAAACGCGTCATAGATGAGAAAACCATTATGGGAATGAAGACAGCGGAACTTTACGGGGAGGGTCTCTCCCTGGAAGAAGCCAAGTCATCAGGGTTGGAAGCGGAAAGAATGACCTTACAAAACGTCATAGTTAAGTTGACGGAGGAAGAGGAGGAAAAGGTGTATGCGTAATGACATGAAAGCGACGCTTTATTATTTGATGCTGGATTACCGGTTTTCGTTTATCGTGTTCTGGTCCATCATGTGTGCGACACTCGTCGGATTTGTACTGATAGGATCCATCATACCTGACGTGACCATCTATATCTGGATCGCTGTCATTACGCTGATCTTCTCATCGATTTCAGGTTTCCATATGACAAGAGAAACCTTCTCGTTTTGTGTGAAGATGGGGCTCACAAGGAATCAGTATCTGCTTGGAGCCGGCCTGTTTACTTTGGTGCTGGCACTGGCAATGTCTGTGATGCACCTGCTCATACAATCCGTATACTCTTACCTGGTCCAACTGATCGGCCTGGATGGACTGACGCTTTACTCCATCTTCAATATAGTGAACATTTCTGAAACGTGGTACAACGAATTAGCCATCGTCGCCCTTTTGAACTTCATTTTCGTCAGCGTCGGTTTCTTGTTCGGCACCATTTTCTATCGCTTTGGTTTAATCGGCGGACTCAGTTCAGTCGCTGTCCTGCTCTTTCTTGTCATGGTTCCTGCCTTCCGTGATCTTATGGCAGACCTGCTCATTGCAAGTGAGGGCGGTCGTTCCTCCGTGCAGCTGCTTCCACTTACGCTTGCGGCTCTTGTGGCGTTCCTGCCAAACTGGGCGCTTTTGAGAAGGGCTTCCACGTTTACAGCGCGTACGCGTTAAGGGTTGTTACCAGACAAAGAGGATTGTTAATCATTGCCTGACCACACTCTTTATCACTGGAGAAGATTCAGGATCAGGCACCATTCATGTTGTATGTGGCTTTGAGAAGGAGGAGGAAATTGAGGAAAATATAAGAAAAACGACAGGAACTGAATGGGTGCTGACCATCATCATCTTCCTGTTCTCGGTAGGAAGTTCCCTTTACTTATTGTTGTTCTACAAACCTAATATGGAAAAATTATTTATTTCGCTTAGTTTAGGTTACAATCCGATTAGTTGTGATAAATGTGTGAAAGAACATAAAATTACAATTTCTTCGGGGTCTTTCCTTCTATATTTCTAGTGTTGCCAATTTGTATGTTTGGATTCTTAATTAACGTGAAATCCTATATCACATTAACCTACGCAAAAATAGTAATAATTCTTTATGTTGCAATCTTTATGTCATTACTTCCGTTTTTTGTGAATTCTCTATTATATAAACTAACAGATATCTTGATTTCAAGTCTTAAGCTAACGGGGCCTTATAATTTAATAGGTCCTGTAACAAATAGAACTTCCATATAACGGCCTTTTTTGTTCGTAATTTCAACACAAAACTACAACGCAGCAATAAAAACAGGGAGACCATGTTCAACAAGGTCTCCCTGTTCTTCTATCTAGTTAGTTCTCGTCATTCATCCATACTGCTCCGTCTTTGTACGTCATTTGTTCAGGGTACCGTAGGTCGATGACTTCTTCTTGGATTTCTTTAGATGGGGCCTTGGTTAACAACGACACCGTAACGTTGGCAGCGATGGCCGCGGCGGCTCCGAACACTCCAGCTCCCGTATCAATAATACCAAGTATCGTAAAGCCTCCGTACTTGGCTAAGAAGATATAGGTGAGCGTGACTGTCAATCCAGTAACCATACCTGCAATGACACCTGGACCATTAGACCGCTTCCACCATACTCCCAATAATAGTGCAGGGAAGAACGAACCGGAAGCAAGAGCAAAGGCCCATGCAACAATTTGAGTAATCGCACCTGGTGGGTTCAAGGCTGTCAATCCAGCAATGACGGTTGCGATTACAATTGACCAGCGTCCCACTGCCAAACGTTTCTTCTCGCTTGCATTAGGATTAATCGAGCGGTAGTAAATGTCATGGGAGAGAGCGGCTGAGATCGCAATCATTAGTCCACCGGCAGTAGACAACGCAGCTGCCATCGCACCTGCCGCCATTAACCCGATGACGAAGATTCCTAAGTTTGCAATTTCAGGTGTTGCCATTACAACAATATCATTGCTTATCACAAGTTCAGACCATTGAAGAATTCCATCATTGTTTCCATCTGCTATAGATAGTTTACCTGTATCAATCCATGCAGCCGTCCATGCTGGAAGGTCGTTGATGGCTTGTCCGGCAACATTTGTCATTAAGATAAACCGAGAGAAAGCAGCGTAGGCAGGGGCTGATAGATACAATAATCCGATGAATAACAATGCCCAAGCACCACTCCATCGTGCAGCTTTCATGGTTGAGACTGTATAGAAGCGAACGATGACGTGAGGGAGGCCTGCCGTACCTGCCATCAGTGTGAACATTAAAGCAATAAACTGCCATTTCGATCCTTCAGTAAATGGTACAAGGTATTCGGATATACCTAGTTCTTGATCTAACGTTTTAATCTCACTTATGACTTCCCCATAGGAGATCCAAGGTATTGGATTCTGTGTTAGTTGAAGCGCCATAAATATGACTGGGACTAAATAAGCGATAATTAAAATGACGTATTGAGCGACCTGGGTCCAGGTAATTCCCTTCATACCGCCAAATGCAGAATAAAAGGCAATGAGTACAACTCCAATTAAGGTACCAACCGCTGCATCCACTTCCAATAACCTTCCAATAACAATGCCAGAACCAGATAATTGACCGATTGAATAGGTGAAGCTGATGATGATTGTAGCAAGTGCCGCAATTAATCGAGCTGCGTTACTTTTATATCGATCTCCGATAAACTCTGGTACTGTATAGCGACCGTATTTACGAAGTTGGGCAGCTAGTAGGAATGTTAAGAGAAGATAACCGCCTGTCCATCCCATAATATAAGCTAATCCATCGTAACCAAGTAACATAACCGTCCCTGCAAGACCAATGAATGAAGCGGCACTCATCCAATCCGCTCCAATAGCCATCCCGTTAAAGATCGGTGGGACACCCCGGCCAGCCACATAAAAGTCTGATGTAGCTTTTGCCTTGTTATAGAAGGCAATTCCTATGTACAAAGCAAAAGTTGCAACAATCAGTGATAAAGAAACGAGGAACTGTGCATCCATTACTCTCTCTCCTTTCTAAATTTAGTGGTCTAGTGTCTTACCAGAACTAATGGCTTCATTTCGTTTCTCATCAATACCAAATCTCTTATCAATTCGGTCACTAACAATCGCGTTAATGAACAAAAGGAGTATAAACGTTAAGATAGCACCTTGAGCACCCATGTAATAGTGCAACGGTATTCCGTTAAATGTAATGGATGATAAAGGCTCGGCAAATAAGACGACACCGAACGAAACAACGAACCAAATAATCAAGTAAATGGTAATTGAAAGAGTTCTAGCCCGGAAATAGGCATCAGCCATTTTCTTATCCACTTTCTTCAAAGCGATTCCTCCTTTAAGTCTCATTAACCTGACAAGTTAAAGATAAATTGAACCGTCTCCCAAAAAGGGAGAGGGACGAGGGCAATCTTTATTATTCCTATTGTCAGCAAAGCCATAATAGGGACAGCAAAGAAAACGGGCTTTCGTTTGTTTAGTGCAAGTACGACTGAGATTACAGTTACAATGGCAAGCAACCCAACTGTATACACTGAGAATCACCTCCTCTTCATTTGAAAGCGTTACCATTTTAATAGATTAAATGATTGCAGAATTTTCTGTATATATACAGGTATACCGATTTTGGGAGTATCTGTCAAAACAAACCCTATTCAAAATGTTGACGAGAATCGTCTTCATTCATGCTTATTAGACAAAGAGTGTGCAAGATTACTCGCATTCTTAAGGAATAAACGCGCATAATGACCCAATCCGAGTTGTTAAATAATAGTTACTCTTAAAACTGAAAGGTATTCTAAGCAAGTGACAGTAGGTGTTAAATTTCTTAATGGTAACGTTCACCTTAAGTTTTTATCAGAATATTCAGTTTAAAAAGAAGGGAGTCGCCTGTATAATGATGGAAAGGCTTACATTATGCGTTGAGAGGGGTGCATGAGTTGAGTGGTATTTGGTTAGCGGTAGCTGGGATGATTGTGTTTACGTTTGGGTATCGATTGTATTCTAAGTTTCTAGCAGAGAAGATTTACAAGTTGGATGCTACATACGTCACGCCTGCTCACAAGCTACAAGATGGTGTTGATTACGTACCTACGAACAAATTTGTTCTATGGGGCCATCATTATACATCTGTAGCTGGAGCGGCTCCGATTGTTGGTCCAGCGATTGCTGTATATTGGGGGTGGCTGCCAGCGGTATTGTGGGTGTTACTTGGCACAGTGTTCGCAGCTGGTGTACATGACTTTGGAACACTCGTTGTTTCTGTACGTAATAAAGGTCAATCGATTGGCACAATTGCAGACAAGCTGATAGGGCAACGTGCTAAGATCTTGTTTTTATTTATTATTCTATTGCTTGTTCTTATGGTGAACGCAGTGTTTGCTTGGGTTATTGCGAATCTATTCATCTCGTTTCCAGCGAGTGTCTTATCCGTGTTCATCCAAATACCTTTAGCGATTTATATTGGTTATACCGTCTATAAGAAGAAGGGGAATATGTTGCTGCTGTCCGTTGTTGCCTTGGCTGTGATGTATGGAACAGCGGTGCTAGCAAGTTATGTTCCGTTTCTGCAAATCGATCTTGTCAGCTATTTCGGTGGAGAGGGCTCGAGTACGTTATTTGGAATGAGTGCAACCTCGATGGCATTTCTGATCTGGATTGCCATTCTAATGGTGTATGTCTATATTGCATCAACTCTACCTGTTTGGAAGCTACTACAACCGAGAGACTATATTAATTCTCACCAACTTGTTGTTGGTCTTTTAATCTTGTATTTGGGCCTAGTATTTACGAACCCTACCATTACGGCTCCTGTAACGAACGGGAACGCAGACATATCCTGGTTTCCTCTTCTATTCATTACGATAGCATGTGGCGCGATCTCAGGCTTCCATGGTCTCGTATCATCAGGAACTTCTTCCAAACAATTAAATAATGAGAAAGATGCCAGGTTTGTCGGTTATTTTGGTGCGGTTGGTGAAGGGACGCTAGCTCTAATTACAATCATTGCTGTGATTACGTTCTTTCCTACGGCAGGTGAATTCACTGCGACCTATAGCAGTTTCGCAAGTGCAAGCTCAAGTGGGTTAAACGTTTTTGTGCAAGGCGCATCCGTTCTAGCAGCCGGACTCGGGATTCCTGTACAAGTAGCCTCCACCATCGTTTCGATTATTATTGTAAGCTTTGCTGCAACTACACTTGATTCATCTGTCCGCCTCATGAGATACATCATTGCAGAACTTGGGTCGGAATATAATCTCTCTCCACTTACTAAGACACATGTAGCAACTACAGTTGCCGTTCTATCAAGTGCAGCCTTAACGCTGATCCCACAAGGTCCAAAAGGCTTCGGGTCTGGGGGGTACCTTCTATGGCCACTATTTGGTACATCTAACCAACTACTAGCAGGGATTAGTCTTCTCCTCATTTCTATCTGGCTTAAGAACCAAGGCAGAAACTATTTGCCAACCATTATTCCAATGGCATTCCTCATGTTTATGACCATGTGGGCGCTTATTAAACAAGTGGTGTTGGAATGGTCGGGGGTAGGAGCTCAAGATGCAAATTGGCTCTTGTTTATCTTCGGTGCCATCATTTTAATGTTCGCTCTCTGGATTACCTTCACTGCGATTTCTACGTTATCGAAGAAGACGCAACAACCATCTGATTTATCAGTTTAACTGAAGAGAAGCCGCATGATGCGGCTTCTCTTATGGTCACAGAAAGGTGAGGAGGTCAATAAGGGTGGATAAGCGCAATTTCTCTATTAAGAAACTTCTACAATTGTACGATGAAATGTTAAGTGTTCAACATCGCACTGAGATTGCAAGGGAAATTCGAAATGAAGACGATCTGTTCATGCTCTTGTTGTATTCTGAAATGTTAGGGATTCCAAATCCTGCATCATTCTACACGCTTGAATTGTATCCATATGTAATTGAGAAGTTTCACGATTGGCACCTTCGCATGGGGATGGAGAAATCTCCATTAGATGGAATTCGTTGTTGTTAGGGGGATGGGAATGCATAGAAAATGGAGACAGCCTATCTTGTTTGTGGGTGGTAAAGGGGGAGTAGGGAAATCTACATCTACCTCCGCAATCGGATGCATGTTAGCAGACAGAGGGTACAGAACGTTAATTGTATCTACTGATCCTGCTCATAACTTAGGGCATCTCTTTCACCGGAAGATGACTGGGAAACCAACTAAATTGAAGGAAAATTTGTATGGACTTGAAATCGACCCAAAGGAAGAAGTGAGTCATTATTTGTCTTCTGTTAAACAAAACCTAAAGGGGCTTGTTCACAGCCATATGGTTCAAGAGGTTCATCGACAAATCGATTTAGCGGGAGCTAGCCCTGGATCAGAGGAGTCTGCTTTATTTGACCGAATTGTGAATATTATTCTTGAAGAGAAAAATCAGTATGAGTATCTTCTCTTCGACACTGCTCCTACGGGTCATACCATCCGTCTTTTATCTCTTCCAGAGCTAATGGGCGTTTGGATGGATCAAATGATTAAGAAACGAGAGAAAATTAACAATAGTTATACGGAGTTATTGAATGACGGACAAGCTGTGGATGACCCAATTTATGACGTTCTACAAAGGCGTCGAGTGAAATTTCAACAAGTAAGAGAGATCTTGCTTGACTCGAGTAAAACAGGATTTGTCTTTGTTATGAATCCAGAACGATTGCCTATTATGGAGACAAAGCATGCCATACAACAGTTGGAACAGTTCGACTTACCTGTTGAGCATTTGATTGTAAATAAGATACTGCCAGACGGAGCAGATGGTAACTTCTTGTTGAAACGAAAAGAGCAAGAAAAGAAATACTTGCAGGAGATTGAACGTACATTTAAAGAGAAACAGCTTCTATATGTTCCCTTATTAAGCCAAGACGTCGCATCAATGGACCAGCTTCAAGAAGTTTCCACTTTCCTCCAATAACGTTCAGAAAGTTCGTGAAGTTAGGTGTGCGAATTTGGTAGAATGTATGGGAGAGAAAGGAAGGCGGTTGTTTTGGATTTAAACCAAGTTGCAAAGCTTGTAAGCGAACAATACTCAGGTAACAAGGGAGTCGATGGAATATTCATTGCCGGTTCTGTCTCAAGAGGATGGGAGGATTTGTATTCTGATATTGAGGTACATGTTCTGTGGAACCAAGATCCATCGGTCGATGAACGCATGTCCCCAGTCTATCATTTGGATGGGGACTTAATTAGTTTCTATCCATACGAGGATGAGGAATGGTCAGAAGCTTATCGACTTCCGAACGGCGTTAAAATTGAAATGAGCCATTTCTTAACCGAGACGGTTGTAAGATGGGTGGAAGATGTCGTTGAGAAAGGATTGACCAATGCGCTCAAGCAATGCGTTGTTGCTTCCGTTCATTACGGACTCATCTTGTACGGAGAACAATGGATTCAACCATTAAAGCAAAAGACAACTATTTATCCAGACATCTTATCAGAAAATATGGTTCTACAACATTTAGATTTAGGGAATTCATGGTCATCAAGAGCAGCATTGGTAGAACGAGAGGATTGGCTTCTATTGTACGAGGTGTTATGTTCTGTGATGAAACAACTCAATGGAGTATTATTTGGACTTAATCGTATGTACGTTCAACACCCGTCCTACAAATGGCTAAGACAAAATGTTAGGGGGATGAGAAGTAAACCACTTAATTTAGAGGAGCGCTACACGCGTGTTTTGTTAAGCCATCCGAAAGAAGGGGTTATAGAGCTTGAATCCATTGTAGATGAAGTTCAACAACTGGCAGAGAAGGAAGGGTATACGCTTCAGGAGGTTTAGGTTTCCAGAAGCCTAAATGTTCTGTATAATCAGGCTATAATGAATAAAGGGGGAATTATTATGTCTACTACTTACACCACGTTGGAGCAAGAATATTTAGATTACATGAAGGAAATTGACCAATATAATGAAGCTATTTCTCTTATGTATTGGGATATGAGAACGAAGGCTCCTAGAAAAGGCCTTGAAGATAGAGCGGATGTAATTGCAACTTTATCTCAGAAAGTCCACCAAATGTCTACCTCAGATAGAGTAAAGGAATACATAACAGAATTAAAGGGTAAGACTGAGAGCGAGTTCATTCGTAAAGCAATCGAAAAAACAGAAGAACAGTACAACAAAAGTGCGAAAATCCCAAATGATGAATACAAAGAGTACGTGAAGCTACAGGCTCAATCTGAGTCGGCGTGGGAAGAAGCGAAAGAGAATGATGATTTCGACGCATTCCGTCCTTATTTAGAGAAAATGGTAGCGTACAATCGTCGCTTTGCTGAATATTGGGGATATGAAGAGCACATTTATGATGCACTCTTAGATGCCTATGAACCTGGTGTAACGGTTGCGGTGTTGGACGATGTCTTTCCTAAGGTTCGAGAATCTTTAACTGCGTTGCTTGAGAAGATTAAACAATCTCCGAATCAACCAGACCCATCGGTTCTTGTTGGCCATTTTCCTAAAGGAAAGCAAGAATCGTTTAGTTTGGAAATCTTAGATCGTATGGGATATGACTTTGAAGGAGGTCGTCTTGACGAAACGGTACACCCATTCGCGATTGACCTAAACCAAGGTGATGTCCGTGTTACAACGAAATATGATGAGAAAGATTTCCGTACCGCAGTGTTTGGTACCATTCATGAAGGGGGTCATGCTCTATACGAACAGAACATTGACTCTAAGTATGCGTACACACCGCTATCTGGCGGAACTTCAATGGGGATTCATGAATCCCAATCACTATTCTGGGAGAACTTTGTAGCTCGCAGTAAGGGCTTTTGGAATAATCATTTCCAACTATTCCTTGATTATGCCCCAGACTCATTTAAGAACGTGGACTTTGATGAATTCTACCATGCTGTAAATGAAGTTAAGCCTTCATTTATTCGAATTGAAGCGGATGAATTGACCTATTGCCTTCATATTATGGTTCGATACGAGCTTGAGAAAGCGCTTATAGCTGGAGAAATTGAAGTGAAAGACTTGCCGAAACTATGGGATGATAAGATGGAAGAATACTTAGGCATTCGTCCTAGTAAGAACAGTCAAGGTGTGCTTCAGGATGTGCACTGGGCTGGTGGTTCATTTGGTTATTTCCCTTCCTATGCTCTTGGATATATGTATGCTGCCCAATTCCATCATACAATGAAGCAAGATGTTGATGTGGAAGGCGTGATTGCAGAAGGAGACTTTAATCAAATACGTGAATGGCTCACGACAAACATCCATCAATATGGAAGTAGTAAAAAGCCTTTAGAAATCGTACATGACGTTACAGGAGAAGGCTTAAATCCTGACTACCTCATTCAATATTTAACGAGTAAATACCAACCATTGTATCAATTCTAATAGTAGCCTCTCCTTCGTGAGAGGCTTTTTCTTTAAAGGGGTGGGTTATCATGAGAGAGAAAGAAAAGATGCTACGAGGTGAGTTGTATTTCGCAGCAGACAGAGAGCTAGCTGAAGAGCGTGACGAAGCAAGACGACTAACACGAATCATTAACGAAACGACTGAAAGAGAAATTGAGGATCGGACTCGTGCCATTAAAGAATTATTTGGAACAACAGGGGAAGATATCTTTATTGAGCCTAATTTCCGATGTGACTATGGTTCTAATATCCATGTTGGAGAGCGGTTCTTTGCAAATTTCGGCTGTGTGTTCTTAGATGTTTGTACGATTGTGATAGGTGACGATTGTATGCTTGGCCCGGGAGTTCATTTATATACAGCGACGCACCCACTAAATGCAGTAGAACGTGCTTCAGGTTACGAATTTGGAAAACCAATCACCATAGGACATAACGTGTGGATTGGAGGACATAGTGTAATCAATCCAGGTGTTACTATTGGAGACGGTGCTGTCATAGCTTCTGGTGCTGTTGTAACGAAAGATGTACCTGCCAACGTCGTTGTAGGCGGGAACCCAGCTAAGAAGATTAAAGATATACCATCATCAGAAGAGCATCAGTAATAGCATTTGCTACCTTACTGGTGCTCTTCTAGTTCGTGTAGGAAGTCTTTGTTCATATCACTTAGTGGTTCTGAAAGAGACTTTCTCATTGCTTTTAGCATGCGTTTCATTTCTTTCGTTTGAAAGATAAGGAAGGGAGAACTTACTTTAGAACAACCAATCTCAAATTGCTTTAACAAAGTTTGCTGCACCTTTAAAGATGTTTCTAGTATGCTCGTATATGCCTGTGAAACTTCTTTATGAGGTTCTCGAAATAGTGTCACTTCATAAAGCTTCGTAAAACAAAAGAGTAGAATGAGTTGGATGAACAATGGGTGGCTCTGCTTCGTAAGTGTGAAGTGGTTGCCGTGGACGTAATCATCCAACGTACTGAAATTACAGTGAGAATATTTACATAAGAAATTATAGAACGAATAGAAATACCGTTTGTCCTTCCCATTCCTCAATAGGTGAGGGGGTACAACCTTACCTACAATCTTTCCTTCCCGGTCAACCACTCGTTCTTCTTCAACCAAATAGTAATGGAAAGCTACACCAATGGGAGTTTGAATAAATTGATGGCTATCCTCAGGATGATCTTGAAGATATCGACTACTAAGATAATTCTCAAATATACTTCTTGAAAGAGTGACCACATCTTGTAGCAAGGCATTGGTTAGGAGAACGTTGCTGCTCTTTAAGGTCTTTGTACCCTTCGTAAACGCGAAGTTACAAAATTCCTCGTAACCTCCATCTTTCGCAGAAATCTCTGGCAATGTCAGAATATAAGACTCTGATAAATCGACAAATTCATGAAGGATCTTTGTAAGTTCTTCTGAGTGCGCTTCCATTCAAACATGCTCTCCTTCTAAGGTTGTTGTAGTAGCTTAACCTAAGAAAGGGGTACTCATTCTATTGCTAATACACATACCCCTATTGGTTTACAAACTTATATAGATAGGTGTAAAATACCCTTATAGGTATAAAGAGTGCATGTTATCATCGTGCAATCATATTCGTGGAGGTGAGCGGAATGGAATTTACATTTATGCTTACGATATTTCTAATTGGTTTTGTCGGATCTTTCGTATCTGGAATGGTCGGAATTGGTGGATCCATAATTAAGTACCCAATGCTGCTATATTTGCCTCCTTTATTAGGATTCAGTGCCTTTACTGCCCATGAAGTCTCAGGTATAAGTGCAGTACAAGTCTTCTTTGCTACAATTGGTGGGGTCTTTGCCTATCGTAAGGGTGGATATTTAAACAAAGACCTCATCCTCTACATGGGTATTAGCATTCTAATTGGTAGTTTTATTGGTGGCTATGGCTCTCGCTTGATGAGCGAAGGTGGAGTCAATTTGGTTTATGGTGTGTTAGCGACTATTGCAGCGGTTATGATGTTCATTCCGAATAAAGGGAAAGAGGAATCTCAGGATGTTACCTTTAACAAGACCTTAGCGGCTTCGTTAGCTTTTGTGGCAGGGGTTGGCGCAGGTATTGTCGGAGCTGCGGGTGCCTTTATATTGGTTCCTATCATGCTAGTTGTGCTGAAAATCCCAACACGCGTTACGATTGCTAGTTCGCTTGCGATTACATTTATTTCATCCATTGGCTCTACCACTGGGAAGATTGTAACTGGGCAAGTCGATTATGGGCCCGCAATCATTATGATTATTGCTAGCCTTCTTGCTTCTCCCTTAGGAGCTCACACGGGTAAACGAGTGCCTACGAAGCTATTGCAAAGTATTTTAGCAGTCTTAATTCTTGCTTCCGCAGTGAAAATATGGAGCGATTACTTCTTATAACAAATAGGGAAGGAACAGCGGTCTGCAAGAACTTGAAAAAGATCGGCCTTCAAAATCTAGGATGAAGAAGGTGCCGGAGAGTCTTTTTCGGAGAAGAGCTAGCGAATACCAGCCGTCTCCTGCGGAAAAACGGGTGATCCGACACCCCGCAGTGTGGGGTTTCACGAGGAGGATCGGGCGTTCGTCCACGGAAAGCGAGTGGTATTCGCCCGCACGGCCCACACAAAAAAGTTTGCAGAAAAACGCTGAGGAGGAACCTTTAGGTTCCTCCTCTTATTAGTTGGTTAGATGGTCTCTAAAGAAGCGTAACACTTCTTCATAAACCCGAATCTCATTCGCCTTTTTAGAGAATCCGTGCCCCTCATCTTCTAGTACGAGGTACTCAATCTTTCTCCCCTTGTTTCGTAAAGCTTCTACAATTTGATCGGATTCCTGCTTTACAACACGGGGGTCGTTGGCTCCTTGTATGACATACATCGGCTTCGTCATCCCGTCAAGATACGTAATCGGAGAGTCCTCGATTAATTTCTCCTTGTCTTGTATAGGGTCACCTACCCACTTCGCCATAATCGGCTTCCAATGTGGTGGTACAGACTCGATAAAGCTAAACAAGTTACTTGGTCCAAAGATATCAACTACTGCTTTGAAGTAATCTTGATGACGACCGTGAAGCAGGAGTGCCATGTACCCTCCATAGCTTCCTCCAAGTAGAAAGATTTCTCCTTTAGTTGCATACCCTTGTTGAATTAGCCATTCTAATCCATACACGTTATCTAGACGAGGACCGTGACCCCAGTCTCCTTCGACTAGTTGCATGAACTCTTGACCATACCCGCTCGACCCTCGGAAGTTAGGGGCGAATAGGGTATAGCCTTCGTATACAATCGCTTGAAAGAGTGAACGGAAGGAATCACGCTCTGCTGCTTGCGGTCCACCATGCGGCCAGAACACGACGCGGCCGTTATCTTTACTTTGTACAGGCTTGAAGAGTAAGGCCTCAATCGTTGTACCATCAAAGGATTGGTATTGAACAACTTCAGGTGTCGATAGATGTTCCTCCTTCACTGTCGGTACCCGGTGGGACGTTAGTGGCTTCCAGCCGTCCTCCGACAGTCGATAGATATTCTGTGTAGCTGTAGAAGTGTCGCCAAGAATATATACAGCACCTGACTTCGCCACATGTAGTTGATCGATAACACGAATAGGAAGTTCTATAATGCTCATTTCATCCGTTTCAACGCTATACGTGAATAGACTATCGTTTACACCATGGCTCCCCACTATATAGAGAATGTGATTCGTATTGTCGTATGTAATGTGAGTGAAGTCCGTATCGTCTACCTCAATAACTTTCTCGAAAGTTTGGGAACGAACGTTGTATTTCGCTAAATAGGTACGGTCGGCTTGATAATTTGTCGTAAAGTACACCTCATCTTCTGAGATGAATGTGCCACCTGCTACAACGTGTTGAGATTCGGGGTCTGGTGTCATAGAAACGAGCTCATTATTGCTGAATACATATCCTATGACATGAGTGTTTGAGAAATGTTTCATGATCAGATAATTTGGTTCTTCCTTACTTTTATCTAGTAGATAGGTGGGCGCATCGCTGCCATGTAGAATGATGGTTTCTTCCCCATCCTTTACATTGAACGCATACACCTTCATGTAGGTGGGGTCTTCTTTATTGGATGTATAATAAAGCGTGTTTCCATCTTCTGAGAACAGTGGTCCGATGTGCTTCTTACCTTCATGTGTGCGAAGGGGTTGTAACTCGCCGCCTGTTGAAGGGGTGGCATAGATTTGATCATTCTCATCCCCGTCACGGTCTGTAAGTATTAAGATAAAGGAACCATCCTTACTGAATGTCACGCCCCGATTAGTTTGGTTATGAAATGTGAGGGGGTAGGGGTATTGATTCGGTAAGTCTAGCGCCCATACATTATAGTGTCCGTTGATGTTCGTACTATAAACTAGTTGGCTTTCATCTTCATTAACAGCAAAGGTTTCAATCCCGTAGGTTTCAAAGAAGTGTCTCAATCGCGGTTCTTTAAACTTCATTGCTTATCCTCCCTTATTCATAATGGCTTCATCTATACTTATTCGATAAGGAAGAGGAATTTCCTATTTATACACGGAAATCCTACAGTGAGGTACACATTTAGCGATGAACGTAACTTGTTAGTACGAATTTCTTCTTAATGCGATTGTCTTTCTATCACAATCGAAAAGTAGCTGTCTCGGAGTGACCGGGACAGCTACTTTTCTTTGAAGATTAGGACTCTAATGCTGATTCTCTATTCTGTTTATGTTTACGATGGTAGACTACGTTTAATTCGGCTCCAATCATTAAGATCAACCCTGTTAAGAATAGCCAAAGCATGAGTACAATCACGCCACCTAAGCTTCCGTATGTTGCAGAGTAGTTCCCGAAGTTACTGACATAGAAACTAAAGAGTAAAGAAATAAACTGCCATAGCACAGTAGCAAGGATTGCACCAGGGAGCACGTGTCTAAATGGATAATCTAAATTTGGAGCTAGGTGGTAAAGCATCATAAGTACTCCAATCATGACTAAGCTACTTACTATCCATCTTGATGCTTGAAGTAGTATGCTCATTTCTGAAGGCAGTGTAGTGAAGCGATTGATGATCGTAATAATCACATCACCAAATATAGGTAACACAAGAGAAACAGCAAATGTCACAATCATGCCAAGTGTTAACACTATAGAAAGTAGGCGAACTTTAATAAAGGAACGCGTTTCATCTACGTCATAGGCAATATTAGCAGATTTAATAAATGCGTTGATTCCATTAGAAGCTGACCACAATGTACCAATAATTCCGATTGTTAATAAACCACCTTTAGGTGAATCAACTAAACTAATAATATTCTCCCTAAATACGGTCATCATTTCTCCAGGAATAAGCTCACCCATAAAGTCAATGGCTCGATCTGGGCTTATTTGTAGGTAAGGTAATACCGATAACACTAATATGACTAGCGGTACGATGGCAAGGAGATAGTAATATGCCTGTGCCGCAGCTAGGACAGGTAGGTTATCTTTCTTAAATTCTTCGAAAATATCTTTCCCATATTGAATCCACTTGTTCATACAGCTCCTCCTTTTCAGCAACAGTCGTTGTAAATCTCTATCCCCTGAATTCCGATATAGTAACCCTTTAATTTTCCAAAGAAAGATATTCTGTTTATCGTTTCACAACCTCCTTTTTGTGGTATCTCTTCTAAAAAGGAGGTAGAAGACCATGACGGTAACAGGAATAAGTCTACTTATTATTGCGGTATCATTTTTACTTATCGCGATTTTCTTAGTTAAAACATTAAGAGTCGCATCACAAACAATGAAAAGCGTATCTGGAACTATTGAAAAGATGGAAAGTCAGGTAGAAGGCATTACAACGGAATCTCAAAACCTTATTCAGAAAACAAATACGATGGTGGACGAAGTAAAGGAACGTTCCCAGTCCATCTATACGTTCTTCGATACGGTAGACCATGTTGGAACATCTGTCGATCAGGTTAATGATTCGTTTCAGAAATTGTCTAAAGGGGTGGAACAAGAATCAATTAAGCACTCAGAAGACGTTTCCAAAGCGATGAAATGGGGAGAAGCAGCCATTAACCTTTATGTGAAATGGAAGAAAAGGAAACGAGGCGTTCAAAAAGCTTCATAAGTAAAAGGAGGTATACACATGGATTGGTTAGGAATTGGTGTTTTTATTATCGGACTTGCATTTGCGATTGGCTCCATCTTCTTAGCGCGGGTGTTGAATAACCTAGCTGAAGTATTGAAAGGAGTGAACAAAACGGTCGACCAGCTACCAGAACAATTGGATAGCGTTATGGGGCAGACGAGTGAGGTTCTAACGAATGGGAACCAGACCCTTGCAGACGTAAATGAAAAGCTGCATGCGCTGAGCCCATTATTTTATATCGTTGGTGACGTAGGTGAAACCTCAAGAAAGTTATCTTCCTCACTTGTAGATGTGACGGCTTCCATGAAGAAGAACACATCTAGAGGTCGAAACGTACTAGATGAGAAGCAGTTGAAAGGACTTTATAGCGCTCTAGCCTTTGGTTATTACTTAAATCAGAGAAGAAAAGATATGAAGGCGGCGAAAGACCAAGCGTTGTCAAGTTCTTAATGATAAGGGATTCGAAGAGGAAGAACACAGGCGAGACTGTGTTCTCCTTTTATATTTCATCGAAAGAAGGTGAAACGTTTTGAAAGTTCTAAGCGTATTTGTAGAAGACTAGTAACTGGACTGTTTGTTCGAGTAGGAAGAGAGGTTTTATGATGAATCGATGGGACGAGTCTTCACCAATTCGTTTCTTAGGCGGAAAGGTATTGCTCTACATATTAGGCGTTATTCTATTCATTGGGGTGAATATTCTTGTTTACACACGTATTTCCTATCTATTCACCCCATTAGTTGTGTTCATAGAGACGGTGGCCTTGCCGGTCATCTTAGCTGTTGTTGCGTATTACTTACTCATTCCGTTGATCTCTCTATTAGAGAAGTTCGGAATGAGGCGAATCTATAGCATCTTGCTTATCCTTAGTTTAGTAGCTGGATTAATTACGCTGCTTATTTTCTTGCTTCTCCCATTTCTTGAGAAGCAATTTCTGAGCTTGGCTGAGGAATTGCCTCAGTACGTCATTCAATTAGTGGAGAATGTCGATGCGTGGTTTAAGAACTCCATCTTCTCAAACTATTACAACAACATGTTTCAAGATGTGGAGGGAATCCTTTCCCAATTGCCGAACACAATGTCCACATACGCATCAAATACCCTGGATGGAATTACGACATTTATTACGACCATCACGGATGTCATTATAGCGATTGTAACGCTTCCATTCATTTTGTTTTACCTGCTTAAAGAGGGATACAAGCTTCCAGAAATGATTCTACGAGTCTTTCCTCCTAAGGTAAGACCAGACTTAAGGCATGTGTTTAAAGGGATTGACCACCAGTTAAGTGCTTACATTCAAGGACAGATATTAGTCAGTGTATGCATTGGGATTATGATGTATATCGGATTTGTCATTATCGGGTTGGATTATGCATTATTGCTTGCGGCAATTGCTAGTGTGACGAGCGTAGTGCCTTATTTGGGTCCTATGATAGCCATCACACCAGCTCTAATTATAGCCATCGTAACGTCTCCATTCATGCTTGTGAAACTTGTTATTGTATGGACGATTGTTCAATTGCTAGAAGGGAAATTTATTTCACCTCAGATAATGGGAAAGAGTTTGCACATTCATCCTGTTACCATTATCTTTGTGTTGCTGACAGCAGGTCATTTGTTTGGTCTATTAGGGATAATTGTAGCTATTCCTGGTTATGCAATCCTTAAAGTAGTTGTAGGCCATCTATTTGTCCTATTCAAACGACGGTATAATAGATACGCTTTAGAAGACAATCAGTATGAACAGAGTGAATGACAAGGCTGCCATGTTGGCAGCCTTGTTGTATGGAGTTGAGGATTTTCATTTCTTCTTGTAGAATAGCAAATTGTACAAACGAGAAACGGACAGAAAAGGTGTTAGACATGACAAAGAAGACAATTGTGGTCGGAGCAGGCATTCTCGGTGCTTCGACAGCTTATCATTTAGCGAAGAAAGGGGCTGACGTCCTGCTCGTTGATCGTAAGGATATCGGTCAAGCGACGGAAGCTGGAGCAGGTATTGTATGCCCTTGGTTAACTCAACGACGGAATAAACCTTGGTATCGTCTTGTGAAAGGCGGTGCGAGCTATTACCCAACTCTAATTAAAGAACTCGAAGACATGGGTGAGCAGCAGACAGGATATGCTCAAGTTGGAGCAATTAACATCTATGATACAGAAGAAAAGCTCGAGAAAAAGATGAAGATTGCCAAAGAGCGGAAGGAACTAGCGCCTGAAATGGGAGAAATTAAGATTCTAAACGAAGAAGAAACGCGCGCAATGTTCCCGCCGCTTGTCGAAGGATATGGAGCGATTTATATAAGCGGAGGAGCTCGTGTGAATGGGAGAGAGCTTCGTGATGCTTTAATCCGAGGTGCAGAGAAGCATGGGGCAGAGATGCTTTATGGAGATGCTTCTCTTGTGTACGAAGGTTCTACTGTAACGGGCGTCACGGTAGAGGGCGAAACGTTCGATTCGGATTCAGTCATTGTAACAGGTGGCGCTTGGTCTCAACAATTACTTGAACCGCTTGGAATGACATTTAAAGTAACCCATCAAAAAGCTCAAATTGTCCATTTAGACTTGCCTGATACAGATACGAGCAAGTGGCCGGTTCTTATGCCGCCTTATAATCAGTATATGCTCACGTTCGGCGGCGGACGTGTAGTCGTTGGAGCAACTCATGAAGACGACCCGGACTACGATTCTCGTGTAACGATGGGAGGCGTCCATGACATCCTTCATAAAGCTATCGCAATTGCACCTGGATTAAGGGAAAGTACATTTGTCGAAACGAAAGTAGGGTTTCGTCCATTCACACCAGGATTTCTCCCAATTGCAGGTGCTGTCCCTCATATGGCCGGATTGTACGTTGCGAACGGCTTAGGTGCTTCAGGACTCACAAGTGGCCCTTATCTTGGGGCAGAGTTGGCAAGACATGTTCTTGGTGAAGAAACTGAGCTCGACCTTAGCGATTACGACGTTACAACTGCATTTGAATAAAGGCAACCATCCGTCAAAGTAGGCGGATGGTTGTTTATGTTTCGTGACATGTTTAATCGCTTACCCTTTAATGAAATCTTGTGTTATGGTGAACTCACATGAAGGGGGAGGGATTGGTATGTATTTACCAAGTTTCAGACTAGATGGTAAACTTGCGGTCATTACAGGGGCCACGAAAGGGATCGGGCGTGGTATTGCACATGCTTATGCCGAATCAGGTGCGGATTTATTAGTGATTGCGCGCACGAAAGAAGACCTCGTCTTCTTGAAAGAGGAGCTGACTCCGTATGATACTAACGTTTATATCGTAGAGGGGGACGTGCAGCAGCACAAAGCGTTGATTGTATCGATTGAAGCGGTTATTCCAGACAGACATATCGACATTTGGGTGAATAATGCTGGAATGAATATTCGTTCTAAAGCGAAGGATGTGACAGAGGAGGAATGGGCTACAATTGTCGATACGAACATGAAGAGTGCCTTCTTTCTCAGTCAGTATGCTGCCCATAAGATGAGTCAAGAGCGTGTAGGTAAAATCATTAACGTATCATCTGTTGCGGGTACAAAAGCTCTTCGTACGGGTGTCGTATATGGGATGACAAAGGCAGCGCTTATTCAAATGACGAAGAATCTCGCCTTGGAATGGGGAGGAGACAATCTTACTGTAAATGCAATCGGACCATGGTATTTCGAGACACCGCTCACAGAGACTGTCCTTCAGGATGAACAATACGTCAACGATATCTTAGCAAGAACTCCGTTAAACCGAATTGGAGAGTTGAAAGAACTTGCGGGAGTCGCGGTGTTTCTAGCTTCAGAGGCAAGCAATTATATGACCGGCCAGACGTTATTTGTTGACGGTGGAATGAGTATTTACGGATTTTAACAAAATAGGTACATAAAACCCTCTCTTTTTCCACACGATAAATGGTAAATGAGGGGGTTCTATTATGGCATATGTTGCATCTGTAGGGGTAAGTATCCCTCCAAATGAAATCACTCAAGCAGAGATAAAAGAGTTTGTAAGACATATTTTCCCTAGGTCTGAGCGTGAAGTTGAACGCTTGCTACCAGTATTTGAGAATGCTTCTGTAGAAAGAAGGCAATTTGTAGTCCCGAAAGAATGGTTTGAAGAAGATCACGGTTTTATGGACCGGAATTTGGTTTACGAGAAGAAATCATTAGAATTTGCGTTGGAGGCAGCGGATGCTTGTTTGACGAATACCACATTTCTAACGGAACCCATTCACTATGATGCAATTGATGTCGTCATCTTCGTATCAAGTACAGGGGTTGCAACGCCAACAATTGATGCAAGAATGATGAATGAACGGGCATTTCGAACAGATACAAAGCGCATTCCAATTTGGGGATTAGGGTGTGCTGGGGGTTCTTCTGGTATGGCGCGTGCCATGGACTATGTACTCGCACATCCTAAAGAAAATGTACTGATTGTAACCGTCGAACTTTGTGGTCTAACCTTCCAAAAAAACGACCATCGTAAAAGTAATTTCATTGGAACTGCCTTATTTGGAGATGGTGTTGCAGCTTCTTTGGTCATGGGTGAGCAGTCTACATATCGCAATCGAATCCGAAACAGAGTTCCAGTAATGAAGCGTGCAAGCTCACGACTTATGAAAGATGCACTCGATGTTATGGGGTGGAATGTAAATGATCATGGATTTGAGGTTGTCTTCTCAAGAAGCATCCCTAGACTAGTGGAAACGTTCTGGAAAGACCACGTGACTGAATTCACTCAAGAAATTGGAGTCCATCCTTCAACCTTTCCATTCTTCGTGGCGCATCCCGGCGGTACGAAAGTGTTAGAAGCATACGAGGCTATTACTGGAAGTAGTTCTGATAAATTCAAATATTCGTATGATGTGTTGCGTAATCATGGGAATATGTCTTCTTCAACGGTTATACACGTATTAAAGAGCTGGATGGAAGAGTTCCCCCCTTCGCATTCGAAGAGTCTGTTGGCTGCTTTAGGACCAGGCTTTAGTTCTGAACTTGTTTATTTGGAGTGGAGCGAATGAATTTCTTCGTCTATTTGTACGGGTTCATTCTCGTGCAACGATTGGTTGAGGTACTCGTTGCCAAGTATAATGAAAAGTGGATGAAAGAGAGAGGAGCTGTTGAAGTTGCAGGTGGGCACTACAAATATATTGTCATTGTCCATACCTTGTTCTTCATATCCATATTGTTAGAGGCCTACCCAAAGGAGATTTTGTTGTCTGATTGGAAAGGATTCTTACTTGGGATTTTCTTTGTGACACAAGGGTTTCGCATTTGGTGTTTGTCAACGCTTGGACGTTATTGGAATACAAAGATCATTATCTTGCCCGGTTCAGAGTTAGTAAAGAAAGGACCATACAAGATTATGAAACACCCAAATTACTTCATTGTAGCGGTTGAGTTCGTAGTCATCCCTCTATTGTTCAGTGCATACGTGACAGCAATTGTATTCCCGTTATTACACGGGTTGCTCATGCTTATTCGAATTCCTCATGAGAATCGAGCATTAGAGAAGATTTCAGAATAATAGAAGAAAAACGCCCATTCCTAGTTGAAAACGATTCTCATTATTGATATAATCCAAGTAACGAATTGAAAATCGCGAACAACATGGAAGTGAGGGGAAACACATGATTTTAATCATTGTTGCAACCGTTCTTTTATACAGTCTATTAATGGTAACCATTTTAGCTAAATTAAATGACAAGCGTGCACGCTCAATCGTGCAGTTAGTTAAAGGGAACAACGTTCGTTCGGTAAAGGAAAAGAAAGCTCAATATGAACATAAACTGTTAACCAGGTGAAATTCCTGGTTTTTTTTATGTCGACTTTTAGTATACTTGGAGAGTAAAGGAGGAATGGGTGTGAGCATCATATGTAGTCCAGAGTGGGCAGAAAAAATGTTAAAGCGAGATGACGTTGTGGCAGTGGATTGTCGCTTTAAGCTAGGTGATCCTAATTATGGCTATGAAGCCTATGTAGAGGGTCATTTACCTGGAGCTGTACACATGGATTTAGAACGTGAAATGAGTGGAGTTGTAGCGAAAAACATGGGAAGACACCCGTTGCCTTCGCCTCGGAAATTTGCTAGTACGATAAGTGAGAAGGGAATTGGACTACACGATAGCGTGATTGCGTATGATGATCAGCTGTCTCCAATGGCTTGCCGGTTCGCATGGATGATGAAATGGCTTGGTCATGTAGAAGTGTATGTAATTGATGGAGGACTGAATGCATGGCTTTTAGATGGTTATTCAGTTGAATCTGGTGTAGTCAACCGGAAACAAGCGATGTATACCCCATCAACGAAGGATGATCTTCTTGTTGACGTTGAGGACGTGAAAGGAAGACAGGAGACCCCTCTTATTGATTCGAGGGCTTACGAACGGTATATAGGTAAGGAAGAACCGATTGATCCGGTAGCGGGTCATATTCCAGGTGCCATTTGTATGGACTGGAAAAACGTCTTAGATGAACGGGGGCGCTGGAAGTCGAAGGAAGCATTGCAATCACAATTCCGTTCTCTACATAACGAACGTGAAGTCATCGTGTATTGTGGTTCTGGTGTTACAGCTACGGTTAACATCATTGCATTGTGGGAAGCAGGGGTTAAGCAAGTGAAGCTTTATAGCGGCAGTTTTAGTCACTGGATTACAGATTTCGAACGTCCAGTAGAACGATGCTAAGTATACGAATCATCGCTTAAAGGAGTACATATGGTAGAACAACAGCATTCATTGGCGTATTTTATTGAAGATTTGTGGGCAAAGGGATTTAGGCTAAGTGATGAAGAAGTTCAATTCATTTATTTCGGAAAGAATTATGCTCAATTACCAGATTGGGTCGTGATCTTTGCTGTACGTGCAACGTTGCAATTTCAGCGGTCTTTCGATGGGAGCTTCTACATAGGTTTACTTGATTATTTACATGAAAATAGCCCCCAAACTCGAAAAGAAGCTTGGGAGCTATTAGAAAAACGTGGACTCAAAAAACGGTCATCCTTTCGGTTTTTGAAGAGCCGCACGTGACAGTTCGTCAGCTTGTTTATTCTGTTTCTCTGGAATCCACTTAATAAAGAAGTATGGAAACTGAGCACCTAATGTTTCAACCTGCTGCAATAATGGTCGAAATCGCTCTTGTTTGCAGAAAGATTTCTCAACAGATTGCACCACAAGCTTCGAGTCAGAACGAACGCTAATAATTTCATCTGGATAGTGTTGCCGGCAATAATCCAGTGCATGAATGACAGCGTGGAATTCTGCTTCGTGATTGGACATGTTTCCTAAAGGAATAGACAGTGAGTGGTAGTCGCGTCCATTCTTAATATAAATTCCAGCCCCGCTAGGACCAGGATCGCCTTTCGCAGCACCATCTGTATACACTTCAATCATCGACAACATCCCTTCTATAGAAAGAAGAATGCCTTTAAGCATTCTTCTTTTTCTCTATTATTTACCATGTTTAAACCGTTTTGCAACATATAGGAACGGTGTATCTGCAGCTGCTACAATAAATTTAATCACATAAGTGGTAAGGAAAATTTCGAACCAGATATCCCAAGGAGTCCCATAAAATGCGATTGCTGTGAATACTAACGTATCGAGCAATTGGCTCACCATCGTACTCCCATTATTCCGTACCCATAAGAACTTGTCTTGAGGCAATCTTGCCTTTATTGCTGAATAAATCAGCACGTCCACATACTGACTGACAAGATAAGCGAGTAGACTACCTATGGCTACCTTTGGAATTTGACTAAAGATGGTGTTTAGTGCGTCTTGTACGACATCGCTTTCAGCGGGAATAAATTGAAGAGCGAGCTGCATCATGATCGTCATGCTAATTAGTGTGAAGAATCCCATCCACACCGCGCGTTTGGCATCGTTCTTTCCATACTTCTCGTTCAGAATATCTGTCGCAAGGAAAGCTGTTCCGTAAATGATATTCCCAAGTGTTGCGGTCATGCCAAACAATTCGACCATCTTTGTAACCTGGATATTTGCAACAACTGTCGACATACCAATCCATACAAAGAGACCAGTGCGACCGAAGATTCGGTACATCACTAAGATTAAGCTAAAATTAATAATAGCAAATAAGAGCCAATAAAGTTCATTAAACATCGTTATACCTCCTAGTTTTGATCTCGCAGGATGTCTCGAACTGCGTCCGACTGCATAATAACGGACAAACTCGTATTATAAGAGGTTAGACGTCTAATTGCAACAAACAAAAAAAGGTACCCCGAGTTGGGGTACCTTGTATATATGGGCAATGATTAGTTTTTTGTTACGTTAGCAGCTTGTGGGCCGCGGTCGCCTTCAACGATTTCGAAAGAAACGCTTTGGCCTTCTTCTAGTGTTTTGAAACCTTCTTCTTGGATAGCAGAGTAGTGTACGAATACATCGTTACCGCCTTCAACTTGAATGAAACCGTAACCTTTTTCTGCGTTAAACCATTTTACTGTACCATTTTGCATCTTGAAAATCCTCCTAAAATACGATCACGTAAACGTGTGTTATTACAAAGGAACGATGAATGGAAACATAAAAAAGGCAACTTCTTAAAGAAATGCAGGACCATAAAAGTTCCCAGACACTTCTATAGAAGTTACCTTTTCTTTCATGAATCCGTTCAGTTTCTTTGCTTAAATCTATAGTAACGTATTCCCTTAAAGCAGTCAACAGCAGGAGAGGTAAAATTATTAGAACATTCTGCTTTTACTAAGAAACCTTCAAACTCGTTTTCTGACTAGCGCATAAAAGACCGTTTGTATTACAATCAAACAGCATAGAGTGAAGGAGGTACACGTTGTGAAACAGGACGCAAGATTTGCAATTGCCAATAGAGAGGCAATATACGGAATCGGACTGGCCGTCATTAATTTCTTGTGGTGGTATGGGTTTGCGTACGGCTTAGGTTCAAAGCCGCAAGAAGAATATACGTATATAGCAGGCTTTCCTGCTTGGTTTTTCTATAGTTGTATTGGAGGATTTATTCTAATGGTTCTTCTCGTCATTTTCGTCGTAAAGGTGTTATTAGTCGATGTGCCGTTCGATGATGAGGAGGGAGGACAATCATGAATGAAGCAGTATGGGTTCCGATGGTCCTATTCTTATTCCTTATCTTCTTTATTGGAATATGGGCGAGTCGGAAGAAAACAGAAGGTGCCTTCCTTGATCAGTACTTTCTAGGTGGACGTGAGCTTGGGGGATTTGTACTGGCTTTAACTATGACAGCTACATATGGAAGTGCAAGCAGCTTCATTGGGGGGCCAGGAGTGGCCTATAATGAAGGGTTAGGCTGGGTGTTGCTCGCCATGTCTCAACTTGTGACAGGTTACTTTGTATTATTAATCTTAGGTAAGAAGTTTGCGATCGTTACTAGGAAATACAAAGCCGTTACCTTAATCGATTTTCTGAGGGTGCGTTATAACAGCAAATGGGTTGTCTTGCTTTCGGCCTTATCCATCATTATATTTCTGTTCTCCGCAATGGCTGCTCAATGGGTAGGTGGTGCTCGATTGATTGAAACGATGACAGGCCTATCCTATACGAGTGCATTGTTCTTATTCGCAGTTTCTGTACTTGTGTATGTCGTCATTGGAGGTTTCCGGGCTGTTGCGTTAACGGATACAGTTCAAGGTGTCATCATGTTCTTTGGAACGATGGTGTTGTTAGTAGCCGTTATACACGCGGGCGGAGGAGTCTCAACTATTATGGACAACCTCATCTCAGAAAACGAGAATCTAGTCACGCCATTCGGGAAAGACCGTCAATTAACTCCGGCTTATGTGTCTTCTTTCTGGATTTTAGTAGGGGTAGGTGTAATTGGTTTGCCGCAGGTTACGGTGCGTGCCATGTCTTACAGGAATTCAAGAGCGATGCATCGAGCCTTAATTGTTGGTACAATTGTGGTTGGGTTTATTATGTTAAATATGCATTTGATTGGTGTATTTGCAAGACCGATTCTGCCAGGTATTGACGTAGGTGACAAAGTTATGCCATTAATTGCGATTGAAGTTCTACCATCGTGGGTTGCTGGGTTAGTACTTGCAGCACCAATGGCAGCGATTATGTCTACCGTGGACTCGTTATTACTCCTTGTGAGTTCAGCCATTGTGAAGGATATCTACTTGAATTATGTGAAACCAACGGCTCGTGAACAAGAAGTGAAAATCCTATCAATAGGGGTAACGGCCATACTAGGTGTACTCGTCTTTATGATGGCATTGAACCCTCCTGACTTGCTTATTTGGTTAAATTTATTTGCTTTCGGAGGACTCGAGGCCGCCTTTATTTGGCCTGTGGTGCTTGGATTGTACTGGAAGAGAGGGAATGCTACAGGTGCTATTGCCTCAACACTAGTTGGAATCACCAGTTATATTCTCATTGACCAATTTCTGAATCAACCGTTAGGTGTACATCCTATTGTTCTTCCTGTCTTATTCTCTTTACTTGCATACATTATCGGGAGTCTAGCAACTTCTAAAGCGACAACAGAAGTTGATTCTATATAAATAAACGAGGTGTTGGAATGAAATCAGACATTCAAATTGCTCAGGAGGCTACGATGAAGCCGATTGCCTCCATTGCTGAACAACTAAATTTATCAACAAAGGATTGGGAGCCTTATGGGCACTACAAGGCGAAGCTTTCTTATTCATTAATGGAAGACCTTGAAGAGAAACCTGATGGCAAGGTTGTTCTTGTCACGGCTATTAACCCAACTCCAGCCGGAGAGGGCAAATCTACTGTCACGGTCGGGCTAGGTCAGGCAATGAATCAAATCCAAAAACAAACCATTATTGCTCTTCGTGAGCCATCTCTTGGTCCTACGATGGGGATTAAAGGAGGCGCAGCTGGTGGAGGTTACTCTCAGGTGCTTCCAATGGAAGATATTAACCTTCACTTCACTGGTGATATTCATGCCATTACAACCGCCAATAATGCGCTCTCAGCTTTCATTGACAATCATATACACCAAAGTAACGAATTAAACATCGATGCTCGAAAGGTTGGTTGGAAGCGCGTAGTAGATTTAAACGATCGCGCACTAAGAGAGGTGATTGTTGGCTTAGGTGGGCCTAAACGAGGGGTTCCAAGAGAAGATGGGTTCAATATTACGGTAGCGTCAGAAATTATGGCTATACTTTGTTTAGCTTCTAGTTTAGATGATTTAAAGAAACGTCTCAGTGAAATCGTATTCGGCTATACATATGACGATCAGCCAGTTACGGTTCGTGAACTGAAAATGGAAGGAGCACTTACGCTTCTTCTTAAGGATGCATTAAAACCAAATCTTGTTCAAACGATGGAGCACACTCCTGCTATTATACACGGAGGGCCGTTTGCGAATATTGCCCATGGTTGCAATAGTGTGATGGCTACGAATTATGCTCGTAAACTCGGAGAATATGTCATTACAGAAGCAGGATTTGGAGCGGACCTTGGAGCTGAGAAATTCTTAAACATTAAAACGAGAGCTGGTGGGTTTGAACCAGACGCCGTCGTTCTTGTTGCAACGGCACGTGCATTAAAGATGCATGGTGGAGTTCCTAAAGGTGACTTGAAGCTAGAAAACGTAGAAGCTCTTAAAGCGGGAATCGCGAATCTTAAGAAACATATGGAAACGCTAGAAAGCTTCGGTCTTCCTTATGTGATTGCGATTAACCGATTTGAAACGGATAGTGAAGCAGAACTTCAGTTCATAGAAGAATGGTGTAAACAACAAGGTGCTTCTGTCGCTCTAACTGAAGTCTGGGCGAAAGGAGGGCAAGGAGGCATTGACCTTGCATATAAAGTTGTGGACGCTATAGATAAAGGCAAGACGTCTTTCCGTCATACGTACGAGTTGACCGACTCTCTTGAAACAAAGATTACAAAAGTTGCAACAGTAATCTATGGGGCAAGGAATGTGGAATTCTCATCTAAAGCGAAGCAACAACTCCAACAGTACGCCGAAAATGGTTGGGGAGACCTTCCTGTCTGTATGGCCAAAACGCCAGCTTCCTTATCAGATGACCCAACGAAGTACGGACGTCCGACCGACTTCACGATTACCGTTCGTGAACTCAGTGCTTCAGTTGGTGCTGGATTCATCGTCGCTTTAACAGGGGATGTCTTAACGATGCCAGGATTGCCTAAGTCGCCAGCGGCTTTAAACATGGATGTAGGTGAGAACGGCGAGGCGCTTGGATTGTTTTAAGTGTAAGAACCCTTCTTTGTAAGGGTTCTTTTTACATAAGTAGAGGATGAGGGGAGGAATGAGAATGAGGAAGATATGGATTGGGGTCACTGGTTGGGGAGACCATGACACACTTTACGAACCAGGAACCCCTTCTCAGAAGAAATTGACTTCTTATGCTTCTCATTTTCCAATAGTAGAATTAGACGCGGCTTTCTATGCCATTCAACCAGCACGAAACTATGAGAAATGGATTAAGGAAACACCTGAGAATTTCTCATTTGTCGTGAAAGCTTATAACAAAATGACCGGACACCATCGAGAAAAGATGACATCAGAAGAGGTACGAGAGCTCTTTACTGCTTATAGAGAGTCGCTACAGCCATTAATCGAGGCAAATAAGTTGTATGCAGTACTCTTTCAATTCCCACCATGGTTCGATGTTCGAAAAGAGCATGTTCAAAAGATTAGGTGGATTAGAAAACGTCTACACGACCTCCCACTGGCTATAGAATTCCGAAATCAATCCTGGTTCTCTGAGCCGTACAAGGAGCAGACGTTGTCGTTACTTCAGGAGGGAAATTGGATTCATTCTATTTGTGATGAGCCACAAGCTGGAGAAGGTTCTGTACCTACTGTCTTAGAACCGACCAATAAAGAGAAGACCATCATACGCATGCATGGGAGAAATGCGCATGGTTGGAATAAGAATGGAAGAGAAGATTGGCGGGAAGTACGTTTCCTTTACAATTACAACGAAGAAGAGTTGTTGCAGTGGCAAGAATGGATAAATGGTCTACTGAAGAGGACAGAAAGCGTTGCCATGCTATTTAACAATAATAGCGGTGGGCATGCAGCGGACAATGCTAAGCAAATGATGGGTCTAATGGGTGTCTCATATAGCGGGCTTAATCCTAGACAAATGGACTTATTTGATACGGGGGAATCGTAATGGAGCAAAGTCAAGTACTACACCGAGTTGAACGTCTAATTTACGAAAGGTTTCAGCGAGACGCAACGGGTCATGATTATTACCATATGAAGAGGGTAGCAACGACAGCTAGGGAACTTGCTGAGGAATTGGGGGCATCTCCATACCTCTCAGAGCTAGCTGGCTGGCTACATGATTACTTAGATCCGAAGCTTACGAAAGACGTGTCAGGAGATGAAGCGTACCTTCGTACCTTCCTACGACAAGTGTGCGAATTGGAGGACACCATGATTGATGAGGTCTTTCAGGCGATGAAAGATGTTTCATTCTCAAAAGGGAATATTCCTGATTCGTTAGAAGGGAAAATAGTTCAAGATGCTGACCGACTTGACGCATTAGGTGCAATCGGAATCGCAAGGACCTTCGCCTTTGGAGGACAGAAAGAGCGTCCACTTTATCATCCAGACGACGAAACAAATTCATTGCAGCATTTCTATGATAAGCTGTTGTTGCTAAAGGATCGATTAAATACGCAAC
This sequence comes from Pontibacillus halophilus JSM 076056 = DSM 19796, assembly GCF_000425205.1. Classification (GTDB taxonomy): domain Bacteria; phylum Bacillota; class Bacilli; order Bacillales; family BH030062; genus Pontibacillus_A; species Pontibacillus_A halophilus. The sequence goes on along the minus strand of NZ_AULI01000002.1, from coordinate 145,636 downwards.
CTGCGTACGTACGTGCAGAACGGAAGCATGCCTTTATGGTCGAATTCATTGAACAATTTAAAGAGGAGTGGCAGTAGCACAAGCCATCACTTTATGAGCCATTTCTATTTGGAACTAGACGTTGTATACTAGTTTCATACATATGAAAACGATAATGAACGGATTGGGAGTGGGGACATGTACGGAGAATATGCTTATTTAAACTTATGTAAAGAGGTCTTGGAGAATGGCACAAAGAAGGAAGATCGAACTGGCACAGGGACCTATTCACTCTTTGGTCATCAGATGAGATTTGACTTGTCTAAAGGATTTCCTTTACTCACAACGAAGAAGGTACCTTTCCGCCTCATTGCTAGTGAATTGTTGTGGTTCATTAAAGGAGATACAAATATTCAATATTTGCTTCAACACAACAATAATATATGGAATGAATGGGCGTTTAAGAACTGGGTAGAAAGTGACGCTTATCATGGTCCTGACATGACAGACTTCGGATTAAGAAGTTTAGAAGATGAAGGATTCCGTGCTCAGTATGAGCAACAAATGAGTAATTTTAAGCAATTGGTTCTAACGGATGATGAGTTCGCAAAGAGATTTGGTGACCTTGGTAACGTTTACGGGAAACAGTGGAGGAACTGGGAGACAGCAAGAGGGGAGACGATTGATCAGCTTCAACAGGTTGTAGAAGCGATTAAGATCAATCCTGATTCTCGACGGCTCATTGTTTCTGCTTGGAATCCAGAAGACGTTCAGCCTGGTCGCTCTGCTTTGCCGCCGTGTCATGTTCTATTTCAATTTTACGTAGTGAACGGGAAACTCAGCTGTCAACTTTACCAACGTAGCGGGGACATTTTCTTAGGAGTTCCATTTAATATTGCGAGCTATGCGTTGCTTACACATCTAATTGCTCACGAATGTAACCTTGAGGTTGGGGAATTTATTCATACACTCGGAGATGCACATATTTACTCCAATCACATTACACAAGTGACAACCCAGTTAGAACGAACTCCTATGGAATTTCCAGTGTTATCACTTACTAGCGACCAGAAATCAATTTTCGATTTTGAAATGGAGGACGTGAAGCTTGAGGGCTACGATCCACATCCTTCCATTAAAGCACCGGTGGCTGTATAGGGAAGGAGAGGTTATTCATGTTATCTATTCTTGTAGCAATGGATCGAAATCGTGTCATTGGCTTACGTAACGATTTACCTTGGAATATTCCGAACGACTTAAAGTATTTTAAACAAGTAACGATGGGGCGTAGTATCATCATGGGACGTAAAACCTTTGAATCCATTGGGCGTGTCCTTCCTAAGCGAGCAAATATTATCGTCACAACTCAGCCAAATTACCGAGTGGACGGGGCTACAATATGGAATAGCCTAGAACCATTGAACAATTTGGCGAAAGAAGAAGAGCATTTTATCATTGGTGGTAGCTATTTATTTCAAGAAACGTTAGATTGTGTTGACCGCTTGTATGTGACTTGGATTGACGAATCGTTTGAAGGGGACACCTATTTTCCTGATGTGGATTGGGAAGAGTGGGTATTACTTGAAGAACAACTTGGCGTAAAGGATGAGAAGAATCCTTACGACTATTATTTTAGAGTCTACGAGCATAAGGACCGTGCTTTGTCATGAACCGTATGGATGGGGTTATGTTAGCGGGTGGCAAATCTACAAGGATGGGGCAGAACAAGGCTCTTATTCAGCTTGGTAGCAGTACCGTCGCAGAACGCATCCTATCGACTCTACAAACCTTTACTTCGTCTCAGTGGGTGGTTGCAAATGACAGGTCATCCTTCCTACCATTCAACGGAAGAGTTATTCGTGATGAATTTGTTGGGGAGGGGCCATTAGCCGGTCTTGAATCAGCTATAAGGCATTCAGAAGCACCATGGATTGCTGTCGTTGCCTGTGATATGCCGTATACACATCATAGCGTTTGGGAATTCCTATCTCAACATATTGGATCCTCTCAAGCGGTTGTCCCAATATATGAAGGGCGTATCCAGCCCCTCAGTGCGCTCTATCATAAGAGTATTCATTCTACAATTGTCCAATTGCTAGAAGATGGTGAGCGGTCATTACGGTCGTTGCTTCAAGAAATACATGTCCTTTATGTTGAAGAGTGGCCAAGTGAATGGATAGAAGTCTGTAAGCTTCATTTCTTTAATATGAACGACCCAGAAGATTTGAATGTAGCAAGACACCTCTTATCCTTAGAGGGATGAACCCGAAGAGGCATGGACAAATCGATTGAAACAGTTTACAATACAGTCAAATACAGCTAAATGTTGGTAGGACCAATGTAACCACATAGGTGAAGGTAGTCTAGAAAGCTATACATCAAGACGCGAGGAAGGGGATGGGTCATGTTAGCGAATATCGGCATACCAGGGCTAATCATTCTGTTAGTTATTACCTTGATTATATTTGGACCAAAGAAGCTCCCGGAGATTGGGAAAGCTTCAGGAGAAACAATTAAAGAATTTAGAAAGTCAGCCAACGAGCTTCACAATGACGATGTAGTGAAGGATAAGAATCAGTAATCTGTATGCACGATAGGTGCTCAGAACGGATAAGGGGGACAGGCTATGTTTTCAAACATCGGCTTTCCGGGATTGATTTTAATTTTAGTCATTGCGCTCGTCGTATTCGGTCCGTCTAAATTACCTGAGATTGGGAAGGCAGTCGGTCATTCATTACGCGAGTTCAAAAATGCAACGCGTGATCTTGTGTCTGATGAAGACAACAAGAAGGATGAGGATAAACGTAAGCAAATCCAATAATTCGGATATGCCTTGCTGCCTTTTGCGTAGCAAGGCTTTCTTATGAAGAGATGTCACAACTGATTACGCGGGGGGCGATGCATCTTGCCAAGTCAACAGTCAATGTTAGATGAAGAAATGAATGTAACGGAACATTTAGGAGAACTTAGAAATCGGTTGCTTTGGACATTCGCTATATTCGTAACCTTTTTCATTGCAGGATTCATATTCGTCGAGGAGATCTACTCCTATTTTGTACGTGAGCTAGAATTTGAGTTGACCATTTTAGGCCCTGCTGAAATTATATGGATCTTTGTATTACTTGCAAGCATGGTAGCCATTACAGCTACCTTGCCGTTCCTTTGCTTACAGATTTGGTTTTTCGTTAAGCCGGCATTAACAGACAGGGAAAAGAAAGTGTCACTTGCATACATACCAGCTATCTTTCTATTGTTTGTTGGTGGCTTAGCATTTGGGTATTATGTGATTCAGCCACTCATTTTCCATTTTCTATTATCATTAGGAGAAGGATTATTTGAAACGATGTTCACGGTAGAGAAATACTTCCAGTTTCTCATCCGAGTGACTCTTCCATTTGCTGTGTTATTTGAAATCCCAATCTTAATCATGTTCCTGACAAGCTTAGGAATTGTAGAGCCACAATTCTTAAGAAAGGTTCGGAAATACGCCTATTTTGTATTGATTATTGTGGGTACAATGATTTCTCCGCCTGATTTTATCTTGCAACTTGTCGTTGCGCTCCCATTAATCGTACTCTATGAAGTGTCTATTCTCCTTTCAAGTACCGTGTATAGACGGAAGAAGGCCAAAGAAACATGGACATCAAGTACGTAAGGAGGAAATACATTGAATAAAACGTTTTACCATTTTATGATGACATTCAGAGGGAAAGTTCACCCTGACGAAGAAAGTCAGTTAGCGGACTGGATGTTTAAAGATCACAATTTCCCGAAGCAATCTACTTCATATGATGAGATTAGCAGATACTTGGAATGGAATATTCCATTCCAACATGCATTGCGAACGTTTGACGATCTGTGGAATCGCTATGAGCTAGATGAACGGTAGAAGACCCGGTGTTTTGGGTCTTTTTTTGTACCAATTTAAGTTGAGAGAATAATGAAATAAATGAGGTTCTTCAGTCATTTCTAAGTATTTACTAAAGGGGGAGTAGCATGGTTCAGTATGAAGCGGTACAAGAAATCTTACAGAGTTTAACAGCCGATGGAGCAGTGCAGAGTGTATTCCTTAAGGGTTCAATGGGACGAGAAGAGGAGGATGAATACTCAGATATTGACCTCTATTGTCTTGTCGAAGAAGAAGAGGTGGACGCATTCAAAGAAAGGAGAATACAACATTTAGAAGCCTATAGACCGCTCCTATTTTGGGAAGATTTATTTATTATTGCACCTCAAATTATTGCGATTTATGAGAATTGGCTACATATTGACTTGTTTGTCGTAACACATGCAACCTATGAACCAAAGGATAACATAAAAGTGTTGTACGACCCGGAGTGTCAAATGAAGCGGTATGAAGACAAACAAAGCTTGGTATTGTCTGAGGAGAAACGATCTGACCATGCACTCGATTTAAGTTGGTTCTTGTTCCGTTATAAGAAGGCATCAGAGCGTGGCAATGACATATGGGCAGTGGAAATGCTTCGCCATGTATGTAGGGATTTGTCTTCCCTTTTACTAGCTAAGTATGCGCCACACCGTGCTGAGCTAGGGTTAAAGAACATTCCCTATGATTTGAGTGAACAGCATGTTCAGGCGATGACCTCTATTTATGAGACGCTCACCCCATCCCGTCACCAAGAGGCAGTACAACAACTCTTATCAATCATCTTGGAGGAAAAGGAATGGATTGAAGATTGTATAACAACCAATGAGAAAGGGAGAGCTCTGTTTCATAGTGTTCTGAAACTTTATAAAGTCTGAGCTTGAACGTTCCTGATCAAAGGAAGAGAGGGAGGCGCTCGTATGTCGCCCTCCCTTTACGTTTGATCTTCATGAAGAACTACATCTATAATTTCATGAATGGAAATAGAAGTTGTAGCATGACATTCTCTCAGTCTGATTCGTTGATCATAAACATCAATCCGGTGAACGAATCCATGTATCTCTTTCTGGCATCCATTCTTATAAACCGTTAGGGTGGTTGGACACTTCGTTTGATAAGCTGCGTTCACTTTATGCTGCATTTCTTCTAAAGCCTGCTCATCGAGTATCGGTGGAGATGTCATATCTTCTTCGTACCAGACACGCTTTAACGTTTCTACATGCTCTGGGAGCATCAATGAAGTCCACTTCATCGTACCACGATCACGTAACATCCTCATTCCTCCTTAACCAAAAGTATATACGAACGAATGTTTGTGAAACAATAGTAAAAGAACGGGTGTTCGTGTATAATATGGATATGGAGGTGAAGGGCTATGCATGTAAATGTCCGACATTATGTCAATGAACAAGTTGAACTTATGTACTTATCAAAGGATGGTACAGTTACCCATCGCAAGGTGAAGTTATTAAAGACAACTTCCGATTACTTGTATGGATACTGTTATTTACGTTGTGCTCACCGCAAGTTCTCAAAAGACCGTATTTTAGCCGTACTTCCTCTTCAAAAAAGCTCCTAACATTCTTTATATAAAGACTCAATTAGAACTTGGGATTGTCACAGCAGAACAGCAGTATAGAACTGCTGTTTTTTGTCTTCAGCTCGGAGTAGTGCTGTGCTATGATTACCGATAGACATAATGAACTTGGAGGTCATTAGTAATGAAACTCATACATACAGCCGATTGGCACTTAGGAAAGTTAGTTCACGGTCTTCATATGACAGAAGACCAGGAACATTTGTTAAAGCAGTTTATTGACCTCGTGCGAGAAGAACAGCCAGATGCGATCATTGTAGCTGGTGATTTATACGACCGCTCTGTTCCGCCGAAAGAGGCAGTTGAACTTCTGAATCAAGTATTTACGGAGATTATATTTGATTTACAAATCCCTATCTTAGCGATAACAGGCAATCACGATAGCCCTGACCGATTAAATTTCGGTTCCAAAATGTTTAGAAGACAAGGGTTGTATTTACAAACGCATCTTCACAGAGCATTCCACCCTGTACAGTTAACCGACGAGCATGGACCCGTGAATTTTTATTTAATTCCATATGTCGAGCCTGGGGATGTTCGCGCTTATTTCGAGCGTGATGATCTAACCACTCATCAACAAAGCATGGAAGCTATCATTGATGAGATAAAGAAGAACATGAACGATGAGGAGCGACATGTGTTCATAGGGCATGCATTTCTAGCTGGTGGAATGGAGTCAGAATCCGAAGAACGATTGACGATGTTAGGTGGGACCCCATATATTGATGCATCCTTGTTCGAACCGTTTGATTATGTTGCGTTCGGTCACCTCCATCAGCCTCAAAAAGTTTGGCATGAAAACATCCGTTATTCAGGATCCTTGATGAAGTATTCGTTCTCAGAAGCAAGACAGAAGAAATCGATTACGATTCTAGAGTTGCAGTCCAATGGAGAAGTTGAGTATCGCCTTCATCCACTCCAACCATTAAGAGACATGCGAATTGTTGAGGGGTATTTACAAGACCTTCTCCAAATAGAAGAAGAATCAACAGATCGAAATGATTACATACATGTTCAGCTTCTTGATGAAGGACAGTTAGTCGACCCAATGGGGAAACTCAGGAAGGTCTATCCAAACGTATTGAGCCTTGAACGTGTGGGTTTACTCGGAAGACAGACCGCTCAACAATGGAGCAAGGTAGAAGAACGAAAGAAAATGACCCCGATTGATCTCTTTCAATCTTTCTACAAAGAAGTGAAAGGCAAAGACCTAGATGATCATCGTAAGGTCCATGTCAGTCACATCATTCAACGTTTAACAGAATCAGAAAGGGAGAAATAACGATGAAAGCTTTACGACTAGAAGTTCAAGCATTCGGTCCATATTCTGATAAACAAGTAATCGACTTTAGTGAATTAGGTGAAGAATCCATCTTTCTCGTTACAGGTCCAACAGGTGCAGGGAAGACGAGCGTCTTTGATGCGATTGTATACTCGCTTTATGGTCGAGCTAGCGGTAGCGACCGGGACCAAGATACGCTACGAAGCCACTTTGCAGACGAGAATCTTCCAACTGAAGTCCACTTTACATTCCAACTTAGGGATACGGTCTATGAGGTGTACCGCTCACCAAAGCAGTTCAAAAAGAAAGACAGAGGAGAAGGTTATACAGAACAGGCGCCAAAAGCAGAATTATATAAGAGGTCTATAGAGGGTAGAGAACTCCTCTCAACGAAAATCAAAGATGTGAATGACACCATTGAGCGATATTTACATTTGGACTATGAACAATTCCGTAAGATGATTATGATTCCTCAAGGTGAATTCCGTCGACTGATTTCAGAGAATAGCAAGGACCGTGAAGAGATTCTTAAGAAGATCTTCCATACGTATGTGTACGAACAAATGACAGAGCAATTAAAAGAGCAGTCAAAGGAATTGAAGCAAGATATTGAACGCTTAGAAATGCGAGAAGACGAAGAAATCAATAAGGTACGTTGGGATTTAACAAATGAAGAGAAGGAAGAGGGAGAGATTCCGAACTTCTCAACCTCAGAAGCAGCCTTACTACGTTTAGATGGCCAAATCAATAACGAAGGAGAAAAGGCGAAGGAGCTTGAAAGAGAAGCACAGACCCAAAGAGAGAAATTAAAAGAAGTTCAATCTCGATACTACGAACGAAAGCAACTTTCAATACAATTCCAGCAACTTCGCTCAGAGAAGGAACAGTTGCAACAAGAGCATGAGCGAAAAGCAGAAATGGACAAGTTGAATGAACAAGTTCAGCTTGCTCAAAGAGCGAAACTCGTAATCCCTTATGAGGAACAATGGAAGAACTGGGATGCTTCTTATAAGAAGCAACAGCAACGTCTAGAGGAGTACCAACAGTCCTTAAAGCTAAAGCAATCCACCTTTCAAAAGACGAAAGAAGATTATGAGCGTGAAATAGGCAAAGAAGAAGAACGAGAAGAAGCTAGGCAGCTCATTCATTCCAAAAAGCAAGAGCTAGAGCGATTGACTCAGTATGAATCCCTTCTAAAAGAAAAGGATGCATTAGCAAAGACGAAAGAAGCGAAAGCCGAAACATTGGCTAGCATGGAATCAAAAGAAAAGGAACGAAATGATAAGATACGTCACCTCATTAGCGAAACAAGTCAGTCTAATGAAATTAATAAACAGTATTATGAGCAAGAGGCGAAACTGAAGCAGTTAAAGGAAACAAAGCAAGCTCTATCTCAACTGACCGAAGAAGAACAAACTCTGACAACATTACGGAATCAGTATGTATCGGCGAAAACGTCTTATACAAACAAACAGCAAGAAGTAGAAGCAATCCAGGCAGAGCAAGAGCGGTTAGAACAAGCACAACGAGATCAATTAGCAGTCCGCTTAGCTGCTCATTTACACGATGGTGAATCTTGCCCTGTGTGTGGGTCTACGCATCATCCATCGAAGGCAATAGAGCATGGGAACGTAGCTACAGATGAAGCGATTGAAGAGAAGCGTATCCTTGAACAGCAGAAACAACAAGAGCTTTCCAACATGCAAGAGCAATTCGTGAATATGAAGTATAAAGGACAAGCTCAAGCTAAGCGCGTTGAGGAAATTGAGACGTCTTTATTAGAAGCGATTACAGAACTTGGACTGAAAGACAAAGACCGTCAAGAGCAGCTTGACCATATTCTCGAACGAATAAAGACATACGAACAAGAATTTTATTTGCTGAATCAACGAATGGAACGATTACAAACGAGTTCAAATGAACTTAACAGGCTTCAAAGGCAAGAACATGAAGAGGCGGAACGGAAAAAAGACATTGAAGCCCAATCTCAAAAAGCACACGATGAGTGGTTATCCGTTGAAGCAAGACTTTCACAGTTGCAAGAATCTCTCACTGATGCGAAGGAAACGACCTCGAACTTATCCAAATGGATTGAAGAGCAGGAACGACAGTTGTCACAATCCATTGAAGCGTTTCAACTTCTAGAACAACGCTATCAGCACCAGCGGGAAGACATCCAGCGGATTCAAACTGAAGTTGAGCAGCAATCGTCTTATCTTAATGAGACGAAACAACAAGCTGAAGAAGCTAGAATCAACTATGAGAACAAACGTGTAGAAAATGGATTCAGAGAAGAAGAAGTCTATCAGGCCTCTAAAGTGGACGAGAAACAAATTCAAGTTTGGGTGGAAGCAGTTGACGAGTTTAAGAAACGCTACGATCAACTTCGAGAATCCATTCGTCAATTGGAAGTGAAACTTGAAGGGTTGGAAGAGCCTGATCTTCAAAAGGATGAACAGCTCATTAATGAAGCAGAAGAAGTTATCCACAAATTGGTTCAACGCCAACAAGAACAACAATTTCAGACCGAGACTCATCGTACCATTTATCATGCACTGCAATCGTATATCAAAGAGCGAGTAGAGAAAGAACAGAGCTACGCCTACATTGGTGAGTTGGCGCAGCTAGCCAAAGGCGATAATTATTATAAACTATCGTTTGAGCGCTATGTCCTTGCTGCTTTCTTGGATGAAATTATCATTCAAGCAAACCTACGATTGGATAAGATGACCGATCATCGCTATCAACTTGAGCGAAGCACTGAACGTGCGAAAGGTGGAGCGCAAAGTGGACTCGACATGCAAGTTCTAGACCATTACACAGGTCAGAAGCGGTCAGTTAAAACGCTGTCTGGGGGCGAAGGATTCAAAGCGGCGCTTAGTCTTGCCCTAGGCATGGCGGACGTAGTACAGTCTCATTCTGGGGGCGTCCAGTTGGACACGCTCTTTATAGACGAAGGGTTTGGAACACTAGATGAGGTTTCACTCGAACAAGCCATTGATACCCTGAAAGACTTACAGAAAGGGAATCGTATGCTTGGAATTATTTCACACGTTCCGCAGCTAAAGCAGGAAATTAAAGCGAAATTGGAAATAAACCCTAGCCCTTCCGGTTCTTCGGCACGATTCTATATCTCAACGTAATGATGGGAATATTTACCGGTTACCTCCTGTTTTTTGGTAATGATATAGTGGATAAGAGATGTAAAGATTTGTATCTACTGTACATAGGAGGCCTTCCGATGAAAATGATTAAAGCTGCTACAGAAGAACAGGAGAAGTATGCAGAACATGTAGCGACACATCTACGTGAGCACATGCTTCCGATGTTCTTCTCTCATCAGTACCAAAGAGAGCTAGTAAACATGGATATTCTTGAACTTACGAATCTCCGCACCTACTCGATGAAAGAAGTTATGGAACTTACCTGTGCCATACACACCTTATCGATTGTACTCGAGCGCATGTATAGGGGAGAGGATACGACTCACTTGCGTACGATTTTCAAGAGGAATCAACAGATGTTACACGGCTTACAGGTCAACTTTCCTTTCGACTACGTAGATTTTATCCTCGTTAACGACACGACTTTGGATTGTAGTATTGAACTCTCTTCCTATGTCATGTAAGGCTTGCGTAGGAATACATATTCACTTACGATAAGACTAGAAGACAATAGCTGACTTGAAGGAGGGATGTTAGATGACCATGCCTCTGACTATGGAATGGACCATCACAACGGAAGGCAAAGAAAAGCGGGTCCAAGAGAAAGAAAATACATTTACACTGACGCTTCAAGGTTACCAAGTGTTCCCACTTGAACAGGAATTGCACGTCTATCGTTATTCTCAAGATGAGCATGTTGGGAAAGCTCAGGTTAAGGAGTTGCACTGGGCAAAAGGAAAGACGACGATTACGTATCAACTAATTTCGCTCTATAGCGTCAATTAACGACAACCAAACTAAGATTCCGTCGTTATTTTAAACTTTTTGCGGTTGCCCGGGAAATGGTCATGCCAATTCCCTTGAACAATTATGTAATCACAACATGAACTAAGAAGGGTCGTTCTGAATAGGAACGGCCTCTTTCATTTGGAATGTATATGAATTAAACAACATGGGAGGAGCATGTATGATTCAACTTGCACAAGATTGGAAACGCATTTTATCTCATCAATTTGAACAGCCTTATTACATAGAGCTACGAGAATTTCTAAAGAAGGAGTATGAGCAAGAAACCGTCTATCCGAACATGCACGACATTTACAATGCTCTTTACTACACATCGTTTGAACAGACGAAAGTAGTTATTCTAGGCCAAGATCCTTACCATGGACCAGATCAAGCACATGGGTTTAGCTTCTCTGTAAAGCCAGGGGTGAAATTACCTCCGTCCTTAAGAAACATGTATAAGGAATTACAATCAGATATTGGAGTAGAAAGCCCAAATCATGGGTACTTGTTGTCTTGGGCGAAACAAGGTGTACTCTTGTTAAATACCGTATTAACCGTGCGCAAAGGACAGGCTCACTCTCATAAACGCCAAGGTTGGGAGATGTTTACAGATGAAGTGATTGCTTCTTTAAATGATAGGGAAGAGCCAACTGTGTTTCTCTTGTGGGGAAAGCCTGCCCAGTCGAAGCGTAACCTAATAGACGAAACTAAACATTATGTATTAACTGCTCCTCATCCGAGCCCATTATCCGCTCATCGAGGTTTTTTTGGGAGTAGACACTTTTCTAAGACAAATGAAATCTTGGAAGCTACGGGACAATCACCTATCGAATGGCAATTGCCTATGGACCCTTATCCCGACAACCATTAAGTAAACAAGTCTTTACAGAATAGTCTGCACCTTCCTTACTTTATGACGTACATTATAAGTAGTGATGAAAGTAAGGAGGGGTAGAAGATGCCTCCAGGTATGAGACCGTTCGGACCCCCAGGTGGATTTCCAACAGGCGGTGTCCCTTTAGCAAGAGGAGCAAATCAAGCGATGCAAGGTGCAAGTCGTGCAGGTGGTTTACTAAGCCGTCTACGGGGCTTAGGGAATGCTGGTGCTGGCGGTGTAGGTAATATTCCTAGTAATGCGCAGCAACTACCTGGCTTTTTCGGAAATGGATTTCCGAACATGCCAAATATGCCTGTGCCAACCCAACAAGTTCCTACCGGTGGAGGTGGCTTGTTGAGCAGGCTACTAAATCCAGGTGGTGCCAATCTCGCCGGAGGTGCCAATGCAGTCCAAGGTGTAGCGAATGCTGCAACGTCAGGTGGCGGTGGAATTGGTGGGATGCTAGGCAATGTGCAGTCTGTCATGAAGATGGCTCAAACGGCGGCACCGATGGTTCAACAATACGGTCCAATGGTTAGAAACATCCCGACGATGATTAAACTTATGAAGATTATGAATGAAGATGATGAAGAAGAAGTGGTTGAAGAGGAAGAAGAAGCCGAAGTGGAGCTTGAAGAGGAATCGGATGAAGAAGCAAGCGAAGTCAAAGTAAGGAAAGTTAAACCGAATAAGAGCTCTTCGAAAGAAAAAACAGATAAAGAGCGTGTGAAAAAAACGACAACTTCCTCTAAAAAGCAGGCTACTTCAAATGCTAAATCGAACAAGAAACGTTCTAACTCTACAGGGACAAAGAAGAGCCCAAAAGCGAAAACAGGTAGTCAAAAAAATACAAAACGTACCGCAAGTAAAGGTGCTTCAACACCGAAAATGTATATCTAATGGGCATTCTACTTGATTTTTACGGCTTGAGAGGAAACAATAAGGGAAAGTCTTTTTATACATGTAGGAGGAATGTTTTGTGGCAGCAAATGAATTAAAGAAGGCAACATTCGCAGGCGGATGTTTCTGGTGCATGGTGGAACCATTTGATCAACGACCTGGTATTCATGAGATTGTATCTGGGTATACAGGTGGTCGAACAGAGAACCCAACCTATGAAGAGGTGTGTTCAGAGACTACTGGTCATGTGGAAGCTGTCCAAATCACATATGATCCTGAGATTTTCCCTTATGACCGTCTTCTTGAGGTGTTCTGGCAACAGATAGACCCAACAGATGCAGGCGGGCAGTTTAACGACCGAGGCGAGTCTTATACGACAGTAATCTTCTATCATGATGATGAGCAGAAGCAGCTGGCCGAGCAATCCAAACAGCGATTAGAAGAAAGTGGAAAGTTTAAGCAACCTATTGTGACGAAAATTGTGGAAGCATCTACGTTTTACCGTGCTGAAGAGAAGCATCAAGACTATTACAAGAAACAGTCATTCCACTATAACCTTTATAAGAAGGGTTCCGGACGGAAGGACTTTATCGAGAGTACATGGGGAATGAATAAAGACCCTAAAGAGCTGAAACGTACGCTCAACCCGATGCAGTATAAAGTGACTCAAGAGAATGGGACTGAACCTCCATATCGGAACGAGTACTATGACCACGAGGAAGATGGAATTTATGTGGACATTGTATCGGGCGAACCTTTATTTAGTTCAACTGACAAGTACGACGCTGGCTGTGGTTGGCCTAGTTTCACGAGACCAATTGATGTCTATTACGTAGACGAGCACTTAGACCAATCTCACGGTATGATTCGTACAGAGGTTAGAAGTAAACAAGCTGACTCCCATTTAGGTCATTTATTTGACGATGGGCCAAAGGATCAGGGCGGTATGCGTTACTGCATTAATTCAGCTGCTCTACGCTTTGTACCGAAAGAGAACATGGAAGAAGAAGGATATGGGCATTTAACCTTTATCTTTTCCTAAATAACGTTAACACCCTATGGAGCCCATAGGGTGTTTTTTTATACACATATAGAACAAATGACCTAGATACACAAACTGATATTGTGCCTTTATTGTCAAAGTTTTGTGAATGATCATTGTTCTAGGTAGATAAACCTATCAAACTACTATATACTGATGAAAACATAAGATAAAGAGCTAAGGGGATGGGGAATATGAAAACAGCTGAAATCAAAATTCCGGAAGCAAATATGTTGCAGACAATCCAAAATAATCTAGCAATCATTCAGTTTGGAGTAGACAGACGTGTTTCTTATGTAAACGACATTTTTGCACGCACGATGAACTTTAAATCTAGTAAGGAATTATTAGGGGTTGAGCATAAGCGTTTCTGTTTTGATTCTTTTACATATTCGAAAGCTTATGAAGAGTTTTGGTCGAGTCTCTTAAAAGGCAAGAGCTTTCAGGATAAAATCTTAAGAAAAAATGCGTTCGGGGAAGAGGTATGGCTTGAGGCTACCTACATGCCGATTTATGAAGAGAGCCGAGTGATTGGGGTGTTGAAGGTTGCAACAAATATTACAGACCGTCAACAGCATATGGAAAGTGTAGTAAAGGAGCTTCAACAGACATCTCAATCTCTAACGAGTCAATCTGAGGAAGGTTTACAAAGGCAACACACATTTTCTTTGAAAGTTGAACGGATGGCGGGCGTATCGAAAGGAAATCGGGAGGTTCTACGTGTTCTAGAGAATAGGGCAGAAGATATAAAGGGCATTGTGAGCACGATTAAAGCCATTGCTTCACAAACGAATCTCTTATCATTAAACGCAGCAATTGAGGCTGCGAGAGCAGGAGAGTACGGTCGAGGCTTTGATGTTGTAGCGAAAGAAGTGAGAAAGTTATCGCAGCAAGTGGAGCAATCGATTGGAGAGGTTCGTGAGCGAGTCGTTCATATCACTGATGAAATTAATAATATGTCCAAAGGAACGGTTGCAATTGAGTCAGAGATGGGGGAAGCTTTACGTTACATTCATCGGACAATTGAAAGTTATGAGCAAGTTGTCTCCTCCGCTGATGTATTAAAGAATGAAGCCGCGCATTTAAATAGTCTATTATAAATTGAAAGCAGTCGATAAGGTCGGCTGCTTTTTTACATGATTTTACGTATGGTTCCTTTACTCAAAGGGAATATAAGAGTAAATCACTTTCGTTGACAATATCTCGAATTCGAGATATATTATGCGTAGTAACGAACAGAAAGGAACGATGACTGATGACTATACAAACAAATGGAATCCATCACATTACCGCAATTGTACAAAATCCACAAGTTAATCTCGATTTCTACGAAGGCTTTCTTGGACTTCGTCTTGTAAAGAAGACTGTAAACTTTGATGACCCCGGCGTGTATCACTTTTACTTCGGAGATGAATATGGTCGACCTGGAACAATCTTAACGTTCTTCCCTATTGAACGAGCTATGCATGGTCGAGTGGGGATGGGACAAGTAGAACGTACTTTATTCTCTATTCCTAAAGGAAGTGCAGCCTATTGGGAAGAACGATTAAGTGAACATGAAGTAAGCTACAATTGGAAAGGGAGTACGTTAGCCTTTAACGACCCTGAAGGACTTGAACTTGGTCTGATTGAGGAAGATCGAGAAGTGAAGGATGTATGGGAGAATAGTTCTGTACCGAAAGAAAAGGCTATTCAGGGATTCTATGGTGCAACTCTTCATTCCAAAGCTCCTAAGGAAACGGTTCACCTTCTTACGAGTATGGGATACGATGTAGTAGAAGAAACAGAAGAACATTATGAATTAAAGGCGTCTGCTGACTTAGCTCAATATCTATATATACCCAAGCACCCATCTGTTCGAGGCTTACAAGGTGCTGGAACAGTTCACCATATAGCATTTCGTACAGAAAAGGAAGCTGATCAACAACAGTGGCAGCAACAACTAGGAGAACAAGGGCTTCGTGTCACACCAGTGAAAGACCGTGATTACTTTAAATCGGTTTATTTCCATGAACCTGGAGGCATCTTATTTGAGATTGCTACCGATGAACCTGGATTTCTCATTGATGAAGAGCTACACGAACTAGGGGATCATCTACGCTTACCGAAGTGGCTCGATTCTCATCGAAATGAAATAGAAGCGGCACTACCAACTATTGTTAGGGGGAAACATTCATGAAACATATCTTTCACCATGGGAAATCAAAGGATGCGAATGTATTGCTCCTCTTACATGGAACTGGGGGAAATGAGCATGACTTACTCCCAATCGCGGAAATGATTGACCCAGATGCTCACGTGTTGAGTGTAAGAGGAAACGTGAGTGAAAATGGTATGCCTAGGTTCTTTAGACGTCTTGAAGAAGGCGTATTTGACGAGGAAGACCTAATTGAACGAACGAGTGAATTGAATGCCTTCCTTGATGAAGCATCGCGTGATTATGGATTTAACCGTAATGTAGTTATCGCTGTTGGCTATTCAAATGGTGCGAACATTGCTGGGAGTTTGCTGATCCATCATCAGGACAGCTTGAAGGATGCCATACTCTTTCATCCCATGGTACCAAGGCGGGGTGTGAATGTACCAGATTTAACAGGAAGGAACGTCTTCATCGGTGCCGGTACAAATGACCCGATTTGTAAACCTGAAGAAACAAATGAATTGGAGCGTCTTCTTAATGATGCAGGCGCGACGGTTACTGTTCACTGGGAATCAATGGGTCACCGTTTAACAGAGAGTGAAGTAACAAGAGCGAAGAAATGGTACCACCAGATATAGACTAGAAAGCTCGAGCCTTAGAGGCTTGAGCTTTCCTTATAAAGGAGGGGTTGAGGTGGGAAGTATATTCGTCCCATTCACGAAACCGCTGATTGAAACGATGTTTTTGGAACGTCCTAATCGCTTTATCCTACATTGTCGTTACCAAGGAGAAATCATTACTGTCCACCTTCCTGACCCTGGTCGATTGACAGAACTGTTACAAGAAGGTGCATCCGTTTACGTGCAACATTCAGATGATAAGGGGAGAAAGACAGAATGGTCGGCAGTCTGTGTAAGGTCTGGAACAACGCTCGTCTCCTTGAACACAACCATAGCCAACACACTAGTAGAAAAAGCGCTTAAAGAGCATCGAATTCCGTTACTAGAAGAAGCGGATTATGTGCGGAGAGAGTATACTTTAGAAGGTTCACGCTTTGACTTTCTATTGCATGAAGAGAAGACAGAGCACTTAGTCGAAGTGAAAAGTGTAACACTTGGGATAGATGGGATTGGCTATTTCCCTGATGCGGTAACGAAACGAGGAAGAAAACATGTCGAAGAGCTTACAGAGTACGTGCTGACAGATCAAGGAAAAGCGACGGTTATCTTTGTAATAGGACGGGATGACCTGCGCCTGGTGAAACCAGCTGATGCTATTGACCCGCAATTTGCAAATGCACTCCGAAAAGCATCGAAAGCAGGTGTGAACCTAATCGCATTGTCCAATTGTATCACTCTTGAAGGGGTGCAATTGAAGAAGGAGATCCCTTTCGTTATCGAGAAGTAAGGAGGGGGAGGGATGGATATGTCCTTTTTAATCAAAGGCATTGACCATGTTCAAGTGGCAGCTCCAGAAGGAAGTGAGGAAGCTGCGCGATTATTCTACGGCGAGCAGCTAGGGCTTCCTGAAATGGATAAGCCAGAAGCTTTAAAA
Organism: Pontibacillus halophilus JSM 076056 = DSM 19796; assembly: GCF_000425205.1. Lineage (GTDB taxonomy): Bacteria > Bacillota > Bacilli > Bacillales > BH030062 > Pontibacillus_A > Pontibacillus_A halophilus. The sequence continues at coordinate 128,426 of NZ_AULI01000002.1, read as the reverse complement.
CGTAATGGAGGTGTGTGGTTTCAGTGTGGGATGCACGAACTACATATCGGGGTTGAAGCGACATTTACGAGTGCTAGAAAAGCTCATCCTGCAATTGAAGTTGAGGAGATAGAAGCACTTATGGAACATTTGGAGAACGTGCACATTTCTTATAGGGTAGATGAGTCTATTCCTGGAGTTAAGCGCATATATGTTCACGATCCATTCGACAACCGTTTAGAATTTATTCAACGAAACTAATAAAGAACGCCGAGTTCATAGAGTAGCATGAACTCGGCGTTCTTTATTAGGATGCTGGATTCTCACGTTTGTTACGTAGGAACATATAGAATGATGCTCCGAATATAACCATATAGCCGATGATGCTCCATACATCTGGTACCTGATTAAATAGTACAATGCTTATAATTGCTGTGTAAACCACAGTGGAATAGAAGAAGATGGAGATTTCTTTCGCTGGTGCATAGGAATAGGCAATGGTGATTCCAAATTGACCTAGCGTAGCAAATAACCCAGCCAACAATAAGTAGGTAACTTGTTGAAAGCTCATAGGCTCAAAGTAAATGATGGTGAACGGAGTTAGCACAACCGTTGTGAAGAAGGAGAAGTAAAATACGACGGTATAGAACTGCTCCTTCGAGCCAAGTACACGTAAGACTGTGTATGCTCCAGCAGCAAAGATAGCTGAAGATACTCCAGCTAAGTAAGGAATTAAATCCAGTGAGAAGGCTGGTTTAATGATAAATAATGTTCCTCCAAATGCGACGAGGACAGAGACAATTTGAAACGGCTTCGTGCGCTCCTTCAGAAACCACGCTGCAAATAAGATTGTTAAGAATGGACTGAGTTTATTCAGCATATCGGCATCTGACAACACTAGGTGGTCAATGGCATAGAAATAAAGTACCATCCCTAATGTACCGAGCGATGAACGCAGGAGCAGCAACTTTTGGTTTTCTTTCTTCCCGAAGATGCGCTCTTTATTGTACACAACAAAGCCAAATGCAATGACGGCAGAAATAATGTTTCTGAACAACGTTTTTTGTACAGTCGGCAATTCACCTGATAGCTTGACAAACATTGACATCATGGCAAATCCGAAAGCGGATAATAGTAGTAATAAAATACCTTTAGTTCGATTATTCATAGTGTCCTCCGTGGTGTGTTCAATACTTATAGAGTGTGAGGTTATGGGCAATCCATACACAATAAGCTATATTAGCTAAATCGCTTGTGCGTGTCAACGAAGGCAACTTTATAAGAACGTATTTGATATTCTGTGTCAGGAACGATAAGATAGTCGGTAGACAACTATGCAAGAAAGAAAGCGAGGAATACATAAGATGATTCATAAAACGTGGACTGAAACAGCAACAATTAAAAAGGTAGAGTGTGTTCATGCAGATGCAGAAAAATACGTGGTAGACAGCGTGTTGACACCTGGAAAAGTATATGAAGTGAAAAATGAAACAGAAGAATTTATCTTCATTATTGATAATACGGGTCGAATTGGCGGCTTTAAGAAGGATTACTTTAAGGAAGTATAACAAAGAAGAGACCCTCTCCCGGTCTGATTAGCTTAGTAGGGGGAGAGTAAATAGAGGTACAACCCATTCTAGGGATGCAGCATCATGATGATGTTGCATCCCTATTCTAATGGTACGTATACATGGTTTCCATTCCAATTATCTATTCATACACACATATTATTGTCTTATTCATTCGTATACATAATGTAGGCAACGTTAAACTTTGAATCACGACTTTATATGAGGTGGGTGGAACAGGATGGATTTATTTTTATTTATCTCCGTCATTGTTGGCATGACTTTTCTGTTTTTATGTTTTGTAATGAATTTCGAGTTGAAGAAGAAGAAAGTGGAACTAGAAGAACAACGACTGATGGTAGAGAAGAGTAAGTTAGAACGTTCCATAGCTTTAATTGATGAACAGGATGACCAGGATAACAAATGAGTCTTACAAGGCCAGTATAAAATCGTAATAAACCTAGCCCTTAGGTATCTCTTTGAAACGCTAAGATTTAGTCTAGGGGTTTTGATTATTACGGGTCCAGTTCTTACCGTCTGATGCCTTCCACATATTGACCGTAAAGAGAAGTATGCAATTGAGGTGAAGGTTGCTCAAACTGCAGTACCACTCTCTAATCATGTCTGTTCAGTTAGGATGTTCCATTCATGTACGGAAGACTGTAAATAGAAGTTTTACTAATTCCTTCACTCCTGTTTGAATCTGTCACAAATGGGAAGTACATGAGTAGGAATAAATCGGAGGTGTCGGTCATGATTTTAGATAATGTGCGTGTCTATGATCCTTATGAAGAAAGTAATCCAGAAGAACGTTACCACGTTGTGTTAGACGGTGAACGAATCCATTCCGTAAACAAAGGCTTATACATACGAGAGAGTCACGAGGAAGTGGTGGTGGATGGGAAAGGTTACACGCTTACTCCTGGTTTTACAGACTCTCATTTGCACTTATTGAGATTTGGTTTATTGAAGAGTGAGTTAGATTTGACAAGGGCAACGAGTTTCAAGGAAATGAAAGAGAGTGTGGAGAAGCATTACGACCGTATTGAAGAGTCCCATTGGATTTTCGGCAAAGGGTTTAATGATGGACAGTTTGGTGATATCAATCATCTATTAACAGCCAAAGATTTGAATGAAATCAATCTAGACAAATATATGTACTTCATGCATCAAGATGGGCACGAATGTGTGATTAGTGAGAAGTTATTAGAGAGTCTAGAGCAAGAAGAATTCTTCCATGAACAGCCCGAAGCGTTTAAAGAGCGTGATGAAAATGGTGAATTAACAGGTCGGTTTAAAGATACACTCGTTCACTTCATTAACTATCATTTATGGGAGCGCTCGATGGAGCAAGTAAAAAGTGGAATCAAAGCGTCTATGCCGTATTTATTGCAGTATGGTATTACAACCGTTCATACCGATGATAGGAGTTTCATAGGTACATTTGACCGTCTCTGGCAGGCGTATACTGAGCTTGAACAAGAAGGTCATTTGCCAATCACTGCTGTACTTCACTACTATATGTTTGACAAGAAGGACTTGGACGAATTTATTAGGAATGTAACATTGCGAACAGGTGATGGTACAGAGCGAGTCAAGGTTGGTGCCATTAAAATATTCTTAGATGGCACACAACGCCTTCATACTGCAGCGATGAGCTCTCCTTATCCAGATACACCAGATACAACGGGAGAATTGCTATTTAATGAAGAAGAGCTGAAAGAAATTGTACGGATATCCGCACAGAATGACATGCAAGTTGCCATTCATGCCTTAGGGGATCGTGCCGTTGAGACTGCACTATCAGCATTACAACAGAAAGAGGCGAGAACAGACGAATTGCGTCATCGAATTATCCACGCCCAGACGTTGCGAAGCGATTTGCTGGACCGACTGCAACAAGTGCGCCCTTACATCGAAACGCAGCCAAGCTTCTTAATGGCAGAGTGGGATGAGAAGGACCGTTGGACGAAAGAAGAACTTCTTCCTTATTGTGATGCATTCCAATCTATGCTAAATCATGACATTCCGATTACGTTAAGTTCAGATGCACCGATTGGATCGTTGAATCCGTTAATGTCCGTTTACGCTGCCATGACCCGACAAGATTTATCCCTTCAACCAGAAGGAGGGTGGATGCCTCAAGAAAGATTAACAGTTAATCAAAGCTTTACGGGATTCTTCAGGACTCCAGCGGAACTCGAATTCCGAGAACATGATAAAGGAAGAATTTCACCAGGCTATAAGGCGGATTTTGCGTTACTGTCTCAGCATCCGATGCTCGTGGCTCCAAAGGAGTGGAAGGAATGTCACGTCGTAGAGACATGGATTCGTGGAGAGCGTGTATACACACGTGAGCAATGATTGCGTAACGGTTAAAAAACTAGTACGATAACAACAGATAAGTAACGCATTTGAAGGAGATACAACATGAAGCAATTTATGATTATGAGACATTGTTCTGCAGAAGGACAAGAGGATGAAGCTCCCTTAACGAAGTTAGGTATTCGACAAGCTCAGGTAGTGGCAACCTTTATGGAACATTATCCTGTTGAAGTGGATTTCATTCTATCTAGCCCCGCTAAACGTGCGATTAACAGTGTCGTACCATTAGCGAAAGAAGAAGACATTGATATAGAGACTGATGAACGACTCTTGGAGCGACATGTTTCAGCAAAGCCTTTAAAGGATATGGAATCCTTCTTAGAAACTTCCTTTAAGAATTATCATGTCAAACTCGAAGATGGAGAGTCGAACCAAGAAGCGATGGATCGTGTAGCAGGGTTATTAGATGAACTGTTCGAAGAAGTAGAAGAAGATGCAGTACCATTGCTCGTTACCCATGGCAACCTCTTTATCCTTATATTAAACTATTTAGGTATAGAAGCAGGGTTTACAGAATGGAAGGAACTCACACATCCTGATTTATATATGGTTACAAAGAAAGATGGGTCCTTTGGCTTATCACGTATATGGAGCGATTAATATTACGAAATCCCTATTCCTTTCGAGGAATAGGGATTTTTTACTTAAACATTTTCAAAATTTATCCGAAATAAAGAAAGTAACACCTATTTTACAATCTATTACATGGGAGTTGGAGAAAATGACCCTTCAAGAAAAAGTAGCAATCATCACCGGTGGTGCTGATGGTATTGGTAAAGCTACAGCGTTACGTTTTGCGAAAGGCGGAGCGAAAGTTGTGGTTGCTGATGTAAATGAAACAGCTGGCGAAGAAGTTGTGAATGAGATTGAATCCATTGGTGGACAAGCACTATTCAAACGTACAGACGTTGCAAAGTTTGAGGAAGTAGAAGCATTAGTTCAAGCAACAGTAGATACATACGGAACAGTAGATGTGATGTTCAACAATGCGGGTATTGGTGTGAACACGCCATTTCTTGAGCATTCTGTAGAAGACTATGAGAAGGTTGTTGCTGTAAACCAACATGGAGTATTCTATGGCATGCAAGCAGCGGCTAAAAAGATGAAAGAGCTTGGCGTACAAGGTGTTATCATCAATAATGCGTCTGTATTTGGATTTACAGGTACATTAGGTGTGACAGGCTATCAAGCAGCTAAAGGCGCAGTGGTTATGCTTACGAAGCACGGTGCATTGGAGCTTGCTCCTTATGGAATTCGTGTCGTTGGTGTTGGGCCTGGTGGAGTTGACACCAATATTGTACAAGGATACCGTGATGCAGGGCTTCTTGAATATATGGAACGCCAACAGCTTAGAAGAAAATTGATTAAGCCTGAAGAGGTTGCAAACGTCGTAGCATTCCTAGCATCTGATGAAGGTAACGTTATGAATGGAACAGTCGTTATGGCTGATGACGGATTCTCTGTCTTCAAGTCAGATATCCGTCCATAACTTTCACACGGGGGCTGTCTAAAGCTTATGGAGACAGCCCCTTGCATTCAGAAGAGGAGGATCAAGATGAGTGCAGTAGATAAGATGAAACTACAAGATACAAAAAAGAAAAACTGGTTAATGTTTATTGCTTTTTCTGTTTCATTAATTGCGGCTTTTAGTAAATCACTCATGCAAAGCAACACAGATGCTCTTATCATATTTGGAATTGAAATTGTATTATTTTCCGGAAGCTTTTTAGTTACACATGTTTGGTTAAAACGATACATTGTTTTCCCATACATAGCTGTAGTAATGACAAATGTATTTACGATGTCAGGTGTTTTCTTTGCTAGTGGCGGGATTATGTTAGTTGCCGTTACTTATTTTCTAGCCATCTTTTCTGTGGTTCATTTCAAGCGCGTAATCTTCCTGATAGGCTATGTCAGCGGATTTATTACCATGGTCTTGGCGATTACATACAGTGTTCAGGATGTTGCGGCTTTAGAAGCGAACGCGGGAACCATTTACTTAACCTATCTACTATCAGGTGTGTTATTGGGGATGCTAATCCACCTTAGCTATCGACAAGAGTTACAAGTTACTGAATTGTTGGAGCAGAGTGAATCGTATTCCACTGAACAGAAAGAACTACGTGAGCGATTAGAGGCGAATGTGAGTTCCATTATAGAAGGAATTACGGGTGCAAATCAGAAGGTACAGGGAAATCTACAAGCACAGCAAGATATGAAAGTTGCCTTACATGAATTAGCGGCTGGTAGTCAGCAACAAAGTGAACAAATTGGAGAGATCTCTCAAAATACATCCACTTCACATGAGCGGATGAGAGAGTTAGGAGAGAAAATTCAACTGTTGACGAAAGAAGCAAGTGAAGCGACTGGTCTTACTGAAGAGGGAGAGCAGAAAGTTGAGGAATTCAAGAAAGATGTGGAAGGAATTCGAACATTTATTCATGATGTAAATGAGACGTTCCAACATTTGAGTGAGAAAGTGAAAGAAACGAACTCGTTCTCTGATACGATTAAGCAAATTTCAGAACAAACGAATTTACTTGCATTGAATGCTTCCATTGAAGCTGCTAGAGCTGGAGAAGCAGGAAAAGGATTCTCTGTTGTTGCTGAAGAAATTCGTAAGCTTGCAGAAATGACGAATAAGACAGCTGAACAAATTACGGCGAACTTGCTTGATGTAAACCGGAATAATGAAGAAACGTTAAGTAAAATGGATGTAAGTGAAGAGAAAATGGAATCCATGAAGGTGTCTTCAACAGAGATCACCCATTACTTTGGAGAGTTGAAACAGACGATTGACCGTATTACGCATGACTTCCACCAGACAGAGGAGATTGCTGGTCTTGTGATGAATAGTAGTCTTGATGTAGAACGATCCACAACTGAACTGGCAGCTATTATTGAACAGGCTAGTGCTGGGATGGAAGAAATGAGTGCGACGGTTGAGAATTTAACGGAAGACAACGAAAGTATAGCTGAAACAATGAAACAAACTTCCCAACAAGCAGAGAAGCTTAGACAAGCTTAGCGGAATCCTTATATAGGACGACTGGTTAAAGCATCCATTTTGGATGCTTTTCTATTGGGTTAAGTTAACATGCGTCATGGTTATATCATCCATTAAAGTTAGGTTATGCGTATTCATTGTCGATTACGTGAAGTCCCTGTACAATTTTGTAGAGATCTTGTTAACTGTAAGGTTGGAAAGAAGGGGTTAGGAATGAGTATACATACACCAATCGACGCAACATTGGATGTTGTAGGTGGGAAATGGAATTCAGCCATTCTTTGTCTGTTAAAGGAACGAGAGTCATTACGGACGAAAGAGATAGAAGAAGCGTTCCCTACGTTATCAAGAAAGGTACTTTCACAGTGCTTAAAAAGCCTTGAGAATAAAGGCGTTATCCATCGTAAGATAGAAACAGGGGCTACAGTGAAAGTGACCTATCGTCTGTCTAAGTATGGGCGTAGTTTAGAAGAGGTGCTTGATACGTTGTGTACTTGGGGACAGAATCATATGAATAAGGAATAAGAAAAACCTTGCGGCGCCGCAAGGTTTTTCTTATGCTTCAACTTTCTCTTCTTCTTCAGCTTCTAATTGTTCCATATGCTGTTCGCCCCACACGCATAGTGCGGATAAAATGGTTTCAAGAGATTTCCCATAATCCGTTAGTGAATACTCCACTTTAGGGGGGACCTGGTTGTAGATTCTTCTTTCAATAATTCCATCCTGCTCGAGCTCACGAAGCTGTTGGGTAAGCATTTTCTGAGTAATGTTCGGAATCAAGCGTTTTAGTTCATTTGTTCTCTTTGTCCCATTATCTATCAAGTGACACAGTATCACTGGTTTCCATTTCCCGCCGATTACGTCTAATGTGGCTTCAACGCCAATGTTGTATTGCTTCATTCATGAATCTCTCCTTATGGTTACTTTAAAGTACCTACTGTACTTATTTGTACCTACTGCACTTTAAAGTGCGTACTTTTCTCTTAGTAGTATATCCGACATAATAACGTTGTGCCAATTAGATGCACGCCCTTACCGCGTGTTCTTCGGTTGGTAACTAAATTTTTAGGATATTTTTAGGGGGTAAGAAATTTATGAGTGCACAAGCAGCTCAAGTACAACAAACTAAAAAATCAAATTTACCAGCACTACTCGCTTTAGCCATTAGTGCCTTTGGAATTGGGACAACGGAATTCGTTGTCGTCGGGATATTAAGTACAATTGCAGATGATATGGGCGTTGGGATTACGCTTGCAGGAATCTTAGTATCTGGTTATGCATTAGGTGTGTCCTTCGGTGCTCCTATTCTAACCGTTGCTACAAATAAAATGAACCGGAAATCATTACTCATGCTTATTATGGTTGTCTTTATCGTTGGTAACTTAGCCGCGGCATTAGCGCCTTCGTTCTGGATTTTAATTCTCGCTCGAATCTTTACAGCATTTGCTCATGGTGTATTCTTCTCCATTGGTGCAACGATAGCTGGAGATTTAGTACCAGAGAACAAACGTGCTTCTGCGATTTCAATTATGTTCACTGGTTTGACGGTTGCGACCGTTACAGGTGTGCCACTAGGTACGTTCATCGGAACAACATTTGGTTGGAGAGCGACGTTCTTTGGTGTTGCTATTCTAGGTCTAATTGCTATTCTATCTAGTGCCATTCTTGTACCGCGTAACTTAAAAGATGCACCCCCAGCAAGTATGAAAGACCAGCTTAAACTATTGAAGAATGGACGAATCATGCTCGTCTTCTTAATTACGTTACTAGGGTATGGAGGTACATTTGTTGTATTCACGTACTTGGCTCCATTACTAGAAGATGTTACAGGTTACTCTACCAATGCCGTAAGCTTGATCTTAGTTCTTTATGGCGTAGCAATCGCAGTCGGGAATACGATTGGTGGGAAAGCAGCAGATAAAAACCCAGTCAAAGCGTTGCTTACGATGTTTATATTCCAAGCGGTCATCTTGTTTATCTTGTCCTTTACAGCTCCAATGAAGATTGTAGGACTGGCTACTATCATCTTGATGGGTCTTTTCGCCTTTATGAACGTGCCTGGTCTACAAGTCTATGTCGTTCAGTTGGCTGAGAAATATGTTCCAAGTGCAGTAAACGTAGCTTCTGCAATTAACATCGCAGCGTTTAACGTTGGAATTGCTATTGGTTCATTTGTAGGCGGATTGGTTGTAGATTCAATCGGATTGATTCATACTGCTTGGATAGGAGGGATTATGGTCGTTGGTGCCATTCTATTAACGGCGTTAATTGGTAAACTCGAGAAGAACTAAATTTCCTCCTTTCTTAAGAAAGGGAGCGATTCGATGACAGGTCATACTGGCTTTGACCGGATGATAAAAGAAAATAAGCTTACCGTGGGACTCACGATGCCTATTGAAAATCATGGCCATTGTGTTCCTACATTGGAAAGGCAAGCAGAACGTGCGCAACTTGCTGAAGAGCTCGGATTCACATCAATTTGGTTTCAAGATGTCTTATTGGAGGACCCAACTTTCGAAGATCCTGCAACAGGGCAAGTGTATGACAGTTTCATTTATCTAACCTATATAGGCAGTCATACAACAAAGATTAATTTAGGTACGGCTGCTTCTGTCTTATCCTTACGACATCCGCTTCGACTTGCGAAGGAAGTCAGTAGCATCGAGCGTTTGTTTCCTGAGCGACTCATGCTAGGGTTATCTTCTGGCGATCGGCGCAAGGATTTCGAAGGGTTAGGGGTAGATATTATGAGACGAGGTGAGCTCTTTCGGGAAAGCTATGAGTACTTTAATAGAGTGATACAGGAAGAGTTTCCATCTATCCAGTCGCCATTAGGTCAACTAGACCAATCAAATTTAGTTCCAAAACCGACGAAACGTATTCCAATCTTTCTTACAGGTTATGCTCAACAGACGTTAGATTGGGTTTCAAGTCATGGTGATGGGTGGATGTTCTATCCTCAACGAGCGGAGAAACAGCAGGCATTAATACAAGAGTACCGGGAGAAGTCTGAAACAAACAACCCTGGTTTCTATAAAGCATTCATTCAGCCGTTAAGTTTGGACTTAAGTAATGACCAAGAGCAAGCTGCTAAACAGGTGAAGCTAAAGCTCACGACTGGTGTGAAGGGGCTTCTCAATCATTTACAAGAACTTGAATCAATCGGTGTGAATCATGTGATGATCTCCTTATCAGGTAGCACCCGACCTGTGGAAGAAGTTATGAAGGAAATGGGAGAATACATTCTACCTCATTTTCCACCTCACGAAGAATAACCATAAAGAACCCGCTACCTGTATGGTGGCGGGTTCTTTATGGTTTATGGACTTATTAACGTGTAAGCTTGGTCTCTCGTTGCTGGAAATCTACATCTTGGTAGTAGGTATTCTTTACGAGAACGTTTGGTCCGAGACACTGAACGGCTGGACAATGACAATTCAGGCTTTTTGCTGTGTCCGTTGCCATCCATTGTTCATAAGCGTCTGTCAATTTCGTATGTTCGATGTTGCCAAGTGCTGGTTCATCTCCAAAGTCGGTAACAATGACCTCGCCACTAAAGATATTCACGTTTAATCGTGAGCGTCCATCTGGGTCGTTTCTAACAGTTACATTCTTAGATTGATAAAGACGTTGTTGCAAATCTAAATCTTCTTTTGATGTGCTACATGGATAGAATGGCAGTGTACCAAACAGCATCCATAAATCCTCATCACGATGGTCCAATAGTCGAGTGATTGCATCACGCATTTCTTCCAATGTCACGGTCTCTAATGCACTTGCAAAGTCTACAGGGTACATAGGATGAATCTCATGCCTTGCACATCCCATTTCCTTTACATGATCATGAATTTGCTCCAAGTAAGGAAAGGTCCGTTTATTAATCATCGTTTCCGCTGAAACCATGACACCTGCTGCTGAGAGGCGTTGTGAGTTCTCAACCATGCGATGAAAATAGTTTTCTCGCTTCTCTTCTGATGGTTTACGTTCCATACGAGCAAACCCAGTCTCGACAAATTCGTCGAGTGTACCCCAATTGTGTGAAATATGTAGCACGTCAAGATAAGGGATAATGGCTTCGTATCTCTCGAATGGAAGTGTTAAATTAGAATTGATTTGTGTTCGAACGCCTCGTTCATGCGCGTATTTCAACAAGGGAACGACGTAGTTCTCTACAGATTTCTTTGAGAGCATCGGTTCTCCGCCAGTAATGCTAAACGTACGTAAATGAGGAATTTCCTCTAACCGCTGTATTAACAAGTCAAGAGGTAGCGCATCAGGGTCTTTATTAGACAATGTGTAACCTACTGCACAATGCTCGCACCGCATGTTACATAGGGTTGTCGTTGTGAATTCTATATTGGAGAGTACCATGTCTCCATGTTCTTTAACGTCCATATAGGCTTCCCAAGGGTCATAGGACGGTGTGATTGGATGAAGCTTCACGTTTGTGCTCATTATGAAACTTCCTTTCTGTTCAATGAATTTGGTTCTAAGACAAACCAGTCTCTATTCTAACACTATTCATTCTAGATAAGGAACATTCTTTTTATAGAATGACGCATAAGGAGACGTGTAGAGGGGTATCGTTCATACTGTTAGTTAACGATAAGGAGGAAGTAGTGTGGGACAATTATCAGGCAAGACAGCCATTATTACAGGTGCGAGTAGCGGAATTGGTGCGGCAACTGCCAGGTCTTTAGCGAACGAAGGAGCAAACGTTGTATTAGCTGCTAGACGTGAAGAACGGTTAAACGACCTAGCTGAAGAATTAACGAATGAATACGAAGTTGGAGTTAAAGTTGTGGAAACAGACGTAACGAAAAAAGATGATGTAGAGCGGTTGGTCGAAGTTACAAAGGAAACATTTGGTGGAGTCGATTTCTTTGTGAATAACGCAGGGGTGATGTTGCTTTCCTTCTTGAAAAATGACAAGGTACATGAATGGGAACAAATGGTGGATGTGAACATTAAAGGTGTCTTATATGGGATACATGCTGCGTTGCCATCAATGATTGAACAGGGCAGCGGGCATTTCATTAATGTTTCTTCTGTAGCGGGACATGAGGTTTTCCCATCTAGTACGGTCTATAGCGCAACAAAATATGCGGTTAAAGCTCTTTCTTATGGAATGGAGAAGGAACTTTCAGGCACGGGAGTCCGTGTCACGAATATTTCTCCCGGTGCTGTTTCGACAGAGTTGCCAGAGCATATCACGGACGAAGAAGTACTTGCTATGTTCAAAGACCGAGAAGGACGCATTACGCTTGAGTCGGAGGATATTGCTCATTCCGTTGTCTATGCTGTCACACAACCAAGCTATGTAAATGTCAATGAAGTAATCGTAAGACCAATGAAAAAGTAAGAAATAAACAATGAGCCTGTCAGTATAGACAGGCTCATTGTTTATTTCACTTGGAATAGTTGATAGGAGGGGGCGTCGTCCACATCTGTAACCGTTGTATTAGTCACTTTCGCGTATGGACTGGGACCGTGCTTAATTGCTTCTATAAACGATTGAATGCGAGTTTCTTCGCCCTGTGCTTCAAGTTCAACGGAGCCATTCCGTTGGTTTTGGACCCAACCTGTAACGTCAAATTCTTTAGCCTTTTGTTGAGCAGAAAAGCGAAATCCAACACCTTGAACGCGCCCTTCTACAGTCATATGAATCGTTCGCATACAATCACCTCTTCCATCTTCGTTTACGGTATCCCATAACCGATTCATGGAGAGATTAAACAATTTAAATAAATGTCTCGTCGGGTTCGTCAGAATAGATTTGGTCAAATGCTTCTTGGGCCGCTTGTTCAGAAGCAAATAATGCATCGTTCTCTTCGATAAGATGGTAGGTTTCATACAAGAAAAGAGCATTTTGGCCAGGGTCATTTGGATGTTGGACAATTTCTGCTGGTTTAATATTGGATACGGTTGGGGTATGAGGGTTTCTATAAATTACGTACACCTCATCGCCAGGTTTTACATCTTTAGGATCGATCATTTCCATAACTTGTTTCCCACCTTTCATTAGAATCAGTCAGTATAGTTTGTGATCATAACATGCAATTATAAGCAACAAATATTGGAGATACTATTGCCATGTGAATGTAAAGAGACATACATATACGTATGGAACGAAACAACTCGAGAGTATGGTGAAATCATGGGTATTGAGCACTTTAGCCGAGAACAATATACTGCTCACGACAAGCGAAGTCTCCCGTACAGATGGTATAAGAAGCATCAGCATAAACAAACAGATTCTGTGTGGGTTGTGGTTCATGGTATTACAGCTGAAATGAGGGCGCTTCACGATTTCGGCATGCATCTGAAAGAAGTAGGTGATGTTGTTGTCCCTACTCTACGTGGCTATGACCTTGGACATCCGAGAGGGGACATTCCAATGGTCGGAACCTATGATCGAGATCTTGAAGCGCTGTTGAATCAGCTACGTCAAAAAGGGTATTCAAGAGTGTATTGGGTGGGGCATTCTATGGGATGTGCGAATCTTTTGAGACTACTCTCGTATAACCGCGATTTTGGGGATGGTTATGTGTTTTTATCCCCATTCTTTCATCCTTCTCTTCAGGTGTATAGACGCCCTGAAGGAAATGGTCAGGAAGAGGGCTACGAGCTTAAGATGAAGAAAATCTTTCTTCTTTATTTTCTAAACCGGTTTAATATTGCTAGATGGTCTCATGAGAAGGTTGCCACAATTCCAGATGAATTCGATGAGGCGTCAACGCTTTCGCTGAGTTTCCGTCTCTTAGTGTCTCGATTCGTACCTTCAATCCCGAAAGATTTCTTTTCTCGAATCGAGAAACCCATCATAGCCGCCATTGGAAGTGAGGACGAAGTAACAGACTCTTCTAAATTGCATAAATGGTGGAAGAAGCAAACGAATCATTTATATGTTGAACTTCCTGAAGAGGATCATAATTCGTTATTGAAATCCAAGAAAACGGTTGAACTGTTAGAAGACTGGGCAATGACGATGAACAATTCATAAGCAATAAAGTTGCAGGATTGTGGCGTTTGTCTCATGATGAGGAGGCAACTTATCCATTAGGGAGATGCAGCTATGATCGACATCTATTCAAATGTAATTGAAACAAGCGGTAGCTATTACGAAATGGGGCGCCAGCAAGGAGAACAACTCATTGGCACTCCAATCTTAGAAGCGCATAAACAAAAACAAGAAAAACTACGCAAACGGTTTACAGTAGACATTGAAGAGGCGAAACGACTCCTCTTGAAGTTTGCTCCGTCCTTATGGGAAGAACTCATCGGGCTTGCTGATGGATTAGGCTGGTCGATTGAAGAGACGGTTCGAGAGTATAGTGGATATCAACAGGACTGGATTAAATCTGGATGCTCCATCTTCACAGGTGATGATTATTTCATTCGAAATTACGATTTTACACCAGAGCCTTACGATGGTCGATTTGTTCTCTCTAAACCAGACAACGGCTATGCAACCATTGGGCCTGCTCAGCGTATTATTGGACGAGCGGATGGGATGAATGAGGAAGGACTTGTGATTGGTTACAATTTCGTCAATCGAATTAAACCAGGAGACGGGTTTATCTGCGTCATATTGACTCGTATGGTGCTCGAATATTGCCGAACAGTCGATGAGGCAATTGACTTGTTGTATAAGGTGCCACACCGAACTTCATTTAACTACGTCATCATGGATAGAAGCGGGCGTACAGTTGTCGTAGAAGGGTCGCCTAGAGGTGTTGCCCATTATGAAGGGAATTACTGTACGAACCACTTTGACCGGTTAACAGGTGAAAACCGACGTCACATGGACGATTCCAAAAGACGAATGAAAGACATGCAAGGAAGAGACCCATTCCAAAGCGGGGCAGAAGCCTTCCGCTATTTAAATGACCCTGAAGGTCCAATCTTTTCTGAAGAATATGACCACTGGGCAGGTACCATCCATACAATTGGATACTTTCCAAAGACGATGGATGTATGGTTCACCCTCGGCGGTTACAACCGTCCAGTTCCGTTTAACTTGAAACGGTGGCTGGAAGGAGAACAGAACCGGGTTAAAAAAATACGCGGGAAATTAAACACCACAATCGCACCACAATATATACGGGTAGAGGCTCAGTCATAATGGCTGGGTCTTTATGTTGTCTCCATATTCTTTAAATCTACATAGTAGCAACTCCGAACAGTAATAATAGAAAAAGCTAAACCTTAAGTAATAAAGAGAAGAACAACAATTAATATGGAAGAAAGAGGTAAGCATCCTAGTAAGCCGCACCCATCAGCTACGCAGCCCATGCGATCTCGATCATTCTTTTCATTATCATGGGACTTGCAATCGTCCATACGTTCAACACACCCCTTTGAAATCTGAAAATTCTTTACAAAGTGTAGCATAGAGGGTACCATCAGTTCCATAGCAAATGTTGAAAGGGATGTGTAGATATGAAGGAATTTCAACCATCAAGTAAAGTAAGACGTTTACCAGAACAGTTCTTTGCAAGACTTGAGAAGCAAGCGAAAGATTTACATGCTACGACCGAAAGCGTAATAAACTTAGGCCAAGGAAACCCAGATCAACCAACACCTGAACATATTGTTGAAGCTCTACAAAAAGGGGCTGAGGACCCAATCAATCATAAATACGCACCATTCACGGGATTTCAGTATTTGAAGGAAGCTGTGGCGACGTTTTATAAGCGGGAATATGATGTTACATTGGACCCAACTGAAGAGGTTGCTATTCTATTTGGTGGTAAGACTGGATTAGTGGAGGTATGTGAGTGCTTTCTAGATGAGGGAGACCTTGCGCTTGTACCAGACCCAGGGTACCCTGATTATTTATCTGGAGTTGCTCTAGCAGGGGCTTCCATGCACAGAATGCCTTTAAAACACGAAAACGATTATCTTCCTGACTATAGGGCTATTAGCAATGAAACGTTCGAAAAGGCGAAATTAATGTTATTAAATTACCCAAACAACCCTACTGCTGGTATAGCGACTCCTAAGTTCTTCGAAGAAACCGTCGCCTTGGCAGAACAGCATGATGTATGTGTCGTTCATGACTTTGCGTATGGAGCAATCGGATTTGATGGAGAGAAACCAATAAGCTTTCTACAAACAGAAGGTTCCAAAAATGTAGGGGTCGAAATTTATACGATGTCTAAAACCTATAACATGGCAGGGTGGAGAATTGCGTTTGCGGTTGGGAACCGAAGTGTCGTACATGCCATTGAGACCTTCCAGAACCATTACTACTGCAGTATTTTCGGTGCAATTCAGGAAGCAGCTGCAGCTGCCTTAACAGGGCCGCAGGATGTGGTTCAACAATGTGTTGAACTTTATGAAGAGAGAAGAGACGTACTTGTTCAAGAATTACATAGGATTGGGTGTCCTATTCATCCATCCAAAGGTTCATTCTTCGCATGGATGCCAGTGCCAGAAGGCTTCACTTCTGAAGGGTTTGCAACTGAACTGATGGAGAAGTGTTCCGTCATCGTAGCTCCTGGTAACGGGTTTGGTGAAGCGGGAGAAGGCTTTGTCCGAATCGGGCTCCTAGAGTCTACAGAACGCATTAAAGAAGCAGTGAATCGGATTGCGCAATTAAATGTGTATGGGAATAAAGTTAGTTCTAATTAAAACTTAGTAGCAACTCCGAGCAAAAAGTAAAACTAAAGCAATAAAACAAAATACCACTACAAGTGAAACATAAAATCGGGTATACTAGAAGTAATAAAAAAACCGCTGGTGATGCAACACCAACGGCCCCAATAGTCGGTCTCTTAAAGAGGTCGGCACACAAATAGACGTAACTATAATCCACCGTGAGCCGCTAACTCAAGGGTGGATTATTTGTCGTTATGAGACAAAATGGAGACGATCAATCCTGCGAACGCGATGGCGAACATTAAGGATTCGAAAACCGTCAAAGGCATCACCCCCTTCCTCGGGGTGTAATGCCGACCACCCTTGAGATGACCGAGCTATTGTCTTCTTATTATACCAACATTTCTCATATTTCAAATCATTACTTTTTCCTATGACTTGTTATTTCATTGTCTAAATTCCTACCCATTAACGCATTAACTTGTTAAAATGAATGAAAGATCCTATGAATGGAGGCGGCTTATGAGTAAACTAGCGCTATTCGATGTAGATGGTGTACTGCTTAGTGAGGAACGTTATTTTGATGCTTCCGCTTTAACGGTGTGGGAATTACTAAATAGTGATCAGTACATAAGTGTGGCACCAAAGAGCTTTACGACTGACTTAAATGAAGAGGAGACAAAATCCCTTCGTAATAAGGTATTCCAAGAAGATAAGGTACTTAAATTTATTAAGTCAAGAGGGATCAACGCGAATTGGGATATGGTCTATCTTACGTTTTCGTATCAACTCATTCGAATTTTACATCAATTAAAGCCGTACAAAGAGAGTGAAATTAAGGAGCTGTTAACGAGTCAATTGACTCGTGACTCAATTAAGCTTATAGGCAGCTGGGTGAAGCAACACGAAGTAAAACTTAACTACGAGGACTTTGTATCAGACTTTGAAGAAAGCGACGCATTGAAACAAGAGCTTCTCGGGGAGTTAAATCGTGTTGCATCGCGTTATTTGAATATCTCGACACAGAGCTTCTCTCGTAACAGCGACTTATGGGACTACTGTAGAGAAACATTTCAAGAATGGTACGTAGGGGACGCACAAATCTCGCGTTCGATTGGAAGAGAGACCAATCAAGAAGGAAAGACAGGATTTATGCATGTGGAAGTTCCTTTGGCCCCAGTAGAAGAATTGAAGAATTTATTTGAACGAGCTTCAAATGGTGGATGGATTGTAGGTGTTGGTACAGGACGACCGTATTTAGAGACGGTTGAACCGCTTAAGTCGATAGGACTCCTCCCTTATATAAACGAGAATCATATTGCGACAGCAACCGATGTGCTGAAGGCCGAAGAACAGTACCCAGAGCTGGCTCCACTTGCGAAACCCGAGCCTTATACGTACATCTACGCGTGGCAAGGGAGAGGAGCTAACCCTGATGACCTCATTCACATCGAACATCCCATACAAACGGATGATACCATTGTCATTATTGGTGATTCTTTGGCTGATGGACTTGCGGCTCAAACGATGGGAGTAACGTTTGCTGCCGTATTAACAGGATTGTCTGGGAAGGATGCTAGAGCTGATTTCGAACATCACAATGAACCGCACATCTACAATGGCGTATTGGATGTACAAGAATTATTAACGTGACTGAATGCCCTCTTCATAAGAGGGCTTTTTTACGGTTGTATATATTGCGCTTATAGTCGGTTTATTGATAAAGTAAGAAGACTGATGTACAGGACTTTTTACATATTTTCAATAGGTTTTTATAAGAACCTCATGATTTTTATGAATATAATAAGGTACAATAGGTAATGGAAAAGGAGGAAGTAGCTTTGAATACCACAGAAGTAGTGCAAGTCTTAAGAGAACTTGTACGTGCTGAGAGCATTAAGAAAGATGAACCTCTTTCTTCTTATACATTTACGAGAACAGGTGGGTGTGCGGATATCTTCGTTATGCCTCAATCCTATGAAGATATTGGGGAAGTGGTGAAGTATGCAAATGAGCATAACATTCCAATTACCTTACTTGGAAACGGATCCAATGTCATCGTACGAGATGGGGGAATCCGAGGTATCACCATCCACATGGGACGACTAAAACAAATCTACTTAAAAGATGACCATACGCTTGTTGCAGAGAGCGGTGCTCGTATTATCGATGCATCTCGTTTCGCCCTTAAGCATACATTAACTGGGCTAGAGTTTGCGTGCGGAATACCTGGAACAGTAGGTGGAGCGCTCTATATGAACGCGGGTGCTTATGGCGGTGAAGTATCAGATGTGTTGCAAAGTGCAATTGTCGTAACAAGAGATGGGGAAGTTAAATCCATTCCTGCTTCTGAGTTAGAACTAGACTACCGTCATAGTGCAGTAGCTGAGAAGGGATACATTGTCGTTGAGGCTACGTTTGTCTTAAAGACAGGTACTCATGAGGAGATTAAATCCATCATGGACGATTTAACGTATAAGCGTGAATCAAAGCAACCTTTAGAATTCCCCTCATGCGGCAGTGTTTTCAAACGCCCTCCTGGTTATTTCGCAGGGAAACTCATTCAAGATAGCGACCTGCAAGGGACACAAATTGGCGGCGTACAAGTATCAAAGAAACATGCTGGCTTTATGGTCAACATTGACAAGGGGACAGCAAGCGATTATATCGCCTTAATTAAACATGTCCAACAGACTGTGTTTAACAAATTTGGTGTAGAATTAGAAACAGAAGTGAAGATCATTGGTGAAGAAGAGCCTGGTCAACTCACAACGTAACGAACAAAAACTCTGTAAACACACATTACCGTTTAAAATGTGCGTTTACAGGGTTTTTTTAGCCTTTCAAAGATAAATGAGAAGGGAAGAAGCGTTCGATTTGTAGTCTACCATCAAATACAAGAGGACTGCTTGTACATACGATACGGCATAAGAAAGGGATACCTTAATTGGTATCCCTTTCTTGTCATGCTCTATACAGATGTGCGTTCAGTTTGCGCACCAAGGTCAGTTGCGAATGATACGAGTGTTTGATTAATTAATCGGATGTAGTAGAAGTGATGATACGAATCGGTTAGCTTTCGTTCATTGTTCTCATAATCATTGAAATAGGCCATATGAGAAGGCAACACCTCAACATCCCATACTACTGCATGACTCCGTTCATCCTTTAACAGTAATTGAATGGTGTCAATATTATCGTTTATATACTCATTCAACTGATCGATGACGGCTTGTAATTGGTCATCAATTTCGGCGGTTGGAGTAAGCAGGTGTTTAGCGTAGTAATTTAGTGTCGCAATTCGAGTAATCCAGCCTTCAATACGAGTGCGTGTAGTAGCACCTGGAGTTTTACGCATAGATTCAGCATCTGTCCGTAATTGACTTAATGTCTCATCCATCTCAAACGTCTTTTCAGTAAGGTCCAATGGTTCAGGATCCCCTTTTAACTGTTGCAATGTTCCATTCAGAAGCTTGTTAAGATGTGAGAAGTAATCGAGAGTGGTTTCTGATACTTTCTCTTGTGTTTTCTTAGGTAAGATGTAAGCGGCAGCTGCTAGAGCTAACGCCGCTCCGACGATTGTGTCTACGACTCGTGCTCCTAGAACTCCCCATGTGATTCCGCCCAATAGCAAATCATAAAGCATGGCAACCATCATCGTTATCCAAAACATCATGAATGAATAAGAAATTGGAAGAAAGTAAAACGCCATAAAGATACAAAGGAAGATTAATCCAATTTCTACGTAGGTGTGACCATATACAAATTGGGCAATGACGAATCCAATAATTGCTCCAAAAACTGTGCCGATTGTACGTTCGACCGCTTTTAAGAAAGTTCTCCCGACTGTGTCTGTCCCCATGAAGATAATAAACGCGGTCAGTAAGATCCAATATTGCTGACTCGGAGTGAGTATATAGCCAAGTACGATTGAAACGCTCCCTGCAGCTACAGCTTGGATTGCTTTTTTAGTAGTTGGCTCCATTCTTGAATCTTTACCCTCTTGGTCATCTTCCTCCTCTGCAGAAGTATCCTCTTCCATATTATCTCTATCTTTCACTTCTATAGCTTGTGTACGAAGGGCTTGTAGCGTTCTTACATTCGCAAATACATGCTCACACATGGTAATCAGTCGGTTAAAGAGAAAGAAGGTTTCTGAATCTAACTGTGTTTCTATTGTAAGTTGTTTAAATTCTTCCAATCGGCGTTCAGCCGCTTGAATTTGTTGCTCACTATCGATGTGCCGCAACGCCCTAATATCCCGAATGGCTTGGAGTAACGTTGCTGTTGTTCTTTGTAAAGACTCGTTCTGGAATGCGCCGTCTTTCAATAAATCATCCATTGTTGGAAGGAGGGTTTCAATCAGCATCGATGCATCAAACAAATAGATACGAAGCTGTTCTTTCGTTACCCCTGGCCATATTTCCTCTGGATGCACATTAGAAAGCTGTGAGGATACTTTCTGCGCATACTCGTTTAAACGTTCTGCATTGTAATCAAGCTCTCGTTTTAAAGCTTTACGTTGCCTTTCTTGGTCACTCGAACTAACGTAACTTCCTATTAAATTAAAGAGAAGGTTAATTTGAACATGGAAAGAACGTAGACTCCTTTTTAATGTAACGTTCGGTTGGTCACGAATAATAATGAAGTTGTATAGATAGGCAAAGCCTATCCCAACCAGAATACTCAAATAGAACCACGGGACATCTTGAAAGGGCACCCCGAGTATGGAAGAGAAATAGATTGAAATGAACGAAACCATACTAATTGAGAAGTAACGAGACCCAAATTTAGAGAAGTAAAACGCTGAAAAAATTGGGATTAGGATTACGACATCTGATGCATGTGGGTACTGTGACAAGAAAGCTCCTGCTGTAATTGAAATGGCAGCAGAGATTGGCAATAGAGCTGTAGTCACTTGTTTCTTGAAACGGGTATCATCAAACACAACTAGTACACCCAAGAGTCCCATTGCACCTGCAAAGATTGATACCGTTAAGCTTCCTTGGTCGAGAAGAGCTAATAGCGCACTTACGAAAAAGACGGAAGTCATTACGCTTAGCGTTGCCTTTGTTGTAGTAATTAGACGGGTAAGGCCCGGATCTGAGGCCGTGAGCCTTGCCCGCATATGTTGAATACGGTTAAGTACGATTTGATAAGTTGTCATAGCTTTATGATAAAACATTTGAGCGATTGTAGCCACTTTCCTGCAACGATTTATCATATTCAGTTTCCTTCGACAAAGCAGAACTATTAAAATATTCGAAACCCCTGCTCAACGTAAATGGAGCAGGGGTTTCTGAATTAGCAATATTGGTTATATGCACGGGTTAAGTTGGAGACGATTTCTTCTACCTCATGGTCCTCAATATCTTCGCGAGGGATGAAATGAACAACCTTGCCATCTTTAAGCAATGCCATAGAAGGAGAAGAGGGTTCCAAATCACCGAAATGGTCTCTCATTTGTTCAGTCGCTTCACGGTCTTGACCGGCAAATACCGTGACGAGCGTTTCAGGAGTCTTGTCATTTGATAATGAAGCTTTCGCTGCTGGTCGAGCTAACCCTGCAGCACATCCACAAACGGAGTTGACAACAACAAGAGTCGTTCCTTCAGTTGCTTCAATAAATTCATTTACCTGTTCTGGCGTAATCAACTCTTTAAATCCTGCATGTGTAAGCTCATCTCTCATAGGTTGAGCAATTTCTCTCATATATTCTACGTATGGGTTCATATCCATTCTCCTTTACTTTCCATCATTTTGAGTAGCCTGAGTCATTTGATTCCATACCGAACCTTTTGCCTCTTCGCCGCCTTCAATACGGCGTAATGCCATTTTAGCTTGCATGCGTACTTCAAATTCTGAATCAAAGACCGCTTCTTGTAAAGCAGGAACCGCTGAATCATCGCCAACTTCGTAAAGAAACATAGCCGCTCTCCATCGAACAAGTTTGTTCTTATCTTTAAGTGCTTCTGTCATGGCTGGGATTGCTTCTCGGAATCCTAAGTCAGAGAACGTGTCTCCTGCTGTTCTTCGTACCGTTACGGACGGGTCTTGTAATGCTTTGTAAAGATAGGGTAACACTGCTTTGTCCTCAATCATCCCAAGGAGAACAGTTGCTAAGCGTCTAACTGATGCCTTCTCATCTTCTAATGCTTTCTCGAGTACTTTGAAATCATCCGTAGTTGGATTCATTCGATCGAGAGCTGCATAACGTTCTTTCCAATCTTCTTGCTCCAGCATTTCTAATGTAACGGTGTGATAGGTTCTGTGTGTCTCGGTGGTTGTGGAAGAAGACTCTTCATTCAATGCATTTTGCAGTAAATGTTGTAACCGTTCTTCCTTGTAGGTGGCAATCAGTTCTTCCCGAACGTCGTGACCAATATCGCTTAGCTCGCCATAACGAGGGGAATGTTCCACCCATTGGCGTTCTTTAACAATATTATCGGATGCTTTACTTGCCTCCATTGCCGTATTCATAAATTCTGCTGGCAATGCAATTCGCTCTTCTGTCTCACCTTCAATGAGCTTAATCTGCATCGGAATTCCACGAAACATTTGAATCTGAACTTGAACTTCGCCTAATGCAGTGTCCTGTTGAGGAGCGGCTTGATGGTTCGCTGACTGTTCGTTCGATTCTTCTCCAAATACCGCTCTTGCTTTCGGGAGAATCTCTTCCCATTGGTATTTAGGATGCCGGTCTAACGCAATGAAATCAGCCACTTGGTACAAGCTCTTTACGCCTTCAATATGTAACAACTCTTTCACATATAGAGGAGCTTTCGTAAGGTCATCCTCTTTCTTAAAGTTATGAGTCTTACCCATTTCAAGGGATTCACTTAGGTTGATCTTCATTGAGTTAGGGCTCGGCGTTGGTTCTATTGATGTAATATGCATGACGAAACCCCTTTCTACTTATCGTGTAATCAGTTTAACAAACTTCTAACCTTGTATCCATGAAAGGACCCGTTACTTCTAAATTCTACTAATACGGTATGAAGAACTACGAACATATGTTAGTATATAAATAGCCTCATTAGCCGGGGACTCAAAGGATAGTTGAGGCTACTTCGGAAAGAGTTATCCTTAATTTCAATTAAGTTAGAAGGCAAAAGAATGACATTTCGCGTAATAGGAATGTACCTTGCCGATGTGAAAATACAGTTTTCCGTGAATAGAAAAGAACAATACTTTACGAATCGCACAGATGCTGAGGCGTTTCGAGAACAAATTATTAAAGAAGATATATTACCGCAGTATTATGAGTTAGAAATTGAAACTCTGCCAGCACATGCAGAATAAACGATAGAAGTGAAAAGCCTGAAGCAGTAGCTTCAGGCTTTTCTTATTATGAAAGCTGGATTTCCTTTATTGATCGAATATGCTCCATAGCCTCCAATTGATCACGTACCTGTTTAGGAAGTGGTTTATCTACTGTAATCATCATAATGGCATCCCCGCCTCTGTCTTTCCGTCCAACTTGCATCGTAGCAATATTAATATCTTGTTCACCAAGTGCCGTTCCTACATGTCCAATCATGCCTTTTGTATCAAGGTGTTGGATGTAGAGAAGGTGGTCTGTAGGTGCTACGTCTATGGAGTAATCATCAATTTTAATAATTCTTGGCCCATAACCGCTAAGCAGCGTGCCAGATAGTGTTCTGGTTTCGTTTTTCGTTTCAATTCGGACAGAGATTAAGTTTGTGAAATCTAGAGAAGAGCTTGAGTATTCTACTGAGTAAGACAAGTCATAAGACTTTGCCATATAGGTGGCATTTACCACGTTGACTTTGCTGCCAAGATGATAACGTAGAAGCCCTTTAAGGATTGTTCTTGTAAGTGACTCTGTCTCATAGTCGGTTAATTCACCTGCATAGGTAAGCGTAACTTTATGAGGAGGTTCTTGAATGAGCTGGATAGCCATTTCTCCAATCTTCTCTCCAAGTAAGTAATAAGGCTCTAGCGCTTTCCTTACATCTGCTGGCACTTGGGGCATATTTACCGCGTTCTTAAAGGATTCGTTATTTAAGATGTGTAGAATTTCTTCGCTGACGTCTTTAGCCACATACGTCTGTGCTTCTTCTGTCGATGCGCCTAAATGTGGAGTGGCGATAACTTGTGAACGCTTAAGCAAAGGATGCCGCTCAGGAGGTTCTTGTTCAAATACATCAATGGCAGCACCTGCTACAATCCCTCTATCAATAGCTTCCACTAAAGCATCTTCATCAATAATCCCGCCGCGAGCACAATTAATCAATCGAACCCCTTGTTTCATTTGTTGAAAGGCTTCCAGGTCGATAAGATGGTGCGTTTCTTTCGTTAGAGGAGTATGGACGGTAATATAATCCGCTTCTTTATAGATATCTTGTAATGAACCCTTTCTAACTCCTATTTTCTCTGCACGTTCTTCGGTTAGAAATGGGTCATAACTAATAATATCCATATTAAAGGCCTTTGCTCGTTTAGATACTTCTGTTCCTATCCTCCCCATTCCTACGATTCCTAGTGTCTTACGATTTAGCTCTACACCCTTAAATGACTTTCGATCCCAATTGCCTTCTACAGTTGATTTATAGGCTTGTGGGATATGTCTTGATAATGACATTAACATTGCAAATGTATGCTCAGCAGTAGACATCGTGTTCCCATCTGGAGCGTTAACGACGATAATTCCTTTTTCCGTTGCGGCGTCTAAATCGATGTTGTCAACACCAACACCGGCTCGACCAATGACTTTCAATTGACTACCAGCTTCTATAATTTCCTTTGTCACCTTTGTTTGGCTTCGTACAATGAGGGCATCGTACTTTCCAATTACTCCAAGCAAATCAGCCGGGGAAAGGTTGGTCTGAACATCAACGGAAAGGTCTGTTCGGTTCGTCAAAGCAGCAATCCCTTCAGCACTTATAGGGTCACTTACTAGTATATTATGCATGTTGAACATACACCTCCTGAGCAGCTTTCACAGATTGACCGAACTGGACCGGATAACCTAAGTCATACAATCCAAGTTCCAATAAAGTTAGAGTCGTTAACACATCTGTAGGGGAGCAGTATCCCATGTGACCAATGCGCAATATCTTTCCCTTCAATTGTTTCTGTCCACCAGCTAATGAAAGTCCGTATTTCTTCTGGACATGTTTACGAAGTTCATCTGTGTTCACTTGTTCAGTACCTAAAACGGCTGTAACAGTAGGGGAGGCGTCTTTTTCGTTCGTTAATAGAGGAAGGCCTAGCGCTTCGATCCCAGCTCTTGTCATGTTCTTCATAAGTTCGTGACGTTTGAACACGTTCTCCAATCCTTCCTGATCAAGAAGATTGCACACTTCCTGTAACCCGTAAATTAGAGACACAGCTGGAGTGAAAGGTGTCATGCCGTTCTCATACTGTTTCTCATAAGCAGACAAATCGAAATAAAAAGTAAGGGAATCGATTTCAGAAGCTTTGGAACGAGCACGCTCACTAAACGCAATTAACGAAAGTCCTGGCGGAAGCATCATGGCTTTTTGAGAACCTGTAACAAGAACATCAATGCCCCACTCATCCATTTGAGTTGGCACACCGCCAATACAGCTAACGCCATCTACTAGTACAAGTGCATTACTGTGCTCTTTCACGATTTTAGTTAACTTCTCTACAGGTTGAAGCACACCTGTAGACGTTTCACAATAAGTGAATACGACAGCAGCTACGTTAGAATGCGTGTCTAATGCTTGTAACAACGCTTCTTCCTTCACAGACTCTCCAAAGGGAACTTCTAAGCGTTCTACATCATAAGGATAACGTTCACAAATAGAAGCAAAGCGGTCACCAAATGCTCCTGCCACTACAACAAGAACTTTCTCACCATGGCTAACCGTATTCGTAACAGCAGACTCTAGTGCTCCTGTTCCACTTGATGTCAGTACATGAACCGGTTGTTCCGTCCCGAATATTGGCTTTAATCGAGGCGCAACCTCGTTAAATAGATCTGAAAAATGGGAACTGCGATGGCCAATCATTGGCTGATTCATGGCATGCTTTACGGTTTCGGGGATTGGGGTAGGGCCTGGAGTTCGTAAATGATGTTCGTTTGGTAACATTCTTATTCCTCCTTTGTTCGATTCAGAAGGGGAGCGTACAAAAAACGCCCCTCGCCATGAATCATCATAGCGAGGGGCGTTTGAACGCGGTACCACCCTCATTGTGCGCCATCTATGGCGCTCTTTACGGATAACGGACGCGGACCGGGTCAACCTACTAACATTCAGCGACCAGTTTAGAAGTGCTCAACTCAAGCTTGGTCTACCGATTCTCACCACCCATCGGCTCTCTGCAAGTACCAACGCTTAAATTTCTCTTCGTCATAACCGTTTGAATATTTCAAAAATAGTTTAGCACGATAATGCGTTTATGTAAATAAAGAAGTTGAATGAATGGATGTTTATTATAACTTTATTATGTAAACTAGAATAAATTAACAAATCATTTTTGTTCGAGTAATATATATATTACATAATGTAAATTATATATGTCTCAGTTGGTGATAATATGAATAATCGAATGAGAATCGCTAGAGTAGAGAAAAATTTAACCCAAGCTCAATTGGGTAAGAGGGTTGGAGCAACAAGACAGACCATCGGACTTATTGAGAAAGGCAGCTATAATCCAAGCCTTCAATTATGTATTGCAATTGCCAAATCTTTAGACCGAACGTTAGATCAATTATTTTGGGAGGGGTAAGGGATGGAAAGAACATGGTTGTCTGTTCTGTTGTCGAATGACGAACGAAAGAGAAGTTTGTTTCTTACAATTTTAGCTGAGGCGGGGGTACTAAGTTTTGTAACGAGTATCGGGCTTATGTTGGTACTGGGTGAGAGCGAGTATCTTGGTTCTGTACAGAAAGTAAGCATCATTGTATTTATGAGTTATGGATTACTTCGGTACACACTCTCTGGAATGGAACATCATGATGTGTATACAAAATCGCAACTGAACAAAAAAGCAACGTTCTTTGCCGTGCAGGCACTCGTAACAAGTGTCTTATTTTATTTGGCAACTGTCTTTCTTTCCTCTTCGCCTCACGAAGAACACCTTATCGTCTATAGTTTATTGCTCGGGATAGGGGTCTTTCTTGCTCAGTGGGTATCGCTCTATTTCTCTTATAGAAAGAATAAAGACTTATAAAGGTGAGCCCGCATTGAGTTGCGGGCTCTATTTGTTTTCTGTAATTATATTATGTAAACATCGTTCGTTAACAATTAGTTTTAAATTAAAAACGTTAAAAATTAGTTTATCTCCCATACCCTGAGGGAACTGCTGACCATAGAGGAATACATTACATATTCCAACTTCGGTGTACATTCCGAGGCGATTATATGGAGAAGGAGAGAGATGTAAATGAACGAAGAAAACAAACAAAATCGCAAACTCACAACGAATCAAGGAGTGCCGATCTCAGATAACCAAAACTCTCGTACTGCTGGTCCAAACGGTCCGACGTTATTAGAAGATTATCAGCTACTTGAAAAGATTGCTCACTTCGACCGCGAACGTATTCCTGAACGTGTCGTACATGCTCGTGGTATGGGGGCACACGGTGTTTTCAAAACAAAGAATAGCATGAAAAAATATACGACTGCAGATTTCCTATCAGAAGAAGGGAAAGAAACGCCTTTATTCGCGCGTTTCTCAACTGTTATTCACGGGAAACACTCGCCTGAGACTGCGCGAGACCCACGTGGGTTCTCTGTTAAATTTTATACAGAAGAAGGGAACTATGATTTCGTAGGGAACACGTTGCCTGTATTCTTTATTAGAGATGCGATTAAATTCCCAGACGTCATTCATTCCTTGAAGCCAGACCCTGTTACGAACGTGCAAGACCCTGCTCGCTATTGGGATTTCATGTCCCTGTCTCCAGAAAGCACAAACATGATGCTTCATTTGTTTACAGATGAAGGGATTCCAGCAAACTACCGTCAGATGCGTGGTTCAAGCGTGCATGCCTTCAAATGGTATAACGAAAATAATGAAATTTTCTACGTGAAACAACGCTGGCAACCGAAAGAAGGCATAAAGAACCTATCCATGGATGAAGCTCAAAAAGTACAAGGGGAAAGCTTTAACCATGCAACCGTTGATTTATACAATGCCATCGAAAAGGGAGAGTACCCAGAGTGGGACCTTTACATTCAGGTGTTACGTCCTGAAGAACTTGATTCCTTTGACTTTAACCCTCTAGATGCTACGAAAGATTGGTTGGAGGAGGATGTACCTTGGGAACACGTTGGAACGATGACTCTAAATCGTAACGTGGATAACTTCTTTGAAGAGACGGAGCAAGTTAGTTTCAATCCAGGCGTACTCGTTCCGGGTATGATGCCTTCAGAGGATAAGATGTTACAAGGGCGTTTATTCTCTTATTCTGATACTCAGCGCCACCGCGTCGGGCCAAACTATTTGAATCTGCCAATCAATAAACCTAAAGTTGAAGTGAATAACTACCAACAAGAAGGGTTTATGAACTCGAACTCTGGCATTCGTCACGTTAACTATGAACCGAATAGCGGACAAGGCGAACCAGGAGAGGCTAAAGGTTATCAAAACCCATCTTACCCAATCGAAGGGGAAGCGGACCGTCAGCTGATTGATAAGGTTAATCACTATGGTCAGGCTGGTCGTATTTATCGTAGCTTTAGTCAGGACCAGAAAGATCAGTTATTCCGGAACTTAATGGGTGATTTTGATGGGATTGAAGACCGCAATATCGTAGGTCGCGCTATTGCAAACTTCTATTATGCAGATGAAGAGCTTGGTAAACAACTTGCCGAGAAAGCCAACATTGACCTCGAACAATTCGTAGGCCAATCTGTTCAATAATAAGTTTTAATCCACCTCATTGAGGTGGATTATTTACTATAATTATATTATGTAAACAAATTACTAAGCGGACCTTACACGAGGTCCGCTTATTTTATTGCGCGTCATTTCATGAATTGTCCACCGATCTTAACCGCAGCATGTTCAGAGAATTTACGCGTACGCCTTAGATACTGGTCCGTTGTCTGTGAGGAATCGTGATCCAACAAGTCTTGAATTGCCTTTAAATCCGCGCCCTTCGAAAGGTAATAAGCAGCTGTATAGTGGCGGCAGGTATGAGGGGTGATCCGATACTTGATTGGCTTTCCTTCTTGTCTTGTTGCTTCTTCTAACTGGATTCGCTTCGCAATAAAAGAGAAGGTATCCTTCAACTGATACATGTTCTTTGAGAATTCGTTAGACAAGTATTTAAAGTGATAATGAGCACCGTTTGGCTTAGGGAATAATGCAGATTCCGTGTCCTTTGACAAGTCTAATGACAACCCGCGTCGGTTGCGGAATTCTCGTATAACCTGAAACACTTCCTCAAATAACGGAACCTCCCGAAGCTTATCCCTCTTCCCAAATACCGTAATAAAATGTAGGTCTACGTCTGGCTGGTAGTAGATGCCTGACCATTTCGCTGATGCTAGTTCTTGTATCCGTAGGCCCGTTGAGACAAGTGTATACAACAATGTGTACATGAAGTAATCGTGCTCTTTGAAGTAGTCGAGCAGCGCCTGAACTTCTTCTTCGTAGAAATCTCGGTTCACAAGAGACTCTTTCTTAACGGCGATTCGCTTCATGCTTGCTGTTAGATCTTCTTCTATAATTCCACGTCGATGAAGGAAGCGAAGAAATGAATGAATGACCGTCGTCTTCCTACGAAGTGTCGTAGGCTTGTAGCCGCGCGCCTCTAGATGCCCTTGATAGGCAGATACTTCTTCATGGTGTAGGGAGCGTACCGACGGGGCGAGGTCTCGAACGAAGAGGAGGAAGTCTCGAATGTCGCGGAAATACTCCTTCAGCGTTGACTCCTTCCGTTTACTGCCAAGTGTCGGCTCGTCATGTAAGTAAATATAAAGCAACCACTCATCCGAAAGACGGTCCCAATCAACATGTCGGAACCCGTGCTGTTGGATTTGTTGGTAAAGTGTCGCGTCATACCAATCGACATCAGTCGGCAAGGTGATGGACGTTGTCGAAAATGTTAATTCCATGTCTATGTACCTCCTGTCACAGTTAGACAAATTAATGACAAACTACTAATCTTCTATTTCCCTATCTTACCATACAGAATGTAAATAAACCTAGAAAAATTCATTATTAGTCTAGATTTGTTTACATATATATAAGATTTGTTGTTACAATAGGGTATATCTTATAATTTTGGAGGTTATATTCTTGTATTTATCAATCGATCAAGTGGCACATCGCTTACATAAAAGTAACAGACAAGTCCGCTATCTTATGGAAAAAGGATGGCTCACTCCTGTAAATCAGCAGCACCCGAAACGTGATGGTGGGTTCCGTTTTCGTGAGGAAGATGTGAAAGAGCTGGAGGAATCACTTACTTTGAAGGGGCTAACTGTGAAGGAAACAGCACAACATCTCAAACTTACACCTGAGTATGTATTAACCCTGATCGGAAAAGGGGAAATTGCGAGCTTCACTCAGACAATTGGGAACCAGAAGAGGAGACTAGTTAAATTGGAAGAAATTGAGCGATATCGAAGCGAGAAAAATAACGACGCTGTGGCGAATCGGATGGGGGAACATGGGCGGAAGATGCAACTAATTTCGCGAGAAGCTCATATTTTTGAAGAGGCTGTTATAAACGGCGTCATGGCGCGGATTGTCGACCTTGCTCCTTTGAGAGCGATGACGGAAACCGGGGAAATAGTAGAACCAGAAGAGTATAAAAGTAATTTAATGGAAAACAACAAACCTTATTTACGAGAAAAAGGTTATGTAAACTTCAGCTTCCCGATGCCTCGACACCCAAACCACCCAACATATCACGCACTATTCAAAATGATTCGACAACTCGGCGCAAAAAATATACAAATTTTCGAACAACAATGGGGCGATTATTTTGTAAAATGTAGGCAGGGATTGTTAGAATTATTGGAAGATGAGTATCGTCTACTTCAGCGCTCGATTATAAGTGGGCAGCTTATACCTGTAACAGGCGGTTACCAGTTGACGAGTGATGAAGTAGAAGTGAAAGTTAACATAACAAGGAATATGTTAACTCAATATGATCAACTTGCACATAAGAAAGGAAAAGAACGGAATGACATCCTATTTGATGCTCTTTCTCATTATTTAGGAGGTCATGCGTAGACAAAGGGGTACGTGCCATGAAAGAAATAAAGCAGCTTAAATTACAAGAACAATTAGCCTTTTATTACCACGAGGCGCCCATGCAACGTCGTAAGCTGGTTGACCTTTATAAGAAGGTACAAGACAATCTGCTCATGATAGGTTTCGCCGGTCACTTCTCTGCTGGTAAGTCATCATTAATCAACACACTTATGGGAGACGCCATCTTACCGACAAGTCCTATACCAACGAGCGCTAACTTGGTAAAGATACAGAAAGGCGAGGAGAACATTGTACGTATATATAGTGGGGACGGAGAGGCAATCGAATTCCAAGGAGAATACGAACATGCGCGCATCCAAGAGCTTGCGAAAGAAGGGAGCACGATACACTCCATTGAACTCGTGCAATCTGACACGCCTCTCCCAGAAGGAGTAGCCTTGCTTGACACGCCAGGTGTTGACTCTTCAAACGATGCAGATCAAGTCATTACAGAGTCTTCTCTACATATGATGGACACGGTGGTCTATGTCATGGATTATAACCACGTACAATCAGAAGTCAACCTCGGCTTTTTAAGGAAACTTTCGGAGCAAGGCAAAGAGTTGGCAATTGTCATAAATCAGATTGATAAACATAAAGAAGAGGAAATTACATTTAGCCGCTTTAGAAGAAGTGTAAAGGAGTCTCTGAAAGACTGGGGCATTACCATCAACCGAATATTCTATATCTCTTTAAAAGACAAGGACCACCCTCATAATGAACTCCGAACATTGCAGCAATGGGTGGAAGGACAAATGTCACAGCAGAGTAGCTCCACTGTTGAGAAGACAGTACAGCACGCGCTGACTCACTTAATTGAGGAAGAGCTTCGTAGTTACGAAGCAACCTATCAGGATGAACTGGAGCGCATTGAGTACGACTTGTCTAAGAGCCATGATGAGGACCGAGAAGACGAGTTAGACCAGGAATGGAAGAGGCTAGAGGCAGAGCCACAGCAGTCACAACAAGAAGTGAAAGAGAAACTCCAAAGAACTTTATCGAATGCTTATGTTATGTCCCACGACATTCGCGAGCTCGCTAAAGCTTTCCTTGAAGCCGAACAGCCTGATTTCAAGGTCGGCCTACTCTTTTCAAAGGCTAAAACAAGAGAAGCGAGAGAGAAACGAAGTCAGGAATTTTATTCGTCTCTTATGAAAAAGGTTGAAGCGAATCTGCAGTGGCCGTTACAGAACGTTCTTGTGGAAACGGCTAGAGAGTACGGGGTGGTAGGAGATGAAGCACTCCAACGTTTACAGTCTATTGAGGCTGACTACCCTATAGAGCGACTCCGCACTTCGATTAAATCAGGTGCACTCGTAAATGGTTCTTACGTGCTCCAGTACTCAGAAGATGTACTAGAAGACTTGCGTGCCGTGTTTAGAAATCAAGCATTGAATGAGTGGAAGAGAATCGAGACCATCATAGAAGAGCGAAATGAATCAAAGAAAAATGATTTATTCTCATCCATGGAACGGTTAAATAAGCGAAATGAATGGAAAGACCGCAGAGATGAAATCTTGAGATCTCTTGAGGACAAGAAACAGAGACTTTCGGACTCTAGTGCGGTAACGAGTGAAGCAACACAAGCCCTTCAAGCCGCTCTCAACGAACGAGAAGCCAAGGTGGACATACGTTCATGGGACACGATGACAGATACTATTTCAGATGAGACAAAGGATGCACATGACGTGGAAACAAAGGAACGTACAGAGGAGGTCGATGTTCAGCAGACGATTAACGCGTTGACTGAATTGGAGCGCCTTCTCTCGGATGAACCAAATTTCCAGGAGTTTGTAGAGGAGATGCGCGCAAAAAGGAGCACCATTGAAGAACGAAGCTATACGGTTGCGTTATTTGGGGCATTCTCGGCTGGGAAGTCTTCCTTTGCCAATGCCTTGCTTGAGGAAGGAGTCTTACCCGTCTCTCCTAATCCTACGACAGCGACAATTAACAAAATCTGTCCCCCAACCGAAAATAGGCCTCATCGAACGGTTAGAGTGAAATTTAAATCACCTCGTGAACTGTTTGATGACTTGTTACAAGCATTGCCTGCATTAGGGAACGAGCCAGATAGTTTACCCGCTCTAGTTAAATTTGTAAGCAATAGGATGAGTGAGCTAGAACAACAACTTGAACAAAAGCGTTATTCCTTTATCCGAGCTGTTGTAGCGGGCTTTGAATCTTCTAGTTCCGCTCTAGGGTCTGTTACCACCATTCCTTATGAAGACTTCTCAAGCTATGTGTCAACTGAAGAACGTTCATGCTTTGTGGAGTGGGTGGAGTTATATGTGGATTGTTCGTTCACTCGAAGAGGAATCACACTTGTAGATACGCCTGGTGCTGATTCTGTGAATGCAAGACACACAGAAGTCTCGTTTCAATATATGAAAGAGGCGGATGCCATTCTATTCGTAACCTATTACAACCATGCATTTTCACGAGCCGACCGAGAATTCCTTATCCAATTGGGGAGGGTTAAAGACGCCTTTAGCATGGACAAGATGTTCTTCTTGCTTAATGCTGTAGACCTTGCCAAAGATGACGAAGAACGCTCTCTTGTGACAGGTTACTTGCGAGATCAACTTCAATCCTATGGGATTCGCCTTCCACGAATCTATGGAGTCAGTAGTCGGGATGGGATGGATGATAAGAGGCGCGTTCACTCAGGAATACCAGAATTCGAGAAGAACTTCTACCAATTCATTGAACATGAGCTTGCCTATGTACTTGTGCATAGTGCAAATCATCTTATGAAGCGCGTTCGCAGTACGCTTGAGGATTATGTTCAAGCTGTCTCATTAAATCAAGAAGAGCGACAAGACTATCAGCAGCAACTGCAAGAAGAAAAGCTTGAGCGCATTGATTTAACACAGATGAGCGCAATTGAACGTTATGAATCAGCTCTTCAACAAAAGATTGAGAAGCAGCTATTCTATGTGAAACAGCGTGTTCTCCTTCGATTGCACGATTTCATTAAGGAAGAATTTCATCCTGGTGCCATTACGGACAATGGGAAGGGTGGTAGAGAGCAGCTTCGTGAATCTATGGAACGTGTAATGGAACTGATGCAAAACGATATGATGCAAGAGATGAGAGTCGTTTCTTTAAGAATGGAGCGATTCCTTCTAGAAAAGGGTGAAGAGTGGCTTGAAGATTTTGGGGAGGCGTTGCGGGAGCACGGAAGGAGTTTAACCTTACCGGAATTACCAGACCATACATGCTCCTCAATCGATGTCAGCACTCCGTTTGAACAGTTGAACGTCGGTGACTTTGAAGAGGCCCTGCAACTATTCAAATCGACCAAAGCTTTCTTTGAAGGAAAAGGTCGTGACAAGATGCGAGATGTGGTTGAAAGGGTGTATGATGAGTGGGCTTCTACCTATATAAATGAAGAACTCGCACATGTGTACAATCACTTTGCTAGAGAGTGGAGAACA
The DNA here is from genome assembly GCF_000425205.1 of Pontibacillus halophilus JSM 076056 = DSM 19796. Lineage (GTDB taxonomy): Bacteria > Bacillota > Bacilli > Bacillales > BH030062 > Pontibacillus_A > Pontibacillus_A halophilus. The sequence continues at coordinate 93,240 of NZ_AULI01000002.1, read as the reverse complement.
CTTATTGAAGAAACGAAAGGAAATGTTGTTCAATCCATACAATTGTATTATGACGGATTGATTGAAGCCCTCAAGGACGAAGGGTCCTACGAGCATTGGTCTCAACTCTTGAATGACGTACGACATAATGTTTAACAATCTCCCTATGTATGAAAGAAGGCTGGAGCAATGGCTCCAGCCTTCTTCTTCGTTATGCATTTTCTTTTTGATCATCATTTTCTGATGCTACATTCTTTTCAATTTCGTAATCTTTCTTAAGCTCTTCTACATATTTTGTAGATTGCTCACGTTCTTTCTGAGTTACAAGTTGTTGCTTTAATGTCTCTTTATACTCATCGAAAGAAGGGATGTTCGATGTTTCATTTTCGCCTTCTTTTGATTCTTTACTTTCTTTGGACTGAGTGCTTTTAGCTTTCTCAACGAGCTTGTCGTACTCGGATTTCAGCTCTTCGTCACTTACAGTTACTTCATCTGTGTTAGCTTTGAAGAATTTGTCGTATTTCATTTGCTCTTTCAAGTTCTTCTTCAATTCATCCATTGTTAAATCTTGCTGTTCCATCGTATTGTCGATTACTTCTTGTGGCTGTTCATCAATACGTTTTTGAACGTCTTCATCTGTAACTTTAATTTCTTGCTTCTTGATTTCTTGCTCTACAACTTCTTGACTAATCATTTGTTCAAGCGTTGCAGTCTTAACCTGTTCTTTCTGGTCTTCGTTCAATTCCATACCTTGTTTTTCGTAGCTTTTGACTGTATCTTCATATTTAGTATTGAAATCTTCCATAGCGATTGTCTCGCTACCTACCTGTGCAGCAGCATCTTTATCTTCTTCTCCAGAAGTGGAGCAACCTGCTATCCCAATTGCAAGTACCGATCCGGATACAATCGTTAGAAATTTCCTTTTCATAGTCAAAGAAACATCTCCCTTATCTCGTTAATAAATCTTTCGAAGAGACTTTATCATACTTGATGCTAGTAGGTAAACAGGCTTTTCGAAACAGGTTAAGGATAATTATAGGAGACAAAGAAGCTGTTGACATGAAACTGTGAGGAAAGACATAGGCATGTAGATGAGAGGAACTCCCATGTAAAGGAAGTGAAAAAGTGAGTTATAATCAAGAAGAGTACATCGTTCTGCAAGCCGCTAAATACGAAATGCTGGCAGATTACTATAAGTTTATGGATCCGAGGATGCATTGCCACTACTACATGAAGTATGTGGAATGCGTGCAACAGCTTGCCCATATGCATCATCATGGGGGAATGGGGCATGTACAAGGTTCCGGTTACGGACAGCAACCATACAATCGAATGAGCACATCAAAGGTGAGGGTCTTCCATGCTTCACCAAACGCTCCGGCTGTTGACGTTTATATTAATGGTCAAATGGTCTTAAGGAACGTAAGCTTTGGTCAGATTAGTGATTATGTCGATTTACCAGCTGGCGACTATCGAATTGAAGTGAAGCCAACTGGTCAAATCAGTGCTGTCATTACTGAGTCAGTGCGTGTACCAGGTGGAGGTGCCTTTACAGTCGCTGCAGTTGGAAACGTTGAAGACATTAGCTTGCTCACGATTCCGGATGATGTTAATGGAGAGCAAGGCAAAGCGAAAGTTAGGTTTACTCACTTGTCACCCGATGCACCTAGAGTAGATATTGCTGTTAAAGGTGGAGACGTTCTCTTTAGCAATGTTGGGTTTAAAGAATCAACGGACTATATCACCCTCCCACCAACAAAAGTGGATCTAGAAGTTCGTCCAGCTGGTTCGAAGCAAGTGGTCCTTACAGTACCTGATGTACGACTGAAAGCAGGAGAAGTATACAATGCCGTGGCAATCGGGTATTTAAATGGAACTCCATCGTTAGAAGCAACGTTTATTTAATGTTCTATTACGAAATGAAAGATTTGTAATCCTAACGCATTCATCGAACACAAGCGTCCTAAGAATCTCTTTGGGCGCTTTCTTATGGTTACAATTTAGCAGCAACGCATGGAAAAATGACAGAAAATTTTATATACTTAGTGAGAAAGGGGAGATTGCATGTCAAATACAACGTACTCAATGAAATGGGACTTAGATTCCATCTTTCCAGGAGGAAGTGAATCGAAAGAGTTTGCAGCTTATTTGGACAAGCTTCAGTTGAATGTACATACACTAAATGAGAAGGTGACCGCATTTGTTGTCCCTGAACAAGCTTCTGATTCCAAAGAGTTTGAAGAAATCTTGCAACTCTTACAAACTGTCTATATGGAAGTAAGTGAAAGTGGATCCTTTATAGCTTGCCTAGTCTCACAGGATGTCAGTGATAAGAAGGCACAGCTCCTGCAGTCTAAGATCAGCCAGCAATTTGCAGAAATTCAGAACGTGACAACGTTACTAGAACAAAAAGTTACGAGGATCGCGGATGACGTGTGGAATGAAATCCTTCAGCAACCATTCTTTGAAAGGGTGCAGTTCGTTCTAGATGAAATGCGTACCCAAGGCAAGGAGAAGCTACCTTTAGAACAAGAAACGTTAATTAACGACCTTAGCGTAGATGGATATCATGCGTGGGAAGATCTTTATGATCGCATCGTTGCCAAGATTTCTATCACTATTGAAGAAGATGGGGAAGAAAAAACGTTATCGTTCGGTCAAGCTTCCAACAAGCTAAGTGACACGAACCGAGACGTGCGAGAAGATGTCCACTATAAGTTGCAGAAAGCGTGGAAAGACCAAGAAGATTTAACGAGTGAAACGTTAAATCACCTGGCAGGTTTCCGCTTGCAAAAGTACAAGCATCGTGGATGGAAAGAAACGTTGAAAGAACCGCTCCAGTTAAATCGAATGAGTCAAGAAACCCTCGATACCATGTGGAAAGCAATCGAAAATCAAAAGCATCATTTCGTGAAATATCTAGACCGGAAAGCTAATTTGCTAGGTGTAGAACGATTAGCTTGGTACGATCAGGATGCACCGATTGCGTCAAGTCAATCGACGGTATCCTACGACGAAGGCGCAGACTTTATCGTGAAACACTTCAATCGATTTGGACCACAGATGGCTGAATTTGCTCAAAAAGCCTTCAATGAGAAATGGATTGAAGCGGAGGACCGCGCTGGTAAGCGACCAGGTGGGTTCTGCACAAGCTTCAATGACAGCAAGCAAACACGAATCTTCATGACCTATTCCGGCACTCCATCTAATGTATCGACGTTAGCGCATGAACTTGGACATGCGTTCCACCAGTATGTAATGGATGATATGGAGTACATGAATCAAAGCTATGCGATGAACGTTGCGGAGACCGCATCTACCTTTGCAGAGATGATTGTAGCCGATGCGTCTGTGAAAGAAGCATCATCGAAGGAAGAGAAAATCGCCCTTCTTGAAGATAAGCTGCAGAGAAGTGTAGCCTTCTTTATGAACATACATGCGCGTTTCCTATTTGAAACTCGTTTTTATGAGGAGCGTAAAGAAGGATTTGTACCAGCTGAACGCCTTAATCAGTTAATGGAGGAAGCTCAACAAGAAGCTTACCAAAACGCACTAAGTGAATACGAGCCTGAGTTTTGGGCGTCTAAGCTTCACTTCCATATTACTGGAGTGCCATTCTACAACTTCCCGTACACATTTGGTTATTTGTTCAGCTTAGGAATTTATGCTGAAGCGCTTAAATCCGGAGAGGAATTCGAACAGAACTACATTTCCTTATTGCGGGATACGGGGCGTATGAGCGTGGAGGACTTAGCTAAGAAACACTTAAATGTAGATTTACAACAATCTGAATTCTGGGAAGCAGCCATTCAACTTTGTGTTAAGGATGTAGAAGAATTTATCGAACTTACAAATTAATCAAGATATAGGGGTGGAGGGGAACTTCCACCCCCATATAACATGGTTGACTTGACTTAATCAATGTTATAGTGTAAGATATTTACTGTATTGAATATATTTTAGTAAAATAAATGTTTACGCACAACATCACATATTATAAAAAGGCTTACGATGCATGTATACAACGTTCCTTTTTATAGTATGTGATTCTTTATTACATCTATGAGAGTGGTTGTGAAGCTACTCTGTAGCTTTTTTTATATTTATGATGCTAAGGGAGGCTCTTCATTATGGCTTTTGGTAAGAAGAACACAGAAGAGGTTAAACGAGAGGATTTAAAAATCTGGGAATGCGTATCTGAAGACTGTAATGCTTGGATGAGAGACAACTTCAAGACGCAGGAACAGCCTACTTGTCCGATTTGTGGAAGTGATATGTCTACCAGTGTAAAAGAGCTTCAAGTTGTTGAAAACAATAGCATGTACGCCAAATAAACGTGAGAAAGAGGGTGGCCTATGATAGGTCACCCTCTTTTCATTAGTCCTGATATCTAGCGATGAATTTCGAATCAATTCGATGTTTCAATTTCCATGCCCAACCTGTATGAAGGTGCCATTTCCCATACATCAGGAACCCTTTCTGATCCCCTGTAGATAAGATGGATAAATACCTAGTTTGAGGGATGAAATGCTCGCCATCTTTCTCATATAAGAACCCTAGGATATTCTTCCATAGAACAGGCGCTTGTCTCACTGCAAATACGCCGTTCTTCTCAAGGTCAGGGTAGTCCCGTAGAGAAATGCAATCACCTGCACCAAAGACGGATGGATGGTCCTTTACCTGCAGCGTGGATTCAACTAGTAAATAATTTTGATCATCTGTTGGCAACTTTGAAAGTCTGAACAATTCAGGGGCGCGTGGCCCAGCTAACCATAACGCATCTTTATATGGGTAGGCTTGTGTATTTGTGTACACTTTCATACTGTTCATTTCCGTTACCTTCTCCCCGAGGTGAAGCTCAATGCCTGCGTGCTCTACAATCTTTTCAATATGAGCGGAGACTTGCTCAGTCTGGCTTGGTAATAATCGGTCACTCGATGAAAGCAGCTGTACAGGCTTTTGAATGTTATGTTTCATTCGATATGCTTGAAGGTTTAGGGCAATCTCTGTACCGGCAGCACCTCCGCCAATGACAACAGGCGCCTTACTTTGTTGCAACCGTTCTAACGCATCAGGGAAGTGATAGTTTGGTTTGATTCGTAACGCGTGTTGTTGAACACCTTTAACGGACGTGTGAGCGGTTAACGAGCCGATATCAAACGATACGGCGTCATACTCATGCAAAGAACCTGTATCTGATAAGGCAATCTTTTGTACGGCGTCTACCGATACCACTGCTTCCTTGTACCATTTAACTCCAGTTCGTTCGCTTAGTGCTTCAATATCTACGCGAATCTCTTCTTCTTTATAGACTCCTTCTGTATAACCTGAGAACATTCCCGAATAGTATTGATAGCGTGAGGGAGAGAGTAAGGTAACCTCTAGGTCCTCATAGGGCGCTTGTTCGAATTCTTTTATAATATGTAGGTGCGCATGACCCGCACCTACCAATAATAGTTTTTTCATGTGTATTCCTCTCTATATGCGAATTTCCTTCACTTATCGTATCAAACAATACCTTCCTTTCAAAACGAAAGGATAGGAATTTCGACATCTCCCTTTACACCCCTATCTATTCATCTGGTACAATGATATAATCCAAGTGGTAACTTATAAGTACTGGAGGATTCCATCACTATGCTAAATGTAAATAACGTAAGTTTACGATTTGGTGATCGTAAATTGTTTGAAGACGTTAATATTAAATTCACACCGGGTAATTGCTACGGATTAATCGGAGCAAACGGTGCAGGTAAATCTACATTCCTAAAAATATTATCTGGTGAACTTGAATCACAAACAGGTGATGTTTCACTTAAATCAGACCAACGTATGGCTGTCTTAAAGCAGGATCACTTTGCTTATGAAGAAGAGCAGGTGCTTCAAGTTGTTATGATGGGGCACAAGCGTCTATTTGAAGTAATGGCTGAGAAAGATCAAATTTATATGAAGCCGGATTTCTCTGAAGAGGACGGTATGCGTGCTGCTGAATTGGAAGCTGAATTTGCTGAAATGAATGGTTGGGAAGCTGAATCAGATGCATCCCGCTTACTTTCAGGCTTGGGTGTACCAGAATCGTTGCATGAGAAGAGAATGGACGAATTAACAGAGCCTCAAAAAGTAAAAGTGTTATTGGCACAAGCTCTATTTGGTCAGCCAGATGTCCTTCTTCTGGATGAGCCTACAAACGGACTTGATATTAAAGCCATCCAATGGCTAGAAGAATTCCTTATTAATTTCGAAGGTACTGTTATCGTTGTTTCCCACGACCGTCACTTCTTAAACAACGTATGTACGCACATTGCAGACCTTGACTTTGGTAAGATTCAGATCTACGTAGGTAACTACGATTTCTGGTATGAGTCTTCTCAACTTGCTCAGAAGATGGCTCAAGAAGAGAACAAGAAGAAAGAAGACAAAGTAAAAGAGTTGAAAGAATTCATCGAGCGCTTTAGTGCGAACAAATCAAAATCCAAGCAAGCGACATCTCGTAAGAAGCTCTTGGATAAAATTACGTTAGATGATATTCAACCTTCATCTCGTCGTTATCCTTATATCAACTTCAAGCCTAACCGTGAGATTGGGAACGATGTTCTATTCGTTGAGAATCTTACGAAGACAATCGATGGGGTGAAAGTGCTCGACAACTTAACCTTCACGATGAATAAAGACGATAAAATTGCCCTTGTAGGGGAACATGAACAGTCCAAGACTGCATTGTTTGAAATATTAGCGGGCAACATGGAACCAGATGAGGGTACCTTTAAGTGGGGTGTTACGACTTCTCAGGAGTACTTCCCGAAAGATAACTCAGAGTACTTTGATAACGACCTAAGCCTTATTGATTGGTTACGCCAATATTCTCCTGAAGACCAGACTGAGACATTCCTTCGTTCCTTCCTTGGACGTATGCTCTTCTCTGGTGAAGAAGCGAAGAAGAAGTCTAACGTTCTTTCTGGAGGAGAGAAAGTACGCTGTATGCTATCTAAAATGATGCTTAGCGGTGCGAATATCCTTATGATGGATGAACCAACGAACCACCTTGATTTAGAGTCCATCACAGCGCTTAACAATGGACTTATTAACTATAAAGGGTCCATGATCTTTGCTTCTCATGACCATGAATTTATTAATACAATTGCGAACCGCATTATGGAGATTACTCCGAACGGTGTCGTAGACAAATATATGACGTACGATGAATTTGTCAATGATGCGAATGTTGAGCAGCAAATCAAAGCTCTACATCAAGCAAACTAAGTGATAGGACGAACCTTGCCAGTTATTTCTGGCAAGGTTTTTTTATTGTTATAGTTTTCTCTGTCACATATGTGGGAATTTATCCAGTAATCAATCATAAAGGAGTGAGCGTTATGGATACCACTGTGAACAGAACGAAACAAAAAGCTAAGCAGACAGGAGAACAAGCCTCAAATTCAGTGAAGCCTTGGGTAAGAGGATTTGCACGCTTTGGCTACATGGCTAAAGGTTTCGTTTATACATTGCTCGGTATTCTGTCCTTATTAGCCGCATTAGGAGTAGGTGGCGGAAAGACATCGGATACACAAGGGGTCTTTGCTACTGTTGCTAGTCAACCGTTTGGAAACGCGTTACTGTGGATTGTAGCTGTTGGACTGATTGGGTATGTGGTATGGAGAATCATCCAAGCTGTACAAGACCCAGAACATAAAGGAAAGGATGGAAGTGGCATTGGGGCAAGAATTGGATACTTAGTTAGTGCTGGTATCTATACATTCTTAACCTTTAAAGCTATTTCAATCGCTTCTTCTGCTGGGTCGTCTGGAAGTTCTGGTTCTGGCGGGTCTAAGCAGACAGTCATTGCGAAGCTTCTTTCACAACCTTTCGGACAATGGGTCATTGGAATAATCGGTGTAGGCGTTATCGTGTATGCACTTGCTCAGATTTACAAAGGAATGAAAGAGAAATTCACGAAAGATTTCAAGCTAAGTGAGATGAATGATCATGAGAAGCGTATTGTCACCAAGACTGGAAAGCTTGGTTTAACAGCTCGAGGAATCGTATTGGCTATTATCGGCTATTTCTTTATTGTAACCGCCGTGACCTCAAACGCTCAAAATGCTCAAGGTCTCGATGCAGCTCTCGGGAAGATTGCCAGCCAACCGTTCGGACAATGGTTACTAGGCTTGGTTGCAATTGGTCTAGCTTGTTACGGAATCTTTCAAATTATGAAAGGCAAGAACAAACACCTCACACTTTCATAGAGTATTCGCTTAAGAAGCGCACGGCTTAGACCGTGCGTTTTTTTAATGGGCAGGAGTAGATTAGAATGCTTCATAAACAGACTTATGACCTAGTGAAAAGTATGTCGAACTAGGTCGGATGTAATGGTAGTGTCATAATCCTGTTATAGTTGAAAACAAATTGTCTCTGTTCTGTTCTTTGTTATCTTAATTTCCATGTTATTCTAACTACAGTAAAACAAACAGAAATTTACAGAAAGTTAGGTGACCATATGAAAAAAGTTCTTGTTTCTTTAGCGGCGGTCGCAGGGTTGTCAATGGCTACTGGAGTGACGTCAGCATCTGCAGAGGAAGTTGTCGTACATAAGGGAGATACGCTATGGGGGATATCCAAAGAATATGGTTTAACCGTTTCTGAATTAAAACAACTCAATCATCTAAACTCAGATCTTATATATCCTAAACAAACACTTACCGTTTCAGCTGAGAATAAAGAAACACAAGTATCGCATGCAGCAGAGAGCACCTCAAATAACCATACCGTGAAATCAGGAGATACGTTATGGGGAATTAGTAAGAACTATGGAACAAGCGTTGGCAACTTGAAGGCTTGGAACGGTCTGACATCTGACCTTATTTATCCTGGCCAGCTTCTTTCGGTATCAGGTAAGAGCTCAACACCGAGTGTAGCTGCATCTACAACTCAACAAAGCGTATCAAAAACGTCGGCTTCAACTTCAACTTCAACGAAGACTACTACAACAACAAGCCCATCAAATAACCAGCAGTCAGCCCAACAAACCATTACAGTTAGTTCAACTGCTTATACTGCATACTGTAACGGGTGCTCTGGTATTACAGCGACAGGGATTAACCTGAAATCAAATCCAAACCAAAAAGTTATTGCGGTAGATCCTTCCGTCATTCCACTTGGTTCTAAAGTTTACGTGGAAGGGTACGGGGAAGCGATTGCTGGTGATACAGGCGGTGCAATTAAAGGTAACAAAATTGACGTCTTTATCCCAAATCGTTCAGATGCCTTGAACTGGGGGCGCAAGACTGTTCAAGTAACGATTTATAAATAACAAGTAAAGGGCATCCATACAGTGGGTGTCCTTTATCATGACAGGAAATATTGAAGAAGATATTTGCACGAACGTGCCTCAACCTCTACACTTGAAGAGAATCTAATTATAATGAGGTGAGGGAATGAAACTACAAGGTAAGAAAGTTCTACAATTTGTCAGTGATGACTTTGAAGATCTTGAACTATGGTACCCAGTTATGCGCCTTCGTGAAGAAGGAGCGGAAGTACATATCGTGGGTGAAAAGGCGAATGAAACGTATGTTGGTAAGTACGGTGTTCCAGTTACTTCCGACTACGCACTAGCTGATGTACAATCTAAAGATTACGATGCACTTCTCGTACCTGGAGGGTGGTCACCAGATAAATTGCGTCGTTATGATGACGTGCTGACGATTGTGAAAGAGATGGATGCTGCTGAGAAGCCAATTGGACAAGTGTGCCATGCAGGATGGGTACTCATCTCAGCGAATATCCTGAAGGGACGTACGGTCACAAGTACGCCTGGTATTAAAGATGATATGATGAATGCTGGTGCAACTTGGGTAGATGAAGCCGTTGTTACCGACGGTCACCTTGTGTCGAGTCGCCGTCCACCTGATCTACCAGACTATATGCGTGCCTTTATCGCCAAATTCGAATAAATTTATGAACCTTCTTCTTCTTCAATGAAGAAGGTTTTTTTTATAAAATGATGATTTTCTCCTCATACTACGGATGTGGTAATGGAAGGAGGGATTGAGAATGACTAGAGGACAAAGTCGTAACAAAGGCAAAGACAAGCGTAACCTTTCACAGACACCCGATGTGGAAATTCTGGAAGAGGGTATTGATGTAGAGTATGAGACGGAATTTGCTGACGATGCAGACTTGAAAGCTCAAGAACGAGCAAAGGCTGCAGACGAACGCGCCCATCGCAAATAAGTGAAAGGCAGGGGGACCTGCCTTTTTTAGGAGTGACTCCCATGACGCTGTATCGATTTGGTTACGTAGCAATGAGCAATGAATTATCCAATGCATCCCCGAATCAAACGATGACTTATGCACAGTTTAGCAAATTGGAAGATCGAGAAGCCGCCATACATAAGCTAGAACGCATTGCCAAGTCCAACCTTCATAATTGCTTGCGCCTACTGCGCCATAATCGTGCGAATGAAGTTGATTTCTTCCGATTATCTTCCCGGTTAGTCCCATTAGCCACCCATGAAGAGCTAAAGGGGTGGAATTACATCCAGCCAATCAAAGAAGAACTATTGGAGTTGGGTTCGTACGCTCAAGAACATGGAATGAGAATAGACTTCCATCCTGATCACTTTGTTGTCTTGAATACGAAGGAAGAGAAGAAGTTCAAGGCAAGCCTCACCGTGCTTCAGTACCATTATCGCTTATTAAAGGGGATGGGGATTGACCCAACCCATCGTTGTGTTCTTCACTTAGGCGGGATGAAAGAGAGCAAAGAAGCTTCGTTAGAGCAATTTATCTCTAATTGGGCTCATGTTCCAAGAGGCTTACAGCAAATGATTATGCTTGAGAATGATGATAAGCTATACAACGTGGAAGATCTTCTATATGTGTGTGAGAAGGTTAACATCCCCCTTGTGTTCGACCTTCATCATCACAAGGCAAATGAGGGTTCCATAGCTTGGACAGAGAATTGGAACCGCATTGTAAATACATGGTCACACTCGCCGTTACCAATTAAAATTCACCTATCTAGTCCTAAGAGCCAGGAAGAATATAGGAGCCATGCAGATTTCGTAGATCTAAGCATGGTAGACGAATTCACCAAACATACAGCAGGTACAGCGGACGTCATACATTGCATGTTGGAGGCCAAACAAAAAGACAACGCCTTATTCAAACTTTGCGATGAGTTAGCGACCCATGAGGATTACGAACAACAGTCAAGAGCAAACTTCATAAGATTGCCGTCACATCACAGCACCTCCTGAGATTTTAATGCTTTCACCAATGGTGTTCATTGAACCTGGTGTGAGTAGGTATAGGATTGTTTGCGCTACTTCATTAGCCGTTGTAATTCGCTGTGAAGGGATGCTTTGTTCTATGACGGCTCTCTCTTCTTCATAAGAACGACCATTACGCTCGCCCTTTCTTTGAATTGCAGTTCTTCCCATATCTGTATCCACAAACCCCGGGCAGACAGCATTGACACGTATTCCATAAGGCGCAGCTTCATGAGCGAAAGATTGTGTAAATCCAATTAAAGCGAACTTCGAGGCGCTATAGGCTGTATTGGCATCAGTCCCTCGCAATCCAGATAGGGAGGAGACATTTACAATAGATCCTTCCATCTTTTCTTTCAAGAGAGGATAAATCGCTTTAGTAAGTAGTACTGTTGAGAAATAATTCAACTCCATAATGAGTCTTGCTTCATCTTCTGATAATGACTCTAACGGTTCTCCGCCTGCAATCCCTGCACTATTCACCATTCCAAAGACAGGGTTTCTTACATCTTTACATGCCATCATAATTCCATCCCGGTCTTCTTCTTTCAAGATATCAGCCTGAACGGTTGTGACTTGTACTCCATCATTTATTCTTTCGCACCTCAACCGCAGTTCATTAAGTTTCTCTTCATTTCTTCCTGTAAGAATAACATCTCCACCTGCTCGAACGATTTCCAACGCCGTTTCATGTCCAATTCCTCCAGTAGCTCCAGTAATTAAAACAGACTTCCCAGTTAATCCACCATCATGTCGATTCGTTGTCATGCTATTTCCTCCTCTTTCTTAGGAAGTTTCCTTTATTTCAAAGAACATAAACACTGTATGATGAGGATATTCGTTTTAATCAGGTCTTTGCTTAGGCCACTTTCTACAATCAACCCAACTTTACTAACAGGTTATGTATTAGAGGATAAAGGTATGGACTACAAGCTCATTTCATATAGAGTGAAACGTACAAAAATCCGTGAGTTCGTTCCCTATGGAATGAATTCCATAAGAGCGAGGAAGTTGTGGGGCATAAGTAAGGGAGAGGGGAAAGTGGGGAGAAGGTGTCCGTGATTGATTGGAACCGGGAGATGAGTTTGTCTCAAACGTGCCCAAGTGTTCGCTATGCAAGGTTAAGTGGGACGCCAATGGCTCCACCGCATGTTTCAGGTGCACTTGCGCTTGTAGTAGTTCTTCCACAAATTAACACTGCGCAAGAAGCCTATAAATTTCTAATCCAACGGACAGAACCGCTGTACCGCCATTCGAAAAAAGTAGCGTACAAAGGTTATGGATTGTTAGATTTACGGGTTTAATACACTTTCTAGAAGGGTTATATAAGGTAAGCCCTTCTTTTTTATGTACGAAATGGACTTAATTTGTACATAAAGATTGTAAATTTAGTATTAATAACGCGTAATTTTTTGCTATAATAGATAATTAGTTCATGTGTTTCACTTCGAGTAAGTCGGAGATTAGGAGGTAACTGCATGATGAAAGGAAAAGAAGGTTTTAAAAACTTCTTAAATATGAAATTTACAATTTACACTTTACTAGTATTGTTATTCTGGGGGAAAACCTACCTTGTTTATCGAAATGAATTTAAGTTAGGTATTGATAACGGCATTCAAGAGTTTCTACTGTTCTTAAACCCATTAAGTTCAGCTATATTCTTCTTTGCTTTTGCCCTGTTGTTCAAGAAAACGAGAAGTCGCTTTTGGGCATTCGTAATCATAGACTTCTTGCTATCCTTTGTCCTGTATGCAAACGTTGTGTACTATCGATTCTTTAATGACTTTATTACCCTTCCAGTGCTAATGCAGACGAAGAACTTCGGAGACTTAGGTGGAAGCGCTGGTTCATTGATGAATTCAGTCGATATTCTATACTTTGTAGATTTTATTGTAATTCTAAGCTTCTTCTTCTTGAAGTTGGTTAAGAAAGAAACGAATAAAGTGAATCGCTTCGCGGCTGTCGGAGTCGGTGTACTAGGTGTTGCTGTCTTCTTTGTAAACCTAGCTATTGCTGAAGGAGACCGCCCGGACCTATTGCAGCGTACATTTGACCGAAACTACTTGGTTAAATACATCGGCGTTTACAATTACACGATTTACGATGTTGTACAGAGCACGAAAGCTTCTACACAGCGTGTAATGGCTGAAGAAAGCGACATCCAAGAAGTTCTAGACTATACAGAAGCCAACCACGCTGCACCAAATGAAGACATGTTTGGGATTGCGGAAGGTAAGAACGTGGTGTATGTATCCATGGAGTCTTTCCAAAGCTTCTTAATGAACTATGAGTTAGAAGGGCAAGAAGTTACACCTTTCCTAAATAGCTTGATGAAAGATAAGAGTACCGTTTACTTTGAGAACTTCTTCCATCAGACTGGTCAAGGTAAAACGTCTGACTCAGAATTCTTGTTAGCTAATTCAATGTACGCCCTACCGCAAGGTTCTGTCTTCAGCACGAAGGCACAAAACACGTATCAAGGTCAACCAGCAATCTTATCCCAGAATGGGTATACAACATCTGTATTTCACGGGAATAATAAGACGTTCTGGAACCGAGATGTTATGTACAAATCACTTGGATATGACAATTTCTTCGATGAAACGTACTATGATGTAACTGAAGATAATTCACACAACTATGGGTTGATGGATAAGCCTTGGTTCGAGCAATCTATGCCATACATGGAAGAGATGGAACAACCGTTCATGGCGAAATTCATTACCCTAACGCACCACTATCCATTTACAATGCCAGAGAAAGATCAATCGTTCCCGGCTGCGTCAACTGGTGATAGTACAGTCGATCACTATTTCCAAACGGCGCATTACTTTGATGAAGCACTTGAACAATTCTTCAATCAAATGAAAGAATCTGGACTCTACGAAGACTCAGTCTTTGTGCTTTATGGAGACCACTATGGCATTTCTGAGAACCACGACCGTGCGATGAGTGAGATTATTGGTAAGGAAGTAAACGATTATCAAAGTGCACAATTGCAACGTGTACCATTATTCATCCACGTACCAGGTGAAAACTTCGATCAGCAAATCAACAGCACCTATGGTGGTCAAATCGATTTGAGACCAACTGTATTACACATGTTAGGAATCGAGACGGATGAATATATCTCCTTCGGTACTGACCTATTCTCAGAAGAACACAATGAGATTGTTCCATTACGAAATGGGAATGTGATTACACCGGAATTCTCGAAGATTGGAGATAAGTGTTACTCCAACCCACATGGTGAAGAAGTTGAGATGGATAATTGCGAAGCAGTTAACGAGATCGCTCAAAAAGAGTTAGAGCTATCAGATGAAGTCGTTTACGGCGATTTATTGCGATTCTATCAACCTAGCAACTTCGAAGCTGTTAATCCAAATGACTACGATTATTTAAATAGGTAAACTAAGAGCCCTTCGCATACATGCGAGGGGCTTTATTGTGGCAGGAAAGACCTGCAGCTGCATCTAGCTTTTAACAGCCTCTTTATGTAACAGACAGGCCATACGATTTCTGTTAAACTAGGTGTATGCGAAAAAGGAGCGATACTGAATGAATAAGAATCATGTCTTACTAGTTGACGGAATGGCACTGCTATTTCGGTCTTTCTATGCAACAGCAATGAGTGGATATTATATGATTAATAGTAAAGGGATCCCTACAAACGCTATACACGGATTCGTGAAGCATTTATATACGGCGATGCGTACGTATGAACCTACCCACGTAGTCGTATGCTGGGATATGGGAAGTAAGACGTTCCGAAACGAAACATTTCAAGATTATAAAAGCAACCGAAGCGAGCCGCCTGAACAGCTTATCCCACAATTTGACCTAGTGAAAGAAGTGGTAGAAGCTATGGATATCCCAAACGTTGGATTAAAGGGATATGAAGCTGATGATTGTATTGGAACATTAGCAAGTCAATACGACAAAGAAGCAAACGTCTCCATCCTTACAGGAGACCAAGATATCCTACAAGTTGCTACAGACCGTACGACAGTGGTTCTACTTAAGAAAGGTTACGGGAACTACGCGGAATATAATCCAACGACTTACTATGAGGAAAAAGGCATCACACCAGATCAAATTGTGGATTTAAAGGCTCTAATGGGTGATTCTAGCGACAATTATCCTGGAGTGAAAGGGATTGGCGAGAAAACAGCTCTAAAGCTTATTAAAGACTATGGTTCAATTGAGGGGATTCTTGCTAACCTGGACTCGTTAACAAAGTCACAAAAGAAGAAAATCAAAGAAGGGTTGGACATGCTCTATCTCTCAAGGAGTCTTGCGGCCATCTATTGTGAAGTGCCAGTAGACTGCCATTTGGATACAGCTGTATTAAACATGAATCATGACAAAGTAAGAGCAAAGTTTGAAGAACTTGAGTTCAAACGTATTGACCAGTTAATGACAATTTAACTCTTCTTACTTATTTAATTGAGCACTAAACGCCTAGAGAAGTATTTCTCTAGGCGTCTTTTTATGTACTCTATACGAAGAAAGCCGAATCCTAAAGGATCCGGCTTTTCATTCATTATTAATTTACGCCACGCATAAAGGTTTGAATGCGAGGAGCGAAGAAATAAAGGAGTAGTCCAATGACAATGGATACTGCACCAATAATTCCGAAGTAAGCAATCTCTGTGTCCGCATTATATAACTTAACAAGTTGAGCATTCATTGCTTGACCAGAAGCGCTCGTTAAGAACCATAGACTCATCGTCTGAGACGAGAATGCGACAGGAGCAAGCTTTGTTGTCGTAGAAAGCCCAACTGGCGATAAGAGTAATTCACCAATAACAACAAGGAAGAAGCTAAGTACAAGCCATAACGGGTTCGCTAATGTCTCAGTTCCGTTGAAATAGGCAGGAAATAGCATAACCACGAAGGAAAGTCCCGCGAAAATTAGGCCATAAGAGAATTTCTTCGGCGTTGTTGGCTGCTTACTTCCAAGTTTCGTCCACAACCAAGCAAATACAGGTGCAAGGAAGATGATAAAGAGCGGATTCAGGGATTGGAACCAGGCTGGCTGAATCGTCATACCAAGGAAGTTTAAGTTTGTTCGTTGGTCGGCATATTGAGCAAGGATAATAGCCCCTTGTTCTTGAATTGCCCAGAAGACCATCGCAGCAATAAAGAGCGGAATATAGGCAATTACACGTGAACGCTCGTCTGCAGTGGTCTTGTCACTTCGAAGCATGACTGTGAAATAAGCTACTGGAATAACAATCCCGAGTATGCTGACTAGGAGTGTTAAACGATTAATGGTAAGCACTCCGGTCATAATAGATACGGTAAGTATTAACGCTAACACGACCACTCCACTGATTAGGCGTTTAGCCACACGACCTCGCTCATCAGGAGTAAGAGGATTCGGCACTTGCTTACCTGCTAAACCTAGATTTTTCTTTCTGGTCACCATGTATGTAATTAATCCAAAGAACATACCAACAGCAGCAAGGGCAAACCCAAGATGGAAGCTAATACCTAATCCAACAGTACCAACAACAAGTGGAGAAAGAAAGGCTCCTAAATTGATACCCATATAGAAAATACTAAATCCTGCATCGCGTCGATAATCATTTGTACTGTACATATCACCGACGACACTAGATACGTTCGGCTTTAACAAACCAGTACCAACAACGATGAAGATCATCGAGACAAAGAATGCGGTTAAGCTACCCGGTAGAGACAAGACGATATGCCCCACCATAATAAGGACGCCTCCATAGAAGATTGTGTCAGAACCTCCTAGTAACCGGTCCGCTACCCAACCACCAATTATACCAGACATATAAACCAGGGCGCCGTAAATTGCCATAATCGATGCTGCTGTTGATTGATCGAGTCCAAGGCCTCCCTGGGTTACTTCATAGTACATGTAATAAAGCAAGATTGCGCGCATTCCATAGTAGGAAAAACGCTCCCAAAACTCAGTGAAGAATAATGTAAATAAGCCTTTAGGATGTCCGAAGAATCCTTTCTGAGGAACGCTATTTACAATTTCTTCTTTGCTATATTTCGACATAATTCTACCTCCTATTTGTATATCTTACTAGTTGTCCTATAAATCAGTCAAAATATTTTAATAGATTCATACATAAATATTCGTATGCTTTGTGATTGAATGATTTTTATACAATAGAAAAGGGTTTCATATGAATAGAAAGGCTACTTTAAGTATTTTGAAAACTTATAGAGAGCCGATATAAAATCATAAATATACATATCCTAACTACGAGTGAAAGAATAGCGTAAGGGTCTTTAGTTTTGTTATCCTTGTGTCTTGTGTACACTAGTGACAAATACGTATGGAGGGGATTATACATATGAAAGCGATCGTACATGAAGGAATTGCTGGATTTGAAGGACTAAGTTATCGAGATATGGAAGAACAACCCATTCATGAACATATGGTTAAAGTTCAATTGAAGACAGCAGGCATGAACCGAAGAGATTTAGCGATTACCAATCGCCATAAGACGGATGACCCTGGTCTTATACTTGGTTCAGACGGTGCTGGCATCGTTACAGAGATTGGACAGAAAGTACAAAACGTCCAAGTAGGAGACGAGGTAATTATTAATCCTGCACTAGGTTGGAATGCCAAATCAGATGCACCTCCCAAAGGATTTGAAATCTTAGGATTGCCAGACCACGGAACATTCGCAGAAATGATTTCAATCTCATCCGAACAAGTCGAGAAGAAGCCGTCTCACTTAACGTTTGAGGAGGCGGGGACGTTAGCATTAGCTGCACTAACAGGCTTTCGTGCCCTCTTTACACGGGCTGGAGCAAAGGAAGGAGATACAGTCCTACTTCCGGGAATCGGAAGTGGTGTACTCACCTTTATCCTTAAATTTGCTAAAGCAAGTGGCATGCGCACAATTGTGACTTCTAGAAGTGAAGAGAAGCGTGCTGCTGCTCTTGAACTTGGAGCAGACAAAGCGATTGATACGAACGAAGATTGGAACGAGGCATTGCGTGATGAAGAAGTGGATATTGTCATTGAGAGTATTGGGAAAGCAACCTTTGATAAATCACTTGGTATCGTAAGACGCGGCGGAACGGTTGTAACATTTGGTGCAACAACAGAAGACACCGTTGAAATTGACATCCGCAAATTCTTCTACGGTCAGTACAACTTGCTAGGAACTACAATGGGAAGTAGAGAAGAGTTCCGTGACATGCTCCAATTTATTGAGAAGCATGACATAAAGCCTGAAGTAGACCGCATGTTCCCGCTAGATCAATTTAATGAGGCATTTACGTATATGAAAGAAAGCAAGAACTTTGGAAAGATCGGTTTCACCATATAATCATAACGACAGAGTACTCCTGCCATGGAGTGCTCTTTTTTATGGAGCATTTTCGGGAGTATTCCGTCGTGATTGTCGAATTCCCACTACAAAATCCTACCTCTGACCTAGAACAAATCCATGCTAAATCCCATGATGAACGATACAATAGAGTGGAGAAACGTGAAGGAGGAATCGTAATGAATGAAGAAATGGTAGTCAAACAATTAGACATGATGCGCTCTGTCTTGTTGAACGAGATTAAGGATATTGAAGAGACGGAAGCGGATATTATTCCGAATGGTTTTCCGAACTCACTACGCTGGCAACTAGGTCATACATACTTGTCTGTTGAATACCTCGTATTTGCTAAATCTGGTCGTACCCCTGTTATTCCAGAAGATTACCCGACTTTGTTCGGTGGTGGTACTCATCCTGACCAATGGGAGGTCAAAGGTCCATCACTCCATGAGCTCCGTCAACAGTTAACAGAACAAAAAGAACGTCTGTTAAACGACTTGAAAGGGAGCACATCCGAGTCGTTAAGAGAACCGTTTCAACCAGGACCGTACACGTTTGAGACTGTAGGAGAAATGCTTCTTTTCACCCTCTATCATGAAAGTGAACATATTGGATTAATTAAAGGGTTAAAACGCACAATCCGTCATTCATAATCACAAAGAAAAGGCAAGGTGTACATCGCGTACCCTTGCCCTTTCTTAGCTTATGGATATTAGTTCTTACGGTTCTGGATGACTTCATTCACAACAAATGCGAGGTCGTCATTACCAAAGAGAGATAAAACCCCGAGTAAAGTTTGGTCAGGAATGTGCTCAGATTCCTGTTTAGAAACAGTTAACGCAACACCTTGTTGAAGAGAAGTATTCTCTCCCTGATCAGGATAGGCTTGCTTGTATAAGGCTACAGGATCTAAATCTTGATTGACGCACCACTGGGCAAAAACGAGGATCATCATATTTTCATCTTGGCGATAGTTCTCAACAATTTTATCTTCAATATCTTTAGAATTCACACTTATAGCTCCTTTATCAATCGTTCAATCTACTATTATAACGGAGAACCACGTTTGTTAAAAGACAGCTTAAGAGTATTGAAGAATTTTGCTCCCTGAGTAATCCTCTCTTTTTAACTCTTCTATGTCATAAAGACGCTCAACATGTACTTGATGCCATAGCATGAACATAAGCACAGTCCATAGCTTTCGAGAATAGTCTCCTTTTTGTTGCACATGGTCTTCTAACATCTGAAGGATTGCCGGTTTATGAAGATAATCATCGGTTTGACTAGTTTGAATCAACTGCTTAGCCCAGTCATATAGTTCATGCCGTAGCCAATGACGAATGGGTACAGGGAATCCTAGCTTCTTACGGTCAAGCACGTGGTCTGGTACAATTCCGCGGGCTGCTTTACGTAGAATTGCTTTCGTTGTACCGTCTGCAATCTTTGCTTCATGTCCAATCTTACTAGCAAGCTTGAAGACTTCCTTATCAAGGAATGGAACTCTCAATTCTAAAGAATTCGCCATCGTCATCTTATCTGCTTTCAACAAAATGTCACCACGTAGCCATGTATGAATGTCAACGTACTGCATTTGATTGACAGGGTGTAAGTGACTTACGTCGTCAAATAGGTTAGTAGTTAAGTCTTGATAGCGTGTAAGAGAAGAAGTGTGTTTCATGAAGGATTGCTTTTCGCTTTCTTCAAACATCTTCGCGTTGCCAATATAACGTTCGCGAAGAGGGGTTGTCCCTCTTTCAATAAAGCTCTTTCCTTTAACACCCTCTGGTATAAGTGTAGCCATTTTATTTAATGATTTCTTAAGGCCATTTGGCATTGAATCAAACATCTTTAACGATTCTGGTTCTCTGTAGATGTTGTAGCCACCGAACAACTCATCTGCACCTTCCCCAGATAAGACAACGGTTACGTGTTTACGTGCTTCCCGAGATACAAAGTAAAGAGGAACACAAGCCGGGTCCGCTAGTGGATCATCCATGTGCCACATTATCTTTGGAAGCTTCTTCACATACTCTTCAGGTGTGATGATGTAAGCTGTATTCTTTAGGTTTAGTTTATCTGCAGTTTCACGAGCGACATCAACCTCTGAATAGCCTTCATGCTCAAAGCCGACTGAGAACGTATGGAGATTCGGATTGTACTCTTTAGCTAGTGATACGATTATCGAGGAGTCGATGCCACCTGAAAGGAAAGAACCAACAGGTACGTCACTTCGCATATGCACACCTACAGAATCAAGTAACACTTCTTGCAAATCTCGAATCAGCGTCTTTTCTTCCGCCTTGATAGGGTGGAAGTTCGCTTTAAAGTAACGGGTAAAGGTAAGTTCCTTTCCGCTTTCACCAGTAAAGTAATGACCAGGTTCCACTTTATGAATGCCGTCGTTCATCGTCATCGGTTCAGGAACGTACTGGTAACTTAAATAGTGCTGGAGAGCCTCTCTATTTACTTGTTGTTGTTCATCGTAAAGGGTGAGACTCTTCTTCTCTGAACCAAACATAGTTTCTTCCTCGGTCTGTTTATAGAAGAGCGGCTTAATACCGAATGGGTCACGAGCTCCATAGACTTTCTGGTCATGCTTATCCCAAATAACAATGGCGAACATCCCTCGGAGCATAGAAAAGGCTTCTACACCTTGGTCTTGAAATAGAACAGCAATGACTTCTGTATCAGACTCTGTTCGGAAGGAATAACCTTTTTCTTTCAATTCCTCACGAAGTTCTACGTAGTTATAAATCTCTCCATTGAATACCATCCAGTATCTCTCATCTTCAAAGTGGAAAGGTTGATGACCACTTTCTACATCAATGATGCTTAGTCGGCGAAAGCCGAGAGAAATGTGCTCATCATGATAATACCCTTCATCGTCGGGTCCTCGGTGTTGGATAGCATTATTTCGTTGTTCAAATAATTTCTCATCTTGTTGTTGATTACGAAGGATTCCAATAAATCCGCACATAAAATCCGCCTACCTTCATTTCTATTATTTCTTGATTGCTTCAAATGTCTGTAACATGTCATCAAACCGTTGCCCATGTCCTTCTGTCGCTTCTAGAAAGAACGCTTGCTTAATGACATAGAGTGTCCCTTCTTCAGGCTCCATAATGTAATAGATGCGTATGGGTGAGTTCCATTCCTGCACCCCTTGAGCCATCGCGGTTATCTTTGTAGCCACCACAGGTTCTGATACTTGTTGCTGACTTGTAACGTCCATCTCTTTACGTTGTAACTCTTCGTAAATATGGTTTAGTTCTTGTTCTTTAGTTCGGTTTGTCTTTAAGATTTCCATCGATACCTCAGGCACGTCTTCATTAATCGGTGGGGAAGGCACAATAAGGTCAGACTGTTCGACTGATTGGAGTGCATATCGTTCTTCATCAATATAGATGACGTAACTCCACTCTTCATTAGCTTCTAGGGTGAAGGTATTTGTTTCACTCATACCTTCCATTTCATTATCAATTGTTTGTTCGTTCAGAAATCGTTCCGTCAGACTTTGTACGACCGCTTGACCTGGTTCTGTAACAGTGGCCCCAGCAGTAACCACAACGGACGTTGCTAATGCAATTAGGAGGTTTCGTCGGTTCCTCCGTTTTTTTGGAAATAACTCTGTTTCAATTCGATTCCACGTTTCACGTTTTAACCGATGAACACTGTTCTGGTGAGATCTCAAATTCTGTCTAAGTTGTTCGTCAATAGATTTCTTGTTCATTATCGATCTCTCCTAAAAGCATTTTTAGCTGACGCCTGCCTTTATAAAGTCTGGATTTAATTGTGTTCAGGTTCTCATTTAAGATTTCTGCAACTTCTTTCTCTTGGAAACCATTTAAATACTTCAATACGATGACTTCGCGATGAATCGGCTGTAAGTAGTCGAGGGCTTCGTATAAATCCTCTACGGGCGATTCAATTCCTTTCGCCTCAATATGTTCCTCATCTATAGGTACTACGGTCACTTTTCGATTCTTTCGCATATAATCCTTAGCCTCATTCATTACAATGGAGTATAGCCAAGGTTTAAATGCCTTTGAAGTGTCGAAAGATTCGACATGGCGATACACTTTGACAAATGCTTCTTGAACAATATCAGAAGCATCGCTATGATTCTTTGTTAAAGCAAATGCCAGTTGTAAAGCGTACGTTGCATGTATTTCGTATAACTTCTTAAAGGCCGAATGGTTGCCCTTTTTAATCTTGGTGATTAGGCGAGCTTCTGTATGGAGCAAGGTGGCCTCTCTCCTTTAATTACGTTCTCACCTTCTATACGACCATTTCCCGTTAAAAGTTTTCAACAGAAGAAATAAAATTTAGAACGAATGGAAAATCAAACGTTGCTAGCTAAATCTTAACATTATTCGGGAGGAGATGACGGTATTTTCGGTAAATTATTCCGTAAATTCCCTTTCACAGCAGGCGTTGTGGTATATAATGGGAATAGTTGAAGGGGGATGGGGAATTTGATGCAACATGAGCAGTCGAATGGAGTATTGATTGCGCTCACAGTCATAACGTTTATCTCGAGTATGATTCTACCGTTTATTCTTGTTCCGACGATTCAAGACGTATTATTCTTCTCGAAGGAACACTGGATGTTTGTAACACCATTTTCAGCCTATATCACTGGAGTCATCGGCTTAGTTGCATCAGGAGTGACACTTCTGGTCCTCTTATTCGCGAAGATAAGGACAGAATACAAGGATAAGAAGTTCTCTTTGTTCCATTACATATGGGTTGTACCAATTCTTGTAGGAACGTATTATTTGGCTATCCATTCTTATATGTACGTTCAAGACGATGGCATTCATTACCGACAACTAGGTGAGTTCTCAGCTACTCATTTAGCTTGGGAAGACGTCACGCGAGTGGAGAAAGTCATAATCAACGATCGTTCTCAAATTTCTTTAGAAGGCTATGAATTGGAAGATAGTAAAGGTAATTCCTACTTTATCGAGAATAGTGCAGAATTACGGGATAATGAGTACAAGATTTTAGATCAAATCAATCACGTTGAAGTAACGGTGACAGAGAAAGAGAAAGAATAAAGACACCTTAAAGGGTGTCTTTTTCTATTAATAAATAGCGTCTGTCGAGTAGGACACCTTTCATGATACAATGAAGTTGAAAAAAATGGTGGATAAGGGAGATTGCATGAAGAAAAAGAAAAATAAAACACATATTCCATTTCGAATAAATATGCTGTTCCTAATTGTGTTCATCCTCTTTAGTACCCTTGTTCTTCAACTTGGGGTCGTTCAAATCCTGAATGGGGAAGATTTGAAGGAAGAGATCAATAAGAAAGAACACGTGACGACACGTATCCCAGTTCCTAGAGGTGAGATATTCGATCGGCATGGAAGTCCTATCGTACAGAACAATCCGAAATACGTGATTACGTATACACCAACTCAAGCAACCTCTCAAACTCAAAAACTGGAAGTGGCTAAGAAATTAGCAGCTCATATTGAAATGCCACAAGATGCGATTGACGACATTTCCGTTCGAGATAAGAAGGACTATTGGTATCTTTCGAAAGAATTGACAGAGAAAGATCCGTATAAGGGTTACTTGACGAAAGATGAGAAAGCACAGGAGGGTGCTTACCAACTACTCATGGACCGTGTGAAGGAAGAAGACATTAAGCTTACGGATCAAGAGAAAGAAGAAGTGGCAATTCTTCATGAATTCCTCAAGGCGTATGCTCTTTCCCCTCATTCGGTGAAAGACAAAAGTGTGACGAAGGAAGAGTATGCGAAGGTAGCTGAACATTTGTATGAACTTCCAGGTGTTGATGTTCGAACCGATTATGAACGCTCTAGGCCAAATGGAGAAACATTTGCGGATACAATTGGTTCATTTAAAGAAGGGATTCCGAAAGAAGAGAAGGACTTCTTTGTCTCAAGAAACTATAGCTTGGATGACCGTGTAGGTACAAGTGGAATTGAACGAAAATACGAAATGGACCTTGCTGGTCAGAAAGAAGTCGTTGAACATACGACAGATAAAGCTGGTAATCTTATAAACTCAAAAGTCGTGCACGAGGGAGTCCCAGGGAACGACTTAGTATTATCCATTGATCTTGAATACCAGAAGAAAGTGGATGAAATCTTACAAGAAGAATTTCTGAAAGCTATCCAAAAAGACCCTTACGAAAACCGCTTAATGGATAAAGCAATGGCTGTCGTTCTTGACCCAAACACAGGTGAAATTTATGCAATGGCGGGACAGCACTACGACCGAGAAGACGGTGAATTTGACAACGTTCCGAACATAAACCTTTATAATGCTTACTTGCCTGGTTCTACAGTTAAGGGAGCAAGCGTTCTTACTGGCCTAGACACAGGAGTAATCTCAAAGAATACCTATCTCAAAGACGAAACCATTTATATCGCAGGAAGTCAATCCAAATCCTCATATAAGAATCTAGGTACAATTAATGAATTGCAAGCACTGGAGCTATCTTCAAACTCTTACATGTGGAAGATTGGAATGCGTATCATGGGGAACCCTAATTACGTCCCAAATCAGACGATAAGCTATGAAAGAGGAAGTTACCAAAAAGGTGTCAATTACTTCAATCAATTTGGATTGGGTGTGAAAACCGGAGTTGATATGTACCCAGAAGAGTCAGTTGGAGTTAAAGCTGATCCGAAAGATACGATTGCAGGTCAAGCGATGGATCACTACATCGGCCAGTATACTGGATATACTTCTATGCAACTTGCCCAGTACGTTGCAACAATTGGGAATGGGGGCTATCGCATAGCGCCTCAAATTGTTAAGGAAATCCGCGCTCCAGAATCAGAACAGGGTAAGTTAGGACCTGTCGTAAGAGGGATGGAGACAACTGTGTTAAATCGTTTGTCCATTAGCCAGGATCACATTAACCATGTGAAAAAGGGCTTTTCCTTAGTGTTCAACTCTTCTAAAGGTACAGCGAGTGGATACTTTAATAACAAACCTTATGTTGCAGCAGGTAAAACCGGAACGGCTCAAACGAAAAAATGGCTAGACCGCGGAGATGAGACTTATTATGGTGTTGATAAAGAAAACTTAACATTGGTTGGATATGCTTCAGAGAAGAGCCTCGACCAGCCTGATGTTGCCTTTGCTGTTGTTGTTCCTTATGTGGGCATTAAAGCGGACCACAGTATTAACAAGCTTATTGGTGAACGTATCCTAGATGAATTTTATAAACGTGGTGAGGAAAAGCCGAAAGAGGAAGAGGAGGAACAAGAAGGAAGTTCTGACGAAACTGCCGAATAAGACGGAACAATTTAGAAACACCTCTCTAACATGGAGAGGTGTTTCTTTAGTATGGGATGAAGGAGATTGGAGACAATTGTCGAATAATATTTAGTTATAAGGAGTGTATACGATGACCACATTTCAGTCTTTTCAAAGAAGTATGTTTCTGAACTACGTCTTCGGATCGCTTATCGCGGTCTTTGGCGTTGGTAGTCTATTTATCTTTCATACACTGACGCTTACCTTAAATGAAATCGTCCTTCTCATCTTGATTATGGTAGGCTCTGTAGGAATAATGGGGGTCTTGGAATTACGTTCATACTTTCGGCATGTTGAACCAATTAAGAAATGGCTTGTAGGTGAACAAACGGATAGAGACACAGTCCATAGAGCCTACATTCAACTCCATCGTTTCCCAATGTTAACGGTGAAGCGTATTTTAGGTCCTCACTTGTTCGGATTGTCTGTACCTGCATCACTTGTTGCTTACGTATGTATTGAAAGAAGTTGGATTGACTTACCTCTCATTTATATTGTCTATGCCTGGGCAGGGGCTATATTAATTGCCATTATGCATGCACTTATTGAATTTTACTTAACCGCTCGCACTGTCCAGCACGTATTAAGAACGTTGCATTCCTCCTATTCACTGTCTTTCTCTCTGCCACCAACGGAACAGGTGAGCATGAAAGGGAAATTACTAGCGAGTACGCTGTTTACAGCTCTTTTTCCAGTACTATTATTCGTGTTAGCATCTCAAGTTCGTTTATCAGAGGGACGTGTGTATACTCAACAACAATACTGGAGTTGGGCTTCTGTGATTGTAGCGGCCATCACGTGCATTGCCTTAGTTAGTGCCTTATTATTGTTTCGTAACATGGAATCACCGATTCTTGAACTTGAGCACTCCTTTCAAGCAGTGAGTAAGGGGGAATTCAGGGAGGTAGACAACGTGTACTCAGATGAATTCTCAAGCCTTGTTACTGGGTTTAACGATATGGTGAAGGGCATTAAAGTTCGCGATCATCGTAATGAAGCTTTGCTTGAAAGCTTCTTCACTGTATTTGCCGCAACATTAGATGCACGAGACCCCTACACCGCTGGTCACTCAGAACGTGTGGCCGCCTATAGCGTACAAATCGCAACTTATGCAGGGTGGGAAGAAGATCAGATTGACTTATTAAGGAAATCGGCTCTGCTACACGATATTGGGAAGATTGGAGTACGCGACGCTGTCTTATTGAAAGAAGGGAGACTAACAGCTGAAGAGTTCTCGATTATTCAACAACACCCTGCTATAGGAGAACGAATCTTGAAACAGGTTCAACTGCCTGCGGAGCTTCATCCCATTCTACCTGGGGTACGCCATCATCACGAGCGTTATGATGGGAAAGGCTATCCAGATCAACTAAGCGGGGAGGATATCCCAATCTTTGGTAGGATTATGGCTGTGGCAGATGCCTATGATGCTATGACTTCTGATCGCCCTTATCGGAAGGGAATGCCGATTGACAAGGCCTTACGCATCATTGAAGAGGGTAAAGGTACACAATGGGATCCATATTTCGCGGAACTATTTCTAGAGCTTATGACCGTCACGTCATACTCAGTTAAAGAGAGCGCAGCCGGATTCGAATAGAAATCAGGCGATCTAAAAAGCCCCGAAGAGTTACGGCTACTCTTCGGGGCTTTACAATTCCTCATATAGGGATACCTTTATTTTCCGCTAAACCATCCCTTTACCTTGTCAAAGAAAGAAGGCTCTTCATGAGTTACTTCTTCTTTATCAGAGACAAAGATTTCTTCAATATCCACTGCGTAATCGTACGTGAGCACCGCACCGAGATCTGTGCTTGTGCCTTGGTTTGAGACTTCAGTATATGGAATCGAATACTTCTCAGCTAATCTCTTTTCTTCTGTCATAAATCGGGAAGACACTTCTCCATTTAACAGCAAGGTGGTATTGCGGTGTTCTTGCATGGCAGATTCTAGCTCTTGAAGGGCTTTATCTTGCATAAGCTGCCCCTTCGTTAGTGCCAACACAACTCGTTCTCGAATGGTTCCGAGGAATCTTCTTCGTTCATCAGGCTTCGTCTCACGTTTTCCGTATATTCCTTCTTGAATAATGTCGTCTACATCTTTTTGGCTCATGTATGTTGTCGCTCCTTTTCTGTAAGTCACCATCCGCGCTTCTATATTAACAGAAAAAAACGAATCGTTTCACTTATTTTACAGCACGAAACTCCTTCTATACGTATGCTATAATAGGACCATCTAATAAAGGAAGTAGGCTAAGCAATGAAAGACACGCAAGTAGGTACCATAAAGGTATGCAACGTACTTCGCCAGATTGAGACAGGCTATGTGCTTGGGTTGGGCGATGAAGAGGTGCTGTTGCATCATAACGAAGCAGAACATGAACTAGAGAACGGTGAAGAAGTAGAGGTCTTTCTTTACCACAATAAACGTGGGGATCTTGTTGGAACTATGAACATCCCATCCGTTACAACCGATGACTACAACTGGGTATCTGTGAAAGAGGTGGTGCCAAGGTTGGGTGTGTTCGTGGATATCGGTACGGTGAAGGATATCCTCGTTTCAGAAGATGACCTTCCACTATTCGAGACGCTTTGGCCACAGCCAGGTGATGAAGTGTTCGTACGTCTTATTACGGATAAGAAAGGACGATTGTTGGCTAAGCCAGCTACCGAAACGGTGATGGAGGATTATTTCGAAACTGCGCCTAAAGAGCTGCTTCATAAGAGTGTATCTGGCCGAATCTATCGCTCCACCCAAATTGGTTCTTTCCTTGTAACGGAAGATGGCTACCGAGGCTTTATCCACCATCTTGAACGGAAAGAAGAACCACGATTTGGTGAATGGATGACAGCTAGAGTTATTGATGTGAAAGAGGATGGCTCGTTAAACCTTTCCTTGCGTCCAGTTAAGGAAGAGGCTTTAGGGAAAGACGCTGAAGAGATTCTCGCTTACTTGAAGGAAGAAGGCGGCAAGATGAGATTCACGGATAAAAGCGATCCAGACGCAATTCGGGACGAATTTCAAATTAGTAAGGCTGCCTTTAAACGCGCCCTTGGTCGCCTGATGAAGGATAAACGAATACAGCAGAAAGATGGAATGACGTATCTTCTAGATGAGTAGCCGTTTGGCTGCTCTTTTTTTATGGATTCTTTCCATTAAGACAATACTTCCACTTCCCATTGCAATGATTACGAAAAGTGGAGGAATAAAGGACATTATAAAGACGTTGAGCACAAGACCTACTCTACACTAGTATTAACGTTAAATAGTGGAAGAATGGAGGAGGATGTGCATGAGAACAGGATATGAGTTAGACGAATGGATGAGTCGACCTTCAAATAAGCTTATTCGAGACCTTGAGCAGCTGGACGGGGACATCATGATTCTAGGTGTTGGAGGTAAGATGGGACCAACCCTTGCAAAACTCGCTTATAACGCGGTTAAGGAAGGAGACTCTTCAAAACGAGTGTTGGCAGTCTCCCGATTCAGAAATGGAACTCTTCAAGAAGAGTTAGAAGCATATGGTATCGAAACAATAGCGGCCGATTTATTGGATGAAGAGCAGTTACAGCGTTTACCTCAGGTCAGAAATATCATGTATATGGTTGGCCAGAAATTCGGAACGACAGGGAAAGAACATATGACATGGGCCATGAATTCCTACTTACCTGGCAGGATTGCAGAGAAGTACAAAGACTCACGAATTGTATCGTTTTCTACTGGGAACGTATACCCGTTGAGCTCGATTACACATGGTGGGGTATCAGAAGAAGATTCCGTACAACCGAATGGAGAATATGCTCAATCTTGTCTTGGTAGGGAACGAGTTTTTTCCTACTTCTCACACAAATATGGAACACAACAACTTCACTTTCGTTTAAATTATGCGGTTGATCTTCGTTATGGGGTCTTACTAGAATTGGCCAAAGCAGTCTATCAAGAACAGCCTATTGATTTGTCAATGGGCCATGTGAATGTCATTTGGCAAGGGGATGCAAATGAAATGGCACTTCGAGCTTTCTTACATTGCCAATCGCCTCCTCAAATTTTAAATGTGACAGGTCCAGAAACGTTGTCTGTTCGATGGATTGCAGAACGGTTTGGTGAAAGATTTGGGAAGAATCCATTATTCATCGGGAAAGAGCAAGATACTGCGCTACTTAGTAACGCCTCAAAAGCACATCAATGGTTCGGGTATCCATCTGTGACGATTCGGGAAATGCTTACTCTAACAGCAGACTGGCTTGAAGCAGAGGGGGAGATGCTTCAGAAGCCCACTCATTTCCAAGAACGGGAGGGGAAATATTGATGGCCACTTCGCTAAGTACAGACCAACTGAAACTTCTTCATGAAGGTACTGTCATTCCTGCTCATCCACTCGCCTTAACCAATGACAAGTCTTTGGATGAGAGAAGGCAACGAGCTTTAACCCGCTACTATATCGAAAGTGGTGCGGGTGGGATTGCCGTAGGAGTACACACGACTCAATTTGAAATCCGAGATCCAGAGGTTCAATTGTTAGAACCTGTGTTGCGCTTAGCTTCTGAAGAGGTGGAACGAGCAGGATTAACACGGCCATTCTTGAAAATCGCTGGAGTTTGCGGACCCCTTGAGCAAGCCTTGGAGGAAGCCAAACTTGCGTATTCTTACGGGTACGACCTCATTCTTGTAAGTATGGGTGGCTTGCCTTCTTATAGTGAACGTGAGCATCTTCATCGAATCTCTGAGCTATCTTCCGTATTGCCTGTATGTGGGTTTTACCTCCAGCCTTCTGTTGGAGGACGAACGTTTCCTTATTCGTTCTGGAAAGAATTCGTTGAGATCGAAGGGGTTGTTGCTATCAAGCTCGCCCCGTTTAATCGCTACCAGACACTCGATGTAGTTCGAGCTGTATGTGAGTCGAGACGTCGGGATGATGTCGCCCTCTACACTGGCAACGATGACAACATTGTTGCGGACTTACTCACTCCTTACACGTTTACAGTGAACGGAGAACAGGTCACAAAACACTTTGCAGGAGGGTTACTTGGACAATGGGCAGTGTGGACCAGCAAGGCGGTTGAATTATACGAAGAAATCCGTGTTGCAAAGGCGAATAAGGAAATCCCTCTAACCTTGTTGCAAAAAGGTATTGAATTAACAGATTGCAATGCAGTATTATTCGATGTTGCTCATGATTTTAAAGGGTGTATTGCAGGAATCAACGAGGTATTGAGGCGCCAAGGCTTACTTGCTTCTTCAATTTGTTTAAGTGAGAAGGAAGTGTTGAGCAAAGGCCAATCACAAGCAATCGATCGAGTCTACGCTTCTTATCCACATTTAACCGACGATGCTTTCGTCAGTAAACACCGGTCTCGTTGGCTACATGAGTGCAAGGAAGCTACTACGAAGGAGCGGTAACATGGCCTATTTCTATGAAAGGAAAGACCGTGAACAAATTGTTAAACTGTGCAAAGACCTCTGGCCGTTAGAAGTCCATGAAGTGTTGCATCGAGCTAATTTGGCTACGGAGAATACGTTTATATTTACTCATCGCTGGGATATGGAGCTATGTGAAACACCTGTGACGTTCTATGACAAGATTGATTGGACGTACGAACATAAAGGAGACTTCGAATGGACAGTCAATTTGAACCGCTCGAGGTTTATGAATGAATTAGGTCAGGCGTATTGGTTAACAGAGGATGAGAAGTATGCGGAGGCCTTCATACGACTACTGAAAGATTGGATCAGCCAGAATCCGCTTACACCCGATGAAATTCAGGATAGTCAGAAACGTGAATACAATGTCAAAGCAACATGGCGGAAGTTAGACAGCGGTATTCGTATAGCAAACTGGATTCGGGGCTACACCTGTATTCGCGAATCTCCCTTGTGGACACAAGAATTCGATTCATTGTTTTTAGACGCGGTGACTCTACATGGTAGGTATTTGCGAACTGCCTTTACCAATCATGATGCGCAAAGCAACTGGGGGTTTCTAGAGACCAATGGGTTGTTTCAAATTGCGTTATGCTTCCCACAATTACAAGCATCGCCAGAATGGCTGCAGGTTGCGACTACACGTCTTGAGAAGATGTGTCGGCTTCAAGTGTTTGAGGATGGCATGCACAACGAACAAAGTCCTATGTATCATCATGAAGTGTTGCATTGCTTGTTTGAGTCGGTGTGGCTTGCGAAACTTAACGACTATGAGCTCCCTCTATCCATAGAAAATTCTCTGAAACGTTTGTATACCGCATCGGTAAACATCATCAAGCCTACTGGGAAACAACCTATGTTGAGTGATAGCGATGATACGGATATAAGGGACGTGCTCACTCGAGGGGCTTGCCTGTTCAAGCGTTCCGAGTTAAAGAGTCAAGGCTATAATACGCTTGATTATGAAGGAATATGGTATTTCGGTTCGAAAGGAGCCGCTCTATACGAGGCATTACAATCAACTATACCTGACTACACCTCTATTTATCTTCCACAAAGTGGCTATGCCATTTCACGGACAAATTGGTCTGAAACTGCACACTATACACTTCTTGATGTAGGCCATATGGATGTCATACGCGCGCATGGTCATGACGACTTAATGCATTTGGAGTTATCCCTATTTGGTGAAGACTTTCTGATTGATACGGGTAGGTACACGTACATGGAGAATGAAGATCGGGCTTATTTCAAAGAAGCGTTCCAGCATAATACAGCGACCGTTGATGGAATCGGCATGACTCCTTATATCGACTCGTGGACGTGGGGACGTGCGGCACAACCAATTGCCCCTTATTTTAAGACGACATCCATCTACGATTATGTGGAAGTGAGCCATGATGGCTATTGGAAGCTTAATGACCCTGTTCATCCCAAGCGTCGATTATTGTTTGTCAAACCTTACTACTGGTTGTTAATTGATGAATTTAAGTCTCACTCAACTCATGCGTACACCGAACACTTTCACTTCGCCGAGTCGTTAGACATTTCCGTTGATCCTTCCAATACATGCGTAACTGCTTCTAGCCCTAGTGGAAAAGGGGCTCGCCTGCTCTCTCTTACAAATGTGGTAACGAATAAGGCGGAGTGCTCCATCTCAAGACACTACAATCAAAAGCACCCATCAACTAAAGTGACGTTCACCACGACTGGTAGCGGAACGACCTGCATGATTACAATCATCGAACCTTTCTCACATTCTGATGTTCCTCTTCAATTTCAAAAAGTTGAAGCACAATCCACAAAAGGGACGACGTTCTTAGAGGAGGAAGTCACTGCCTTAACTGTATCGCATAAAGGGGGAAACGATCATATTCTCGTGTCGCATGAAGGCCCAAATAGCTTCTTATTTAATGAAATTCATGCAACAGGGGAGGTGATCTTTGCTCGGGAGGACAAGGATATTCATGTCGTGAAAGTATAGGCTTATAGCTAGATGTCCGCTACACACCTAATTTCATCATGGCGAGTCTGTCTAAAATCATCACCTTGAAGTGGTGATTTTTTTAAAGGAGGAGAACGATAGCGACTATGAAAACAAAATGGGGATTGATGTTCTTGTGCTGCATAGCCATGGTCCTAATTAGCAAGCAGAATGTTCATGCAGAGGCAACTATAGAAATTACATCTCATTCAAATGGGGATGTAATTTCTAGTTCGACTACTATGGTCCAAGGGACGTACACAGATGTTGAAGACATGGTTCTTATCGTAGATGGGGGAAGAACGCATGAGGTAATTGAGGACAAAGCAGAGGGGACATGGTCTTATGAACTAGACACTTCCTTGTTAGAAGGTGACATTGAGCTCATCGTTAAAGGGACCAATTTAGAAACCAGTTATTCAGCATGGTCTAGTCCGGTTACGATTGCCGTAGATAATCCAATCGTTGACACACCGAAGGTCACAATATTGAATCCTAAAGAGGGAGAAGCATTAACAAATCAGACGAGTGTATCTGTCAGTGTGTCAGGTAAGCATACACTGGACAAAGTGGATGTACGCATTAATGGCGGGAAATGGATACGTGCGAAACAAACAGGAATTCGTTATACAGTCAACTTCTATCCGAACATTGATGATGTCTCTTCTTATAGCATAGAAGCAAGAGCAACGGATAACAAAGGAAATATAGGCTTTAGTCAAACGACATACGTGCACGACAGCATGGTGTTACCTACTCCAGAACCTTTGTTAAATCAAGACCGAGCTATGTGGATATGGGAGAAAGCATCTTATAATTTGTTGTACAACGATGGGTCGAGGGAACTGCTTAAAGCATTTGCTAACGATACCTCAACCTTTCAACAAGACCGGATTACTACGCTATACCTTGGCATCGACCAATATGAAGGTGTAGATATGGTTGAAGAAGAGCGGGAGCGAGTTCGGAATTTAATATCATGGGCACACAATGAAGGGTTTCAAGTACATGCGCTCATTGCTGGCGGAACGAAACCACCACATTTCGGCGCTTTTGAGCGATACCACCCTGTCGCGATAAAAGAACTCGAATCAATCCTCAACTACAACTTATCTTCCTCACAATCAGAACGGTTCGATGGGGTCAATGTAGATATAGAACCGTATATAGCCCCCGAATTTAAACAAGATAAACCTTCCTTACAGCTACAGTACCTCGACTTATTACAGCAAATGATGGATCGAAAACAAGCTGCTCATTCTAATTTAGCTATCGGAGCCGCAATTCCAAACTGGTATGACACCTCTACCCACGCAAGTTCTATTACATGGGGACGAAACGGAGAAACAGAACAAACAAAATGGCTTTCTGAACATGTGCAAGATGTGCTCGATTATATCTCCATCATGGATTACCGTGACGTAGCAGAAGGTTCAGCAGGCATCATTGAACGGGCGCGTGGAGAAATCCAATACGCAGAAGGTATTGGGAAACCACATTCTGTAGTCTTGGGTGTGGAAACGAAAGATATAGCCGACGGTGGGGACCCTGAAACCATTACCTTCCGAGAAGAGGGCCGGACTTATATGGAGGAGCAATTAGATCTTGTGAATACAGCCTATTTAGAATCTTCTTCCTATGGGGGAATTGCCTTGCATCACTATGATACGATTCGTGACCTTCCTTCTGAATGGTCACCAAATGGATTCTATTGGACGCCACCAGAAGATAATGAGCCTCCTACATCCTTATTAGAAGAGCCAACTGCCAATACGATTGATTATGAATCGATTTCCCTTTCGTATGGCAGAGCGTTCGACAATTATGAGATTGACTATTACGAGATTCATAGAGGTTTATCACAAGGATTTGCACCTACAGAAGATACGTTAGCAGGAGAAGCGAGAGGCTTATCATTTCATGACAGTGGATTGCAAAGTGACACAGAGTATGTCTATAAAGTAATACCAGTAGATGTGAGCGGGAATAAAGGTCCAGAGTCATCTGAGGCAACTGCTCACACGGATGCTACAACCTTACAATCATTGATAATCAAAGATTCTTCCATTGTTTACGATGATGACAAAGTAAAGGTAACCTTTACTATAATCGACGGAGAGACGGGAAGTCCTGTTGAAGCAACGATGCGGGGACGATTCGAATATCGGAGTGGAAAAGTCGTGACAGGAAAGACGGACGCGACGGGGACCGTCTCATTCGTTTCAGAGTCCATTCCAACAGAAAGCGGAACAGTAGGCTTTAAAGTCAATACCATTAGGAAAGACGGCTATTATTGGGAGAAACCATTGCCGAGTCTATGGAGACTAGAGACTTCATGGGAGAAGCAGCGTTATTTACCGACGGACGACGCATTTGTGAGAAGTGATAGCTATGCGAAGAATAACTACGGCAGCGAATCTTTCCTTGAAATAAAGACTGTAGCTGAAGGAATAAAGAACTATAATCGAAAAGCTTGGATGCAAT
Organism: Pontibacillus halophilus JSM 076056 = DSM 19796; assembly: GCF_000425205.1. Lineage (GTDB taxonomy): Bacteria > Bacillota > Bacilli > Bacillales > BH030062 > Pontibacillus_A > Pontibacillus_A halophilus. The sequence goes on along the minus strand of NZ_AULI01000002.1, from coordinate 57,469 downwards.
TTATGCCTGAAGAGAGAGGGAGTGAGGTTAATCAAGCTACACTTAGTTTCTACGTAGATCGTGACGTTAGAGACGCAACGGTTCAAGGGGTTGATATTGATGTAGTAGGGGCAAATACTCTGCCATGGAATGAAGATTCGATTACTTGGGAGAATCAGCCTACATCTACTTTAAAGAGAATTGGAACGGTTACGATCACAAAGCCTGGGTGGTATTCCATTGATGTCACTGATTTAATGAAAGAACAACAGGGAGAAACGGTTTCTTTCAGTTTAACTGATCCGAATCGAACCGATCGCCTCGTTCTTCTTCACAGTAAAGAACATGAGAACGCTCCAATCTTGTCGATACAATAACATAAAGGCTTGCTTCGGCAAGCCTCTTCAATGTGCTCCAAGGCGCTTTCGGTATTCCGTTGGAGTCAATCCCATACATTTCTTAAAGGTTTTCGTGAAGTGAGGGTAGTCTCCATATCCAATGGCAAACGCAACTTCATAGGTTTTATATGTTGGGTCTTCGAGTAATTGTCTTGCACGGTTCATTCGTTTCTGTGTGACATATTGTTTGAAGGTAATTCCCATTTCTTTCTTAAATTCCATACTGAAGTATGCAGGGGACATTTGGACACGGTCAGCAACGGATTGAAGGGATATGTCCTCGTGATGAAAGTGAGTCTGTATATATTCAACTGCTTCCAAGATGTGAGTACGTCTTCCTACATTCCGCTTAACCTTTAAATGGTGGAGGATGTTCTTGAATACCTCCTTTAAAGCCTCTGCCAATGACCCTTCTTTCCTTATCTCATCTCGGAATGAGTATTGCGAGAGTTCTGTTCCGCGTTTATTTAAACGTTCAATTGTATACCTTAGCAGGTCATCATAGTATTGGAGGTGAGTGGATGCAATGTCTTCCCCGAGTTGCTGATGAAACTCATTTACTTTTTGGTAACAACTATCCTCATTTAAGAGCCACAGTTCCTCGACAAATACGTCCCCATAATGTTGAATGAGCGATAATTTTAGATCCCGATTGGACGAATGCTCTTGCTGCTCGTCCAATCGATTCTTCACTTTCTGCAATGCCTCAAGGAACTGCTCAGGATGGATTGGCTTTAGTAAGAAGTCACTCACTCCATATCGCAACGCTCGTTGAGCATAAGAAAACTCATCGTATCCTGAAATGACGATAAACGAACAGTTTGGAACTTCATGCAAAGCGCGTTCAATAAACGCTAAACCATCCAATTTCGGCATGCGTATGTCTGTGATGATTAAATCAGGTTGAACGTTACAAGCTAAGGTTAGACCTTCTTCACCATTCTTCGCTTCACCTACAAGGGTAAAGCCACAATCCCCTTCCTCAATAAGAGCAGCCATACTTCTTTTTACGAGCTTTTCATCGTCTACTGTGATAAGTGTGTACATGCAGCAACCTCCTTCTTCGCTAGGTCTTCCACCAAAGGTAACCGTATTTCGATTACCGTTCCTGTATCTGTAGATTTCTTAATCGTTAATCCATAGGGAGAACCGAAATGAGCATAGATCCGGCTGTGCACATTAAACAATCCTATACGCTTATTGGTTTTAGTTCCGCGTGGTTCCACACCGTGAAGGAAAGCGTAATTATAAGATTCTACAATGTCAGGGGGCATGCCTTTTCCATTGTCAACAATATAGAGCAAGTAATGCCCCCCCATATGACGACCGTAAACCCCGATAAATTCTGGACTTAGTGCGTGTTCTTCATAACCATGTACAAATGCATTCTCAATCAAAGGCTGTAACGTTAACCGAGCGGTCATAACTTCTTTCATATTGCCCTCTAAGTCGTACATCACTTGTAATTCTTCAAATCGCTCCATTTGAATGGCAAAGTACGCGCGTATTTGCTGAATTTCTTCCTGTAATGTAACAATCCTCTTCGTATTGCTCACGTTGTACCGAAACATATCAGCTAAGGAAGTGGTCATCCGGCTAATCGTTGGCTGCTTCTCTATAATGGCGTATGAATTGATGACTTCAAGCGTGTTGTATAGAAAATGGGGATTGATTTGAGATTGCATTGCCTGTAGTTCCGCTTCTTTCGTTTTTAGCTGAAGTTCTTGCTCTTTCACTTTCGAGAGACGAATCTCATCAATTAAGCTCGACAAACGGCCCGTCATGCTGTAGAAGCTGTTGTAGAGGTCACTCACTTCATCATTACGGTGAAAGGGTAACGGTCTTTTCGATTTCACTTTCAAATCCCCCGTCGCCACTTGCTTCATTAGACTTTGTAATTGCCGGAGTGAGTATGTCAAGGAGAAGGAGAAGCCACCTACAAATACTATGGCGCTTCCTATAATAGCTAAGCCCACCATAATGGAGAAGGTTCTGAGTTGGATCAAGTCAAACATAGATTCCTTAAGCGGAACACTTGCCACAACGGTCCATCCCCATTCTGGCAATGATTCATAGACCATAAGTGTTCGGTTTTCTTTATGGTCATACGAGTTAATGACGTACCGATCATCATTTGCTAAGATTTCAAATGGAAACCTAAGGCCCACTTGGGATGTGTTCGGATGATAAATGATTTCACGCTTTTCATTTACAACCCATATTTGATGGAAATGACTCATCATTCCTTCGTTCATAATGGTCGCGATTTGCTTTAACCGTAGATGAAGGATAAGCATTCCCTCAGGAGAGTACGTGTTGGGATTATATAATTGATGTGTAATCGTAATGACCGGAGTGCCATTAATGGTATGTACGCCGAGAAAGTCAAAGCTTGTAAACTGATTTCTTGAATCCCATAACACCTTATTCCGCTCATAGATTTCATTCATATTAATAAACTCTTTCACATGGCCATAATGATGCGCTTGTCGTCCAGCTTGATTGATGAGCGAAACACCATAGACGTCAGCGCGGCTGTGAAACAGTTGTTCAAAGACTTCATTTCTGAGCGATTGGGTTTGTAGGTATTGTTGGTAGGAAGAGGGTGGAGGCGCATCTGATAGTAGGAAACGTTGGACGGATGGATGTGTTGTAATGGGAACAGTCGCTTTTTCTAAGTCTTCGAGATAATATTTGAGATATTCCTTCGTTTGAATAAGCAGCTGCTGACTAGATTGTACGGAGTTTTCTTCAATTGCTTTCGTTGTTTTAGAGTACCAAATGTATCCGAAGACTAAGAGTGGGGTACATACAAACAATACGATGACAACTAGAAGCTTACTTTGAATACTTCTAACCCGCATACCAATCCCCCTCGCTCGATATGTTAGAATTTTCTATATTTTAATTAAAAAAACACAAACATTCAAATATAATTCCATTTTCCCATGTCTTCTTACCTTCTACAATAGTAATTGTAAGCGATAACAAATGGTGAGGGGGAATATTAAATGAAGAAGATCGGTACTGGACTATGTCTCTCGGGGCTTCTCTTAATGTCTGCTTGGCTGACAGGCTGTTCAAATGACGCGGAGTCATCCACAGAGGATGGGGGAAACACAACTAAGGAAGAAGTAGTGGAAATTAAACTTGGCTATTACTCTTCAGGCAGCGCAGATGAGAAGGTGGAGGAACTCATTCAGAAATTCGAAGAAGCTCACCCAAACATTGACGTTACGACTCAAAATGCACCATACCAACAGTTCTTCCAAAAGCTTGATACACAAATAGCAGGAAATAATGCCCCTGATGTGTGGCTCTCAGATGGTGTACTTGTCCAAAAATATGCAGAACGGGGAGCAGCAAAAGATTTAACAGAGTGGATTGAAAGTGACTTAAATCAAGACGATTACTACGGACTTGATTTCAACAAAGGCTCAGATGGAAAGTACTACGCTGTACCTCAAGGCATCCAGATTGGTGCACTTTTCTACAATAAAGATATGTTCGATGCTGCTGGTGTAGACTATCCTGACGAGTCATGGACATGGGAACAGTTGAAAGAAGCTGGGGCTAAGCTCACGTTAGATGGCCAAGACCGAACAGCAGATGATTCAGAGTTTGATAAGAAGAGCGTGAAACAGTACGGACTTACGTTCTTTAACATCACAGAAGGTTGGATGCCGGTATTGAAATCTTTCGGCGGCGGTGTCTTGGATGAGGATTTAAAAGAGTCTCTTATTGATTCAGAAGAAAACAAAGAAGCAATGAACTGGATTGTTGATGGGATGGAACGTGGAATATTGACAGATCCATCTGACCTCCAGAGCTTCCAAAGTCCAATGTCTCCATTCCCTAGTGGAACAGCAGCAATGAGAATCGGAATTTATGCCCGTGTTCTAGCAGCCAATGAAACAGGTATTAACTATGACGTTTCTGTCCTGCCGAAAGGACCTAATGGAGACCGGTTCGCACCTGTTATCGCAAACTCTTGGATTGTTAATGAGAATTCATCTGATGAAAAGGCGGAAGCTGCCTGGGAATGGGTCAAATACTGGGTAACAGAAGATGAAGTTCAGAAAGAATGGGCTGAATTAGGGGAAGCGGTACCTGTTAAGAAATCGGTAGCAAATTCTGATTTGTTCTTGAATTCTGGCGAGCAGTCCATTAACAAACAAGCCTTCTTGGATAGTTTCGAGTTCGCTGGGACGTTAGATACGAACGCTGTCTGGTCAGAATGGTTACAGAAATTTAATGAAAATGCAGACCAAGTCTTCTTAGGTGAAACTTCTGTTGAAGATGCCCTAAAACAAGCGGATGAGGAAGTGCAGAAAGTACTGGATGATTTCTATGAATAACAACAGCGCGTTCGTCTTATTCAAGGGGGTGACGTGATTGGCCGATTCTTCCAAACCAACAGAAAGGAATATTCACGTCAGCACCTCCATGCTGAAGCGAAAGCCACGACGATTAACGAATGATGGGAAGTGGGGACTCTTTATGGTGTCCCCATACCTCATTCAATTTCTTGTCTTTTTATCCTTTCCGCTAATCGCTTCTCTATATTTCAGCTTCTCAAAGTACGATATGTTAAACGCCCCTGAGTGGATTGGAATCGAGAACTATACTACGCTTATCCAAGATCCTGTGTTTCATAAAGCGCTTTGGAACACATTTTACTTTGCGGTTCTATTCGTTCCTGCCCAGACCATCCTTGCACTTATATTAGCCGTAGCATTGAATCAAAGCCTAAAAGGATTAAAGCTATTTCGAATTGCTCACTTCATCCCTGTCATTTGTTCATGGACGGTCGTACTCTACGTAGCAGATGCAATCTTCAATCCTCGATTTGGTATAGCCAATACTCTACTCGTAAAGATGGGGGCATCGCCTCAAGCGTGGTTAAATGATGAAGCATTAGTGATTCCGGTTTTAGTCGCTGTAGCCGTATGGAAGGGCGTTGGATATATGATGGTCATCTTCCTAGCTGGACTGCAGAATGTTCCACACGACCTTTACGAGGCAGCGGAAATAGAAGGGGCAGGAACGTATCGGAAGTTCCGACATGTCACCTTGCCACTTATTTCAGGAACGACTTTCCTTGTCCTCGTGCTTACAACCATCACGACCTTTCAATCATTTGAACAAATCTATGTGATGACTGGAAATATGGGGGATGTAACATCAGCAGGGGGGCCGGATAATGCAAGTATGGTGTTAATGCTCTACTTGTTCCAGCAGGGATTTTCTTTCTTAAAGATGGGATATGCATCCGCCATCGCTTGGTTCTTGTTCTTAATCCTGTTTGCCATTACGCTCATTCAATTGTGGCTACAGAAAAAGTGGGTGTACTATGAGAACTAATACAAAGAAAGATCGTACATTAAATCGGTACCAGCGAAAGCGGCTCATTAGCTATGGTGTGATTGGCTTAAGTTCAATCATTATGTTCGTTCCGCTGCTCAGTGCATTGCTCAACTCGTTAAAGTCGTACAAAGAGTATACATCCGTACCGATACAATGGATTCCGAATCCGTTTCAATGGCAGAACTATATTGAAGTATGGAAGATGACTGCAATGGATACGTATGCGCTAAATAGTTTAATCGTGACCGTATTATCGGTTATCGGGGCATTGCTTTCTTGTTCCATGGTCGGATACGCCTTTGCGCGACTCCAATTTCCTTTCAAACGTTCTTTGTTCGTCATGGTGCTTGGGACACTCATGATTCCACCGGTTGTTATGATCATTCCGCAGTTCATTATCTTTAAACATTTAGGGTTTCTTGACACGCTTGTTCCACTTTGGATTATGGAGTGGCTAGCGCAACCGTTCGGAGTGTTCTTAATGCGCCAAGCGTTCTTGGCCATTCCGAAAGAATTTGACGAAGCAGCGAAACTAGACGGGTGTACGCCTTTCCAAACTTATTGGCGTGTGTATTTGCCCATGTGTAAACCCCAACTTGCCACACTGACCATCTTTACGTTTATGACAAAGTGGAATGAGATTATGGCACCCGTTATTTATCTATCTTCAGAAGATAAGTTCACGTTGCCAATCGGTATCTTGTCCATGTCTGGTGCTTGGTTCGGACAGGAGCAATACTTGGTTGCTGCTGCACTTATGTCGTTGCTTCCAATCTTACTTGTCTTCTTGTTCACAGAGAAGTATTTTGTTAGAGGGGCGAGCTCATCAGGACTTAAATAGGAAGCTTCTAACGTGAAAGGATGATCGTCAAATGACCATGATTGCGACAATTGGGCATCCTCACTTACACGAACTCGTTGTACGTATACTTAAAGACAGTAGCTTGCTTCAATTCCGTCATTATGCATGTGAAGATAGCCTATTAACCGAATACGGTTCTTATGATGCTGTTCTAGGTCTACATCCAGGATTAATTTCGAATGACGGGTACGTTTCATTTAAGGAGATACCTATTTATGAACTACCCTATACCCAAGCGGCCCTTTACGCATCCTCTGTTCGCTGGTTACAGCATAACGTAAGGTCTTCGCTTCCGCTTAGTATCGACTTCACATTAGAGAATGATCAATTATTTCTTGAGGACTTACCCCGCACGTTCTTGTATACACCTTATCATCCATCAGAGCGGAAGCGAGTTATGCACCGTCATTTAGTTCACATGAAGAACGAGGAAGCAGCAGGTGTGTTGACATGTGACCCAATCATCTTATCAACCATCCTTTCAGAAGGGTTTCAGGCTGCGCTCATTTATCCAACAGCCCATTGTATCCATCTAATCGGAGAACAAATGGAGAAAGAAATCCCCCAATACAAACAAACGAACCTCCTCACACATCCATTTGGTACATTCAGAGTCGAAAATGAACATGCTCTCCAAAAGGTCCAACAACTCGGTGTTAGTGCGAAAACTCTACACCGATTACGCCAACTTTGCTACGCAAATGGGAGAAACACACTAACTACGGCTGAGCTGGCACAAGGTTTCTCCATCACGATGCGGAGTGCTCGTAGAATTCTTACACAGCTTGAACAACACAAGATTGCGAGGGTGGTAGGGGAAGAACAACGAAGCACGAAAGGAAGACCACGTTATATCTTTCACATTAATTTCAGAGATTCAGTAGAAAGTATTCTGGCAGGGTGTTCTACTGGGAGTTAAAGGAGGAGACGTTGATTGTATATCAACACCGTTCTACTTGAGAAGAATCGCTGGGCAGACGATAAACAACCATCAATCCTTATTAGTGAATGGATTGAGACATTTCGAAGGTCTGGTTTTACTGGTATAGAGCTGTGGCACTATCATGTAACAAGAGTGGAAGAGGAAGAAGTGAAGAAGCTTGCTAAGTCTAAACTACCAATCCAGATTTTCAATAGTTACGTATCCTTTACTGATGAAGATGAAGAAGAGAGAGCTCAGGTCGCCTCTTTGATTCATACCCTAAGCATTCCTCGAGTGAAAATAAACTTTGGTTCAAAGGAAGAAGAGCTTGAGACTTATGTGTCTAACTTAAAGCGATGGATGACACAACTTCCTTCGTCGTGCCAAATCCTGTGTGAGTGTCATCCCGGAACAGTTCTGGCATCGCCTCAGGTCGCAAGAGAAGTCTTATCTGAATTCTCACCTTCTAAAGTTCAAGTCATCGTTCATCCCTTTCATGAATCCGTTCAACTGAACAAATGGTTTACTTATTTGAAAATGCGCATTTCGCACATGCATTGTAGTGTTTATGAGAAACACAAGTTTCATTGCCTTAAGGAACGTGCTGAACTTGTACAAGAACGCATTCGACAACTTCAGTTCTTTCAATACAATGGAACGTATTCACTTGAATTTACAAAGGGTGTAGCCGAAGAGAATGAAAACACTTCGCTTGTCTACGAACATGCAGTTCAAGATCTTAACTTCATTCAAGCATTGCAAGAGGTGGCACGATGAACAGGGTTGCTGTCATCGGCGGAGGGGGGATAGCAGAGGATCATCTTCGAGCTTTGCAAGCCCATCCTGCTTTCCATCCTGTAGCGGTAGTAGAAATCAGGGAAGAGCGAGCACGATTATTGGAGAATGTTTTCGACCTTGCCGCTTATGAGTCCATTAACGAGATGCTTCTAACTGAAAAACCATACATGGCAATCATCGCATTGCCGCATTATCTACACAAGGAAGCAAGTCTGTTGTGTATAGAGCATGGTGTTCATCTTCTAATTGAGAAGCCAATGGCACTCTCCGTTAAAGATTGCCTTGATATACAGAATGCAGCTCAGGAGCAGAATGTGGCTATTATGGTGGCCCATACCCAGCATTACTTGTCCGAGAATCTTGCTGCCTGTGAGAGAATAGGCAGGGGAGACTTAGGTGAGTTGCTTATGGTACATGAAGAGCGTTATATTGATTACTTTCACCAAGAACGCCCGAGCTGGTTTCTTTCAAAGGAGTTAGCTGGGGGCGGGATTGTCATGAACTTAGGTTCACATAGTATAGATAAGGTACAATGGCTTACTGGCCAATCCTTTCAGTACGTCAAGGCAACATGTACGTTCCAAGAACAGATACAGGGCTGTGATGTCGAAGGAAGTGGATTTCTGTATTTTGAAACGAATCACGGGGTTCCCGTTTCTATTAGTTTATCTGGTTACGAACAAGGCCAACGCCAAAGGACTGAACTGGTGTATCGGAAAGGCAGGGTAGTGATTGAAATGGGGAAGGGGGCTACCCTTATTAAACAAGGGGGAGAAGAAGAGTCTCTTCAATACCGTAAAGATTCTTATAGTCCATTATATAGACAATTAGAAGACTTTCATGGTTATCTAACTAATGGAGGTTCGCTCACGTGTGATGGACCGTATGCCACATCCGTTGTGCATGCTGTAGAATGCGCTTATCGTTCTCATAGTAAGAAGAGAATGATCGATCTAATAAACACCGAGCCACTCTAGGAAGAAGAGAGCTCGGTGTTTGCTTTAGGTTCAAGAGAGTCGCGGATTGTTTTTACATTTTCATAGTTTTTCCCGTAATCAATAAGAGTTTGTTTCGCTAGCGGGCGGCTTTCGATATGTATATGGGTTACTGTGAAGTCTTCTTCTCTCAATTGAATATTCACAACTTCTCCAAATGTCTTCCAAGTTGCTCCAGTATGGGCAACTAAGGACCCCTCTTGTTTGTTTTCTTCCTTAATTTCAACATCCTTTAAGAGAGTCAATGACTGCTTGCAACGTTCAAATGCGTCCTCAATTCCTACATGTAAAGACAAGTCATCTTGTTGATGAACACCCTTCGAGCCTTTCCCGCCCAGTTTCTTTCCTGAAACAAAGTCCGTAATTCCAAGTACAACTGTCATGAATAACCCGAAGAACAGTCCAGCAACAATTCCTGACGATACTCCATCTTCACCAAGAAGCGTAAATAAAAGACCCATTGCAACACCAAATAAGATACTTGAGAACAAAAATACTTTCACATACTTCATCCATGCTAACCTCCTTGTTACGATTCGTCACAAACCTTTCATGATTCTAGTTCCAAATGACGTATGAAAGGATTGCGCTACATAATACACTAGAAAGTATACACGGTCTTTATACCCTAAATATTGGAGGAATGAGCATGATTTCGAAAAAAAATCAAACAATTGTGTATGAAACGGTTCCTGTATTGGAAGAAAAGGGCGTTGCCATTACAACAGCCTTCTACAAACAACTGTTCAGCAACCATCCAGAGCTTTGGAATGTATTTAATCATCGCAATCAAGAAGAAGGCAAGCAACAAAAGGCGCTTGCACATGCTTTATTACTTGCAGCAAAACACATACAACACCTCGATCAGCTCACTCCGGTGGTTCAACAGATTGCACATAAACATCGAAGCGTTGAAGTGAAGCGGGAGCATTATCCTGTTGTAGGTTACTATTTACTTCAAGCGATGAGAGAGGTTCTAGAACTGCCGGAGGACCATCCTGTACTTCTTGCTTGGAAAGAGTATTATTACGCTTTAGCGGACGTATTTATCACAGCAGAACAACAGCTCTATAAGGAAGCGGCTGAACAAAGCGGGGGATGGGAAGGGGAAAGAGCCTTTACTGTGACTTCTATAGTAGAAGAAAACGCTACTATGAAATCGCTCTATCTTTCACCAGCCGACGGAAAGGAAATCCCACTATTTGAGCCAGGTCAATATGTGACCTTATACCATCGAATTCCAGAAGAACCATACACCCATATTAGACATTACAGCCTTTCGAACGCTTATCAGCCCGGGGTATACCGAATTACTGTAAGAAAAGAAGGGGAAGGCACGACTAGAGGGAAGGTCTCTCATTATCTACATAACCACATAACACTTGGAGATCAGCTCTCTCTAACAGCACCGGCTGGAACGTTTACGTTAAATCGTGGAGATAAGAACCCTGTTGTTTTACTTGCAGGTGGGTCAGGGATTACACCGTTGATTAGCATGATGAACACCATCGCAAACGAAACCCCAAAACGTTCTGTAAAGCTACTTACAGTGAACCGGAGTAAGTTCGATCATCCATTTATGGAAGAACTAGAACAACTCACTGAGAAAATGGAAGATACACACGTTCAATACATCCCTAGTGGAAGTGCTGCCGAAGTAAACAGAGACGATATACAGCAGCTGATAATTGAACAAATACGTATGTGCGCTGAAAATACGGAATACTACATTTCTGGACCCGAAACGTTTGTAACGGATCTAATGCATGTGTTAGAGAAGCAAGGTGTTTCTGCTGAATCTATAAAAACTGAGGTATTTAATCCAACTGTATAAATAAAGATCGACTTATAATCGAATGTCAGAGCGCCTCGGTTCAATTCATATCGAGGCGCGTAGAATCATTTATAAAATGGTTAGAGACAGTGTTTGAAATCTTAATCATCAAAACTTATCTACATATGACACCATACGGATTTAAATTATAAGACCTGTTAGCATTCAGTTGTAATAGGGGAATGAGAAATATAATGCGTGGTCCTAAAGTTAAGTTTAAAATTTAGGTTTACATAATATATATTATAGGAAGTTAAAATAAAAATCGACATCTCATCTCAATAAAGATGTATACTTAAGATATTGAGAAATTTGAGATAAAATATAGCATCCACTTATCATATGTAATTTCAATGAGCTAAATCATTTTATAATGAATGATCAATTGTTCTGATAATCTATACATTAACTTATTCAATTGTAATTTATGTTCATAATCCTTACTCGAACGCATTTCTTAATTCCAGTAACACTTCTCAGTAAACTCATTTATAGTTGGTAAATTGTCTATTCATATACACTTCATCTTCATTTCTTCAACGAACCACGGGCTAGTGCCCAACATCTAATTTCCTTACGCATTTGTAATCACAACTCATTCTTATTGTTTATAAGCATTTCACACACCTGCCCATAGAATTTTCTTCTTAAATCCATACTACATCCCATAATAACCCTCATTCGTGTGTATTCTATTAACCTAACAAGCTCTGTTAGTTAATTAAAGAACGAACACCTCTTGAACAACGAACTATCCGCTAATTCCTTCATGCACTTGACTCAATTTCCAACAAGACTCGACATTATCCTATTCTTCCCTCCTTCTTTCTGCATAAGATATATCGATTCTATTGTAGAAAGAAGGTGTAACTATGTCTGATCGTTACAACTCTCGTAGAGATTCCAATTGTACGATTGCATGTGATATTGCAAGCTTAGCAAGGTTTATTGAAGACAATTTCTGCTGTGCAGATACGATTGGCCTAACGTTCATTGAACAAGGCACTGCTAGTATTGCTACAGGTCAATACGTTGAAGTTCGTGATGCAGTTGTTGTTGTTAAGAACTTGCTGCGTGAGAACACAACAAGCTACGTACCACTCTCCAAAGTTGATAGTGTTGAAAAAGGTCCTGGGTTAGATACCCCTATTCCGGCTCCTTCCACTACAGAAGAATAAGTTTACAAAAACCCGCTTAACTTTGTGATTGATTAAGCGGGTTTTTCTTATTAGGACGTAGCCTCTAATTTTTCTTTCTTTTGCTTTTGTTCGTCTTTCTCAATTCGGTATGAGGTTACTTTCTCACGTACAAGTTTCTCATTTTCTTTTCTTGTTAATAGTTTCACAAATAAATCTTCTACAAGATAACACGTTTTTTGATAGATACCCATCGAACCTTCTCCTATCGTACCATTTTCTTCGCAACATAGAATCTTCTCCCTAGCCAACCGGTCATAGCAGTACCAATGAATAGTGAGGTGTTTCTTGTATTCTCTCGCTGCTTTTCTTCGTATATAGCTCTTCCCTTGTCGTAATAATGAGAGTACATTTCCTTAGAAATTTGGACATCGTCAGCTCTATTGTATTCCTCTCCAATTAATCCTTGTTCATAGGCTGCGTCAGCTTCTCTTTCTCGATCTAAATTCTCACCGAAACCTTCTTTGAACCAATCATTGTAGTGTTCTTTCTCATAGCTAGGATTTGCTTTCAATTCATTAAATGCCGCTTCATATCCAAGAGAAGAATACGTATTCTTTAGTTCGGCTCTTCCCTCTTTTAACCCTTTACGGTAAGCCTCTTCATATCGTTCCTCTTGATAAACTTGAGACTTCTCTTCTTGGTCGTTACGTCCATCTTTCAATCCTGTCTCATATGCTTCTTGTTCGCGCTTAACCGCTAACTCTTCGACCGCTTGTCCATATCCGCTTTCATAAGCTCGAAATAACTCTTCGTGATTGGAATACTGATTTGATACGTCCAGTTCCTCTCCATTAAGACCATCATTGTAGCCTTCTTGATTCGCAGATTGTTTCTCTTGGTCAAGCTTTTCTTGCCCTTCTGCATACCCATTCTCATATCCAGTCGTATATCCAGATTTATAGGCATCACTGCCATCTGTACTGAATTCCACATCTTTAGAAGAAGTTCCAGCATATCCAGCTTCTTGCCCAGCGTGATATCCATCTTGTTCACCAGTCGTACGGTCATTTTCGTCTTGTTGAGCTTGACTATGGTTTATCTTTGTTAAGTCATACGAACCAGGTGCTTCACATGGTATCCCATCATCCACGACATTCCCGAATCCATCTAACCGTTCAGGGTCATATTCTTTCGTATATCCTTTCGCATTCCAATACGCAACAACCTCATCATAGCTACTAAAATCAGAACAGTCTTTATCATGTTGTTGTGACGTAGACGGAGAAGAAGACGAACTTGAAGTACTAGAGGACGTTCCACTATTGTGTGAATGGTACCCTGTACACAACCCTTTATTTATCGATTTTTGTGAACAATTGTGACCTCCGCTACTATCCGTTCTTCCTGAATGCGCATAACTTAGTTCTGGATAGAGAGACATCACAATCGTTCCAATTAGTATAAGACTATACATGCGTTTTTTCATAACTTCTTCCCTTTCAATTTTTATGTACCTTCATTATTAATACATGATTCTTATGTAATATCAACCAAATTTGTATTTTAACCCTTTGTTCCTTGTATTATGTACTACATGATGTAACTGGTGTTTTTGTATAATAATTATCATATGTGTATATTTTGATAAAATTTTCGAGGGTTTCATTCATACTGTTGCATATATACAATTTTCGAAGCAATAACAGCTTTATGTTAAATTGAGTTATTATACAGATGAACCTAGAAGCATAGCACCTGGATGGATTTTCCATCGGATTAAAATGTATCAAAAAATAGAGAGGGTAAACCCTCCCTCTCCGCTTCACAATCTTAGGGTCTTACTGAGCCCTTCATTTCTTTACTATATAGAGCTAAGCTACGTTTCAAGTAAGTATGTGAATCACTGCAACAATAAAGAGAAGGCGAATTCATATGCGAATTCGCCTTCTCTGGTTCATACTTTGCTATTAGTTTCTATTGTGCTTGCTTTTGCTCTCTTTGAGATGGGATTCCTAAGATTTCTTCATATACTTCCTGTAATTGCTGGGAAGGTCTTGTCCAACTAAACTTCTCAGCTTCAGCACGAGCTTCATCTCTCATATGCTGATGAAGGTCTGAATCTTCAAGCTTACGCACAGCTTCTATTAGGCTTGAAGTGTCTTCGTTTTCGAATAATAATCCTGTGCGTTCATCATCTACCTGCTCCATTGTAGGCCCGCTCTTCGCAGCGATGACTGGTAATCCAGATGCCATTGCTTCTAAGATGACTAATCCTAACGTTTCTGTGATGGATGGGAAGATAAAGGCATCTGCTGATGAGAAGGCTTGCGCTAACTCTTCACCGTGTAAGAATCCAGTAAAGATTGTATTCGTACCTTCAAATTTAGACTCTAACTGTTCACGGACAGGGCCGTCCCCGACGATCGCAAGTCTTACATCGTCACGTTGTTCTAATAAAGGCTTTAGCTTGTGTATTTCTTTCTCTGGTGCCAAACGTCCAACAAAGACGAGTAGCTTCTTATGAGGCTCACCACCACTAAGACGATTTCTCATGTCTTCATTGTAATACGTTGGGTGGTAGTTTTCGATGGCTACTCCTCGTTGCCATACGTTTACGTTGTAGAATCCATGTTTGTCGAGTTCATCTTTGACAGCTTGTGATGTACATAAGTTGTAATCTGCCTGATTATGAAGACGTTTGAAATGCCACCATAGCAACGGTTTAAGCGGATATAAATTATAATAATCTAAGTATTTCGGTACGTGCGTATGGTATGAGGCGACTAGAGGGAACTGTAGTTGTTTCGCATATTTCACTCCAGAAACGCCTAAAAGGGCTGGATTTACGACATGTACAAGGTCAGGTTGATGTTTCTCAAGAATCCCTTTCACCTTTTTATTCGGCAATGCAAATGGTCGATAGCGATAAAATGGCAAGTTGGTCGCCTTCACGCCTTCGATGATTGCACCTTCAAATTCGGTTACACCTAAGTCTGGTGCAATGACTATAACTTCATGATCATTGCTACGCAGGTGTTTAATGGCTTTGGTTAACCTCGTTACAACCCCGTCGGTGGATGGTAAGAATGTCTCCGTAATAATCGCTATTTTCACAGTTCATACTCCTTTGTCATCCTGATTTGTTGACAGTTTTCCACTTTCAGGACAATTTCAATCCCTATTACTATATCACTGTTCCCTCTGCAAAACAAAAGGCTGAAGGATTCGCTTCAGCCATCAAGTACTATTGAGCTTGATGAAACTTATCTTCTACAACTTCCTGGTAGTAATCAAGTAGTTGCTGGGATGGGGTAATCCAACTATATTGTTCTGCTTCATTACGTGCATTCTTCTTCAACGTATGAAACAAGAGGTCATCCTCAAGCTTATGGACCGCTTGGAGCATACTCTCTGTATCTTCATTCTCGAATAACAGTCCAGTACGCCCATCTTGTATTTGCTCAAGCGTTGGCCCGCTCTTGGCTGCAATAACGGGTAGACCAGAAGCCATCGCTTCTAATATAACAAGGCCAAATGTTTCTGTGATGGATGGGAAGATAAACGCATCTGCTGACGCATAGGCTTCACCAAGCTCTTTACCATGAAGAAACCCTGTAAACACAGTATTCGTCCCTTTAAAGAGTAGCTCAAGACTCTCTCGTTCAGGACCATCCCCTACAATCGCAAGCCTAACGTTAGGATCTCGTTCAAGCAGCGGCTTGATTTTATACACTTCTTTCTCAGATGCAAGTCGCCCAACAAATAGAAGCAGCTTTTTATTAGGTTCTCCGCCCGATAAACGATTTCTCATCTCATGGCTATATTGATCTGGTCCAAATCGATCTAAATCTACGCCACGCTCCCAAATATGCATGTTATGAAATTTACGGTCAATTAGCTCTTGTTTCACTGCATGTGACGGACATAAATTCAAATCAGCGTAACTATGAAGCTTTTTAAAGTACCACCACATAAGGGGCTTAAAGGCTTGCAACCGATAATAATTCAAGTATTGTGGCACATTGGTGTGATAGGATGCGACCATTGGGTAATTAAACTTTCTAGCGTAATAAATCCCAGCAGAACCGAGCAGCGCTGGATTTACAATGTGAATGAGATCTGGGTGAAAATCTTTAATGATCTTCCCTACTTTTCGTTGCGGTAGTGAGAATTTCTTAGACTTGTAGAAGAAGAATGAACGGCAAGGAACTCCGATGACCTTTGCTCCTTCAAATTCTGATACGCCTAAGTCTGGAGCAATGACAATGACTTCATTCCCCTGTTTGACGAACCAACGAATTGCTTCACATAATCGTGTGACAACACCATCAGTTGAAGGTAGAAAGGTTTCTGTAACGATTGCAATCTTCATGCTCTACTCACTACTCCTTTACGACTCCTTCACTGTGTTAGGAAGGATCTAGTATTTCCATTCATCCTTGCTGTAATCTGCTCTTCCGTGGAATATAGCCGTATCGTTTGGTTTGTTATTAACATCATATCAAGACATACAAAGAAATAGCATTGTGATTTTGTTCAATATCGTAAAGAATCTGTAAGGTTGGTAAACGTTAGGTAAATAACTTATTTACTTAAGGAATACTCGGAGTTGCTACTATGTCAAGACGTGGTTATAATAGAAATAGATACATAGAGTGTGTAAATATGGCTATCAGCCTAGTATCATCCACACAATTCATAAGGTGGTGAGGAACGTGTCCAACAAGAACAACCCTAAAAAGTTTGCGCTTAATATGTCAGCCGCTCAATTCACGAAATTCTATATCCTTCATTTGCTGCACAAACGAAATTCCATGATCTCTGAACATTTCAAAGAGGAGTTTAGTAAGCTTACTGGGAATTGGCAGCCTGCCCCCTCTACATTGCTGGATACGCTTCACGATATGACAGAGGAAGGATTGTTACAGCGTCGAGAGGATTATAAATCCGAAGTGAAACGACGTCAGAAAGTGTACTGGTATCGTGTCACTGAAAAAGGTAGCGAAGAATTCGAGATCGAGAAGAAACATTATAAACTACTATTTGATGAACAAATCGATATTTTAAAGCGCATCATGCGTGAAGTATATACGTAAAAAAGACAGAGTCCGCCTTTGTCTTTTTTTTACTTTTATAAGGGTGAAGTTTTTCAATCTCCTCCCTCCTATATTATAATGAGAATAGTTGTTTGAATATTCTATATTAGGAGGAATTACATGGTAGATGCTGTCTGGATTCCCACGGAAGAAGAAATGAAGACGACTCGATTGTTTCAATGGATGGAGAAATTGGGCTTTACCGACTACGATTCGTTCCACAAACAAACCATAACCGATATTAGTCAGTTTTGGTCGCAGGCTGAACAAGAACTAGGCATTCAATGGTTTACTCCTTATCAATCCGCGCTCTCCTTACGAGATGGCGCCCCCTTCCCCCACTGGTTCGAAGGTGGTACGTTAAATGTATGCTATAACGCCGTCGATCGCTGGGCGTTACGCGCCGACACCACCCACCTCACAGCGCTTCAATGGGAGGATGAGAATGGGTCGATACGTACGTACACGTTCGCTGAACTGCTAGACGAAGTGCAGAGAGTTGCAAATGGATTGACTGAATTAGGTGTTCAAGAACGAGATGTCGTGATGTTGTACATGCCCATGATTCCTGAAACCGTCATCTCCATGCTTGCTCTCTCAAGAATTGGTGCCATTTATTGCCCCGCTTTCTCAGGATACAAGAAAGAAGCACTCATCCCTAGACTTCAATCCTCTAAAGCCCGGTTCATCATCACAGTAGATGCCTCAAGACGGAGAGGTAAGATTGTCCCCATGAAACCAACAACTGATGAAGCTTGCGCCTATTCCCCAACTGTCGAGAAAACCATCGTCGTCACGCATACTCATACACCTGTACAATGGAATAAAGACCGAGATATAGACTGGAATACATTACGCAATTATGAAAGCGATTACAAGTGCGTGGAATGTACCAGTGACCATCCCTTCATGCTCATCTACACATCAGGTACGACAGGTAACCCAAAAGGTACCGTGCATACCCACGCCGGATTTCCCATCAAAGCGGCTTTCGATGCAGGGATTTGTATGGATGTGTGCCAACATGACACCTTCTTCTGGTATACCGATATGGGATGGATGATGGGCCCTTTCCTTGTATATGGAGGGTTACTTAACGGAGCCAGTATCTTGCTCTATGAAGGGACACCTGATTATCCAAGGCGCGATCAGTTGTGGTCACTAGCAGCACGCCATCGTGTCACGCATCTCGGTCTCTCCCCTACATTGATTCGCTCTATGATGCAATATGGTGAAGAATGGACAGAAGCGTATTGTTTTGACCATTTAAAAGCGATAGGGTCTACAGGGGAACCTTGGAACAGAGAACCTTGGATGTGGTTGTTCCAACAAATAGGGAAATCCAGAACGCCGATTGTGAATTATTCAGGAGGAACTGAAATTTCTGGAGGAATTTTAGGCAACGTCCTCATCAAGCCTATCAGCCCAGTTACGTTTAATGCCGCTTTACCAGGCATGGATGTGAGTATTCTGAATGAAGACGGTGCTTCTATAGAAGGAGTAGTTGGTGAATTGGTTCTACAGAAGCCTTGGGTCGGGATGACCAATAGTTTCTATAAAGATGATAAGCGATACCTCGATACATATTGGTCTCGCTTTGAAGATACGTGGGTGCACGGCGACTGGGCAATCGTTGATGAGGAAGGCTATTATACAATAACAGGACGTTCTGATGACACATTATCTGTAGCTGGGAAACGCATTGGCCCTGCTGAGATTGAATCTATATTCATGAAACTTGACTATGTTAAAGAAGCAGCGGTAATTGGAGTTCCACATGCCGTCAAAGGAGAAACTCCCGTGCTCTTTCTCGTCCTAGCAACTGGATATTCTCATAACGATGAATGGACGAAAGAGCTGTACGAGTACGCAGAACTCTCATTAGGCAAAGCAATCTCCCCAAGCACCATTCATTTCGTTCAAGACCTACCGAAGACAAGGAACGCGAAGGTAATGAGGAGAATGGTGAAAGCCGCTTATTTAAATGATGTCCCTGAAGATTTATCAGCCTTAGAAAACCCTGAAACCTTACGTGAAATTCAGCAATTTACAAGCTAAGCCCCTGAATGAGAATGAGAGAAACGTGGTTGGATAAGCTAACGATAAGAAATGTTGAAATGAGGGGTCGTTATGCACATTCAACCACACTGTTGGACAGAACACGGACAGCTAGATGTTGTTATGCTCTGTCCTCCTTCTAATTTAGATGTTCCAGATCAGCAAACAGCTCAAGATGTTCAATGGACGGAACCCGTTCAGCAGAAAAAAGCTAAAAAGGCACACGAACGGCTTTATAGGGCTCTTGAGAAGCAGAACGTTCAAATTGTGAATTATGCGGATTATTTATCGAAAGAAGACCGCCAGCTAAATGAGCAGCTCATTAACCGCATTTTCGTACGAGATCTTGCTTGTGTATTCGGAGAGACCGTTATCCCTGGCGAGGCTGGCACATCAATGAGAAAGCCTGAGTACGTGCAATCTCACTTGCTCATGAAAGATTGGTTTAAACAAGGTTCTTTCCTCATAAACGATAACAATGACTTAAAAGGACTTGAATACGGAGATGTACACGTTCTAAGTAAAGATGCTGTCTTAATCAACGTAGGGATTCGAACAAGCCTGTCAAGCGTTGAGAAAATAAAAGACCTCCTCTTCAAGGCTGGATTCTCGGAGATAGGCATTATCGATTTGCCTCGCCGTCCAGATACGTTGCATTTGGATATGAATTGTAACGTAGCCGCTCCAGGAGTCTTTCTTTCAAAGAGTTACCTACGCTTTATGCCAGTCATGATAACTACACAAGACAAAGTCAAGCATGCAATGTTGGCTGATTTTCTAGGTAGGCATGGCTTTGAAGTTTATTGGGTTACGGATGTAAACACAATTCCAGACATTAACTTTCTATGTTTAGACCCTGAGACACTTCTAATCAGCACGAAGGCAAACAAAAAAATCTTTAAATCACACCCCGTGTTAAAGAAACAAAAATTAATTGAGGTAGATGTAGCGGAGCTTGAGAAAGGCGGCGGAGGCATCCGATGTATGACGCTACCGTTCGTCCGTAAATCTTGACGTTTAGTTTTCCTTACAACAATGATCCATACTAATTTAAACGAATCACTCCTTGTCTCTATGGTAGACGGCTTTGTTATTCAGTACTATTAGGGTAATAACGAAATTTAAAGCTTAGAGGATAGAACCTCTAAGCTTTTTCTATTCGCTTGACGAATAGATGCAATGAGCTATACTTGAAAGCATTATTATCAATGAAAGTAGGTGTCGTGATTGAATATAACGATTCGGCAAGAAACACCACAGGATATGTCGAGGATTGAAGAGGTTATTAAGCATGCGTTCTTGAAGGAACCTCTTAGCGACCAAAATGAACATCACCTAGTAAGGGCGATAAGACAATGTGATGGCTTTATCCCAGAACTCTCTTTAGTCGCACTAGATGAAACCGAAACTATAGTCGGGCATCTATTGCTTTCAAAGATTAATATAGTTAAGCGCGATCATGCAGTTGATTCATTAGCACTTGCACCAGTTTCTATTATACCTGAGTACCAACGTAAAGGAATTGGGAGCATGCTAATTCGTGAGGCATTGCAACGCGCCACAACACTAGGATACTCTTCTGTCATCGTGTTAGGACATGAGGATTATTATCCAAGGTTCGGGTTTAAACCCGCTAGTCATTGGGGAATTAAAGCACCCTTCGATGTCCCGGATGAATCATTTATGGCATTGCCACTCAATGGGCATTCGCTTGATAACATTCAAGGTGTGGTACATTATCCAGAAGCATTTAATAGTTAATGAACGTGATAAGCCGGTCCACACTAAGTGGCCGGCTTTATTTGTCGTTTTAACTAGTGTGAATATCAACTGTCGGTATAACGATTGAATTGTTCGCTAAACGATTCATGATCATCCATCTTTACATAAATCGCAGTGACCACTTTCTTCTTCCCTAAGAATCGGCGAATTTGAACAGGCTCTTTCAATCGAATGATATAAGGTGGCGGTTCTTTTTCTAGACCATGGAAAGCGAGTTCAACAGCATCGTCTTTCGGAAGTTCCGTGTTCTTATACATCCCCTCTATCTCGCCCCAAGTGATTATCCCATATTCCCGAATCCCTTTTTGGAAATGGAAGCCCGTTTCATCCAGTACAATTGGCGAGAGTCGTATGGCTTGGTAGTCTGCAATGATAAGCAGCAAGAGGTATATATCTAATGCCGTGACAATCCAAGCTGCAAGATGACTGTACTGGGCTACCATCAGATGGACCGCAATAATTTCTATGACCATGGCATGTACGAGCATAAAGAATACACCAAGATACTCTCCACCCTTGTGGAAAGTAAATCCTTCTATTCGCTTTTGTCTAAAGCTAAATAGACTATAATAAATGGCCGCGAGATCAGTTGCTAGTATATGAAATCCAATGTGAATCTTGCGTGAATTGTTCTGATTAAGAGCAAAGGTCTGCTCTATGGCAACACTAAAGCTTGATAGAAAGTGGTAACGATTTGTTTTAGTTGCTTTATAACGCTTAATAAGTAAAGGCAGCCGCTTCACAATTATGGTTAGTAAGAAGAGTTCAAGAGATAAGATAGCAGCTTCTAGGACAAGAACGCTATTAGTAAAGTAAGACAAATACCCATCAGCATTCGCCGGTATAAGCCAATTCGAAAGGACGACCCCGAAGAGAATAAAAGCTGCTAATACCGTCCAGGAAATTCGCTTCTTGAAACCGAAGAAATACAACAGCAAAGGTAAGATAATCCCCACATCAAGTGCAGTAGCCGCTCCAATGCGATCATCAACTGGACCTGTTATGCCCATCTGCATAACTAGATAATTTGGAACAAGGATGAGAAGAAACAGAAAGAAGATGCGCTTCCAGTAAATCTGTTGATCTAGATTAGAATGATTCATCTTAATCTCGCCTCCCATTACTTCCATTCTATTGAAGACCGGACGGAATACTTAGGTTTATCAAAGTTGTCTCGAAATGTACAAGCATAACCTGCATGCATAACTTCAACTTGTTAGCCCTATTTGTTTTTTCACGAACTCTGTTAGTAACTCTTCCGCGAAATAAAATCCAAATTGTCTTTTGCCTTTATGTATATCTCGCGTAATTTGAGTGAACAAACGTTCCGCTCGTGCATCATCTCCATCTAATTTCGCCAAGATTGCCTGACTCCTCTTATAGCTTATGGGTTCTATAGGGGTTAACTGTTTATGCAAATCGTACAGATGCTTTCTATTGTTACCACCTTGAACGAGACAATGTATTTGTCTAAGATGAGTCGCAAATTGCATTTCAATCTTATTTGCCTTCGTTACAGGGATCTCCTTAAAGGGACGAACTAATGCTGAAGCTGCTTCGTACCCTTCTAGAACAAATGTGTGGTAAAAGAGCATGTATAAGGCTGCAATGTTGTCTTCACTAGGCGATACACACTTTGCATAATGAAGCGCGTCTTCTGACCATTCCTTGGGATGGAGGGGGGTAAGGAATTCTTTCATAAGCAAGAGACTGGCCACGTACCGTTCAGCTCCAGAACCTCCTTTATAAAGTTGATATAGCCCTTCCCCATCAGACCCTTTGAAAGGAAGTAGTGTGACGGTTGCAATCACCGCATGAATAATCGCAAAGTAGATTAAAAACTCTGATTCCATGACACTATTTGCTAGCAAGCTACCAATGACGAATAAGACTGAAAATAGAGGCCCACCAAAAACAAACCACCAATGTTGCTTGACAAGCTTCGCCATATCGCTAGTTAAAGGAGTACAACTCGTTACGCCTCCAATAAAAATCCAAGAGTTGTTAACCTTAATCTGTAACTCCCCCATGTTCTCAATTGAAAGGAGACCGACCTTTAAGTAATTGAATCGATATCCTGCACGCACCCCAAGGAGCGCATGACCCAGTTCGTGAATGAACAACACTCCAAAGACTAGCAACTGCAAGATAAAGAGTAGATTACCGATTTCCCTATAACTCGTAAATTGGCAAAGGATGAGGATGATTGTAAGAATGACGCTAACCCCGACCGGCTTTGTAATGACCTTCACATTTCTTCGACCTCTTTCATTTCTTAGGAGTCATTGCTTCCTTCTATAATACTTCTGATGATGTGTCTTGTATCGTACTCATGATTAGAGTGTTCAACAATCTTTGGGGCAGTTGAGAAGAGTAGATTGTTTATCTCCTTTATGCTATAGCCTTTGTGATGGAACATCATCACCCTCCCCTTTACATCCTCAAGATAGTTCAGTTTTCTTTGTAAAGCTTCTTTTCCATTGGGGATAAATCCACTATGCTGACAGAACATCTCTTGAAAGTCGAGTTTCAGTACTTCTTGTATGGATTGAATCATGTCGTTAATGGATTCACTTTCCATAATGACCTTTGGCTCGTCATGGAGATAAAGATCTCCTGAGAACAACCTGCCTCGATCTTTGTCAAACAACACAGTATGATTCTTCTCATGCCCTGGTGTATGAATGACGTCGTATGTATGTTTGTTACATTGAATCTCATCCCCATACGGAAGCGGTGAAAAAGGCTTTCGATCTCCCCAAATCTTTTCCCGGTATAATGGCAGGGTTGCTTCTCTTTCACAGTCTTCTATGGCTTCTTTTCTAATGTAAATGGGAACGTTCTTTTCCCTTTGTAGCCATGCAGCCGTTCCTGTATGGTCTTCATGAACGTGCGTTAAACTAACAAACTCAATAGCATGTTCTAAATAAAATGGCTTAAATACCTGTAACATGCGCGATGCACCTGTGTCGACCAACATATGATCAATATAAAAGACGTACACAGACATAGAGAAGTTCCCATACCTTACATTCCCCAGCAGAGACATGACCTCACCATGTTGGTTTAATTCCATTCTATCCACCCCCCGCATACCATTATCTTACATATCTACCTAAATTCCTAGCTGGTTTTCTCTAGAAAGTCAAAACACATTAGCCTCCGTATGGTGCAGGAGTCTAATGTGTCGTAACCATCTTATAAGATTAGCGTTTCTCTGCTATAACCATCCACTCGTCTACGGTGAAAGAGTCCACTTGGTCATCCGTAACTTTGACCGTGATATAGGATGCAATTGACTCTGATGCATCTAAGAAGTACGATTCGATTTCACCTTGCTTCTCCTTAGACTCAACTGTTCGTTCGACCCACTCACGAAACTCCAATTCCTTCTTCCGGCTAGACTCTATCTTAATACGAAGGGCATGGCGGTTGAGGAGTGTGGACCATTCTTGGATGGATAAAGCGCGTGCATGACTCGGGTCTCTTTCTTTCTCAAATGTATGGAAGAACTGAGCATACATTTCTTGTTCTGGTGACACGTTATCTATAAATAAAAAGTGTCCTCCTGGCTTTAACACGCGTTTCACTTCTTTAATAAACTGCTCTGGGTGCGGGAAATGATGAGCCGCAATTCGGCATGTGACTAGATCAAAACTATGGTCGATGAATGGCAATTGTTCAGCGTCTGCCACAATATAGTACGCATTGTCTGCATCGATTGATTGACGAGAATGCTCTACCATTTCTTTCGTCAAATCTGTAACAAATATAGATTTCACATGAGATGCCAACGCTTTGGCCGTATGTCCGCCACCGGTTGCAATATCAAGAGCCACAGTATCTTTGGTAGGCCTCAGCCAATCGATCATACTCTTTAAATCTTCTCCAGTAGAGTGAGTTCGACTAGACACATATTTGGAAGCATTCTTTCCAAAGGTTTGTTGTACTTGCTTCTTTTGGTCCATTATTTGTCTTCCTCTCATACTTCTTGGTACATACGGCCTCTTCTTACACTGGATAGACACCATGTTTTCTTTCTGTAAATGTTACTTGTTTCGTTTCATAGGCTTCTAGCCGGCTAATTAGTTCCTGACGAAGGGCGTTTGGCTCAACAACAGCATCTACAACCATCTCAGAAGCAAGGCGGTAAATGTCGATGTTCTCTTTATATTCTTCTTGTTTCGCTTGAATGAAAGCGGGGCGTTCTTCCTCGCTTAATTGGGCAATGCGATTTGCATAAACCGCATTCACTGCCGCTTCTGGTCCCATAACCGCAATCTGAGCGGATGGCAGAGCAATACAACAATCTGGTTCGAAGGCGGGACCAGCCATAGCATAGAGGCCAGCACCATAAGCTTTACGAACGATAACTGAGATTTTTGGCACAGATGCCTCACTCATACTTGAAATCATTTTCGCCCCGTGTCGGATAATGCCTGCTTTCTCCACTCTCGTTCCAATCATGAAGCCTGGGATATCTGCTAGGAAGAGAAGCGGAATGTGGTAGGCATCACACAACTGAATAAATTTGGCCGCTTTATCAGCAGAGTCGTGGAACAAGACCCCACCTTTCATTCTTGGTTGATTGGCAATGATACCAACTGTACGCCCATCTATACGCGCTAATCCTGTTATAAGCTCACGAGCGAATAACCGCTTAATCTCACAGAAACTATCTTCGTCAATCAGTTGATGTATTAATTTATACATATCAAAAGGTGCGTTTTGGTTCTTTGGAATGAGTTCTTCGATGGAGAGGTCTTGGAGTTTAGGTGGTGTGGGTTCAATACGGGCTGGTTGTTGTCTAAAGTTTGCTGGGAAATAAGTAAGATAGCGTCGCCCAAACAGAATGGCCTCTTCTTCTGACTTTACTAGAACATCTCCACACCCTGATTCTGAGCAATGCATACGAGCACCACCCATTTCTTCAAGGGTCACTTTCTCTCCAATCACTTTCTCAGCCATACGTGGAGAGCCTAAGTACATGGAGGCATTGCCTTCAACCATCACCACAACATCACAAAAAGCCGGGATATACGCCCCACCAGCAGCAGATGGCCCAAATAATAAACAGATTTGAGGAATGCGTCCAGATAATTTCACTTGATTGTAGAAGATTCTCCCTGCACCTCTTCGGCCTGGGAACATCTCTACTTGGTCTGTAATGCGTGCTCCAGCTGAATCAACTAAGTAATACATAGGTACTTCAAGCTTCTCAGCCGTTTCTTGAATACGAATGATTTTCTCAACTGTTCTGGCACCCCAAGAGCCTGCTTTTACAGTTGAATCATTCGCCATCACACAAACAGTCTGTCCGTTGACTTTCCCAATACCTGTAACCACCCCGTCAGCAGGAAGGCTACCTTCTGCACAATTTGCAAAGAAAGCATCTTCTACATCTACGCCTTGGTCTAACAAGAGCTCAAGTCGTTTACGTACGAACAGCTTGCCTTTTTCTTCATTCTTACTATGATAGTTCTCAGGTCCACCTTTTTCTATTGCCTCAACGTGTTCACGATACGTAAGATCAGCCAACATGATGCCCCCTTTAGAATTAATCTCCCGTATAAACAGGGTCACGCTTTTCTTTGAAGGCTTGTAGTCCTTCAAGTCGGTCCTTCGTCTGTATTGTAGTTTGGTAGCATAACGCTTCCACCTTCAAACCAGACTGAATATCTAGTTCATATCCAAGGTTGATTGCTTTCTTCGCTTGTTGTAGGGATACTGGTGCATTCTTAGCGATTTGTTGTGCCCACTCAAGCGTAGCCTCTCTCAGTTGTTCTTCTGGAACTACTTTCTCAACTAGTCCTATATCTAAAGCTTCATTGGCAGAAACTTTACGTGCTGTATAAATTAACTCCTTTGCTTTACCAGGGCCGATAAGACGAGGAAGTCTTTGTGTGCCACCTGCTCCTGGAATAATGCCTAGAGAGGTTTCTGTTAAGCCCATCACTGCCGTATCTTCAGAAATACGTAAATCGCAAGCTAACGCGAGCTCAAGCCCCCCGCCAAATGCCCCTCCATTTAAACTAGCAATAACAGGAACCTTAATCGTCTCAACAGCCTGGATTGTTTGACCAATCCGCTCCACAGCGAGCGCTACTTCAGACGTATTCATACCTGAGCGCTCTTTTAAATCAGCACCTGCACAAAAGGCTTTCTCGCCAGTACCTGTTATGACAACGCAACGAATGGATTTCATATTATTAATATCTTTAATAATCCCTTGCATGGCATCTAGTAAGTGAGTAGATAACGCATTTCTTGCTTCAGGACGATTCAACGTCACGTAAGCAATGGATTCATCAATGATCTCTAATGTCACTGGATATTTCATACTTGTATGCCTCCTCTGTTCACAATACTCATTTGATGACTAGGTAGTTCTTTATTCAGATGGCCTTGAATTAAGGACGCAGCTTCTCTTAGCTTCAATTCATCAATCCCAGTGTTGTATCCCATTTCCTGAACCATATAAAGCAAATCGTCCGTTGCTAAATTTCCAGAGGCCCCTTTCGCGTACGGGCAACCCCCCAATCCACCTAATGCACTGTCAAACCGTTCGTACCCAAGCTCCATCGCTGCCCACACATTCGCCAACGCAGTTCCACGAGTGTTATGGAAATGAAGCGCAAGAGAATGCTTAGGAAAATACCGTTCAAGCTTTGTTAATACGTCTTGAACTTGCTTAGGATTGGCAACTCCAATCGTGTCACCTAGCGAACATTCATCAATTCCCATCTCAAATAGACGGTCACAAATGCGTAGCACATCATCAACAGAGACTTTTCCTTCATATGGGCAACCAA
This sequence comes from Pontibacillus halophilus JSM 076056 = DSM 19796, assembly GCF_000425205.1. Lineage (GTDB taxonomy): Bacteria > Bacillota > Bacilli > Bacillales > BH030062 > Pontibacillus_A > Pontibacillus_A halophilus. The sequence goes on along the minus strand of NZ_AULI01000002.1, from coordinate 29,427 downwards.
AGACAGTTGATATGTATCCTCGTACAGATTTCTGTTCTTCTTTCGCTTCTTCAATGACTTCATTTAGTACTCTATACGTGTCTCCAATCGACTTATTGATGTTCTTCTTGTTATGTGCTTCAGAAGCAGACATAAACACAGCCACCTCATCCACATCTGCCTGTAGGGCGCGCTGTAATCCTTTTAAATTAGGTACAAGCGCAGCATAGGTCACCCCCTCCTTCCGTCGAATTGCCGATGCAACTTCTAATGCATCCGCGAGTTGCGGAATCCACTTGGGGTGAACGAATGAAGTAATTTCAATGTACGAGAGTCCGGTTTGGCTTAGCGCATTAATCCATTCTATCTTCGCTTCCGTCGATAAGATTTCGGTTTCATTCTGGAGGCCGTCTCGAGGACCGACCTCCTTAATTTGAATTCGTTCAGGTAAAGGCATGACATCACCCTTTCATCATTCAATGACTACAACGACATCTCCTTCATTTACGAAATCACCTTCAGCAACTTTAATTTCTTTCACTACTCCATCCGCTTCAGCCGGAATTGGAATTTCCATCTTCATTGATTCTAAGATGACTAAATCATCACCGTCTTGTACCTGATCTCCTTGTGCAACAACAATTTTCCAAACGCTTCCTGCCATATTTGCTTTCATTTCTACCATATGGACGGCCCCCTCTATTTCTAATTAGGTTGGTTCTGATAATATAATTCAACAAAATTTGTCGTAGTCCTGCCTGCTTTGAACTGAGGATGTGAGATGACGTCGTAAATCATCGGAATATTTGTTTTAATCCCTTCTACTTTGTAGGTTGGCAACGTTTCTTCAATCCTACGTATAACTGCATCTCTAGAATCACCTGACACGACGTACTTTGCGATCATAGGATCGTAAAATGGACTAATAGTCGATGTACGATGGATAGAAAGCTCATGCCGGATTCCATCACCTTGTGGCAACTGTAAATCCGTCAACTGCCCAGGTGCTGGATAAAACGTATAGGGGTCTTCCGCATAGATTCTAACTTCTATTGCGTGCCCTTCAATCGTCAAATCTTTCTGTCGGAAACGTAATGGCTCGCCTGATGCAACTCGTATTTGTTCTTCAACCAAATCGACTCCCGTAATCTCTTCTGTGACTGGATGCTCCACTTGTAATCTAGTATTCATCTCAAGGAAATAGAAGTGTTCATGGGCATCTACTAGAAATTCGATCGTACCTGCGTTCGAATAGCCTAATTGTAAAGCAGCTCGAACTGCAACTTCCCCCATCTTTGTTCTTGTTTCTTCTGAAAGAAACGGAGAAGGCGCTTCTTCCACAACCTTTTGATGACGTCGTTGAATTGAGCATTCTCGCTCAAAGAGGTAAACCGCATTTCCGTGTTCATCTGCTAATAGCTGGATTTCGATATGGCGAGGTTCTTCTATAAATTTCTCTAGAAACATCGTTCCATCTCCGAAAAACATCGTAGCCCGCTTTGAATTTCCATCGAACGCTTTCATAAGTTCAGCTTCATTCTGAACAAGTTGCATCCCAATGCCGCCTCCACCGCTTGCTGCCTTTAGCATAATGGGGTAACCGATGCGTTTTGCTTCTTGTATTGCTTCTTCTAAATCATTTGTAGCTGCATCTGTTCCAGGTACAATAGGCACACCAGCTTCTTCCATCGTCCTTCTTGCTTCAATTTTGTTACCCATCTTGCGCATAATAGAAGGTTTCGGTCCGATGAACACAAACCCTCTTTCTGCACACCGTTCAGCAAAGTCCCCGTTCTCACTCAATAAACCGTAGCCTGGATGAATGGCATCAACTTCGGCTTCTTTCGCGATTTGAAGCACTTTGTCTATATTTAAATAACTTTCATGAACCCTAGTACCACCTAATGGATAGCACTCGGTTGCCTCTTGAACGTACAGACTATCTTTGTCTGGGTCGGAGTAGATGGCGACTGTATCAATGTTTAAACGCTTACACGTTCGAATAATCCGCGAAGCAATCTCACCGCGATTTGCGATCAATACTTTCTTAAACATCTAACCGCTCCTTTTCTTTTACAAGTTTCTCAGACTGTTCACGAAGTAGGTATTTCTGTATCTTCCCACTTGCTGTCATTGGATACGATTCTGTGAAGACAACGTATTTTGGAATCTTATGTCTTGAAATCTTACCTTCACAGAACGATTTGATGGAATCCGGTGTACTCGTCACACCCTCTTTAAGAATGATCCACGCCATTAGCTCTTCTCCATATCTCGGGTCTGGAACACCTACAATCTGTACATCAAGCACGTCAGGATGTTGATAAAGAAATTCTTCTACTTCCCTAGGATAAATATTCTCTCCACCACGAATAATCATATCTTTCATCCTACCTGTAATATCAACGTACCCTTCTTCATCCATGACTGCAATGTCTCCCGTATGAAGCCATCCCTCATCATCAATCGCGGCAGCAGTTGCTTCGTGATTGTTATAATAGCCTTTCATCACCAGGTACCCTCGTGTGCATAATTCACCTGGGACCCCGCGCGGCACCTCATCATTCGTTCCTGGTGCTACAATCTTCACTTCAACATGAGGATGAGCCTTTCCAACTGATGCTACTCTTCGTTCCACTGAATCTTTCGTTCTCGTTTGTGTAATAACAGGAGAAGACTCCGTCTGTCCATAAGCAATCGTAATTTCATGAGCGCCCATCTTATTCATAACAGCCTTCATCACTTCCATTGGGCAAGTAGAACCAGCCATGATTCCTGTTCTTAAATGAGGGAAAGAGTATAAGTTGAAATTCGGATGATTTAGTTCGGCGATGAACATGGTTGGAACACCATGAAGTGCGGTACATTTCTCTTCTTGTACAGCGCTCATGACTAACTCTGGATGGAATTGTTCAAGAATGACCATTGTAGCCCCTTTCGATACAGCCGCCATCGTCCCGAGTACACACCCGAAACAATGGAAGAAAGGGACGGGGATACAAAGACGATCAGTCATCGTTAGTTCCATGCAATCAGCCACTAAGTTCCCGTTATTGACAATATTATAGTGGGAGAGCATAACCCCTTTAGGGAAACCGGTCGTACCTGATGTATATTGCATATTAATGACGTCATCGACACTTAGACTTTCTTTTCTTTGTTGGAGTGCCGCATCTGATATCTCTTCTCCGAGCTTTACGAATTCGCGCCAATTGTACGCGTACGGGCGCTGTTCATCATCTAATACAATAATATTCTTCAAGTAAGGGAGGTCTTTACAATGAAGCATTCCTTTGTCACAATGCTTCAGTTCAGGGCAGATTGATGTAAGAATTTCAAGGTAGGAAGTATCTTTGTACGTAAGAGCTAGTAATAACGTTGTTGCATCAGACTGTTTCAGTAAGTAGTTCAATTCAGTAGCTTGATAATTTGTATTAACCGTTACAAGTACGCCGCCCATCTTTCCAGTAGCAAATTGGGAGATTAACCACTCAGGCTTATTATCAGACCAGATTGCCACGTGTTCGCCTCTCTCTACACCAAGTGCCATAAACGCTTTCGCTACCTCATCTGTGTCCTCATGAAATTGCTTATAGGTCTTTCTAATTCCGTGCTCTGGGTATACATAGGCTTCATGATCTGGGTGAGAAACTGCTTTTGACTCTACCAATTGACCAACCGTCTGATTGAGTAACATAGATTTCTCTCCTTTCCTAGCACCCTAGATTTCGACTAATAACCATGCGCTGGATTTCTGATGTACCCTCGCCGATTTCGAGTAACTTTGCATCGCGTAAATATCTCTCAACCTCATACTCTCTCATATATCCATAGCCACCATGGATTTGAATCGCCTGATTGGCTGTCCGAAATGCAGTTTCAGATGCATAGAGCTTTGCAAAAGCAGACTCTTTAGAGAATGGTTTTCCCTCATCTTTCAGCCAGGCTGCTTTATGCACCATATTCCGAGCTAATTCAATTTCCATTGCCATGTCAGCAAGTTTGAATTGTATGGCTTGAAATTTCGAAATGGGTTGACCGAATTGTTTCCGTTCTTTCGCATATTGAAGCGCTTTCTCGAAAGATGCTTGCGCTATGCCTACAGCCAAAGCTGCAATTGAGATTCGCCCTCCATCGAGCGTGTATAGAAATTGACCGAACCCTTTAGTTTCATCTCCTAAGATATTCTCCTTAGGCACCCGTACATCTTCTAAAATAATCTCTGAAGTGTTTGAACCACGTACGCCCATCTTGTCGTAGTTACTTGAGATGGTTAGCCCTTTAGTATCAGCAGGTACAAGAAACGCAGAGATAATGGGCTTACCGTTCTCTCGTTTCCCTGACACCGCTGTTACTGTAATGCTTCTCGCGTAGCTTGCATTCGTAATCCAACTTTTCTCCCCGTTAATGACGTATTCATCGCCTTCTAATACGGCCTTCGTTTCTGTGCCACCTGCATCAGACCCTGCATTTGGTTCAGTTAACCCAAATGATGCGAGAGCTTCTCCCTTTGCTAGGGGCACAAGGAAAGATTGTTTTTGTTCTTCAGTTCCGAAATAGTAAATCGGACTGGCTCCGAGTGAGACGGCAGCAGCATAGCTAAGTCCAGTACTCCCACACACGCGTCCAATTTCTTCAACCGCTAGAGCATATGTGAGCGTATCTCCACCTGCCCCGCCGTATTGCTCAGGAAACGGGATGCCTAATAACCCAAGCTTCCCCATCTCCATAAATAGCTCATAAGGAAACGTCGCCTCACGATCAATCTCTGCAGCAATCGGTGCTATCTTCTCTTCAGCAAACTCACGAACCATGCGTTTCGTCATTTCTTGCTCTTTCGTTAGCGTAAAATCCATCGTTAAACCCCTCTCTTTAATAAGACCGACTGGTTGGTCGGACAGTCTTATAATTTAGCATTCAACTCTTCGTTCCTAAGCATTATGAAATCTTCCGGCAATAAGGCTCTAGAAATAAATTCATAGAAGTAGTCGGCAATTTCATCAATGGATTTTTCTCCATCACGGCTGTACCACTTATAGGTCCAGTTCACCATTCCCAATATCGACATGGTAGCGATTTGTGGGGGAAGGTCGGTTCTGAACTGATCTTGTTGTTGACCATTCTTAATAACAGCAAGCAACAGATCTTTAAATCGGTCACGCTTTTCTTTAATGCGTTCTTCAAACGGTGAGGTTAAATAAATACTCTCTTGATAAAATACGGAAATGTGGAGTTGATAAAGGTCAAAAACCTTTACGAAAGAATGGATGATTGCATGAAGTTGGTAGGTAGGGTGGGTGTTGTTTAATACGGCAAGTTGGGCTTTCTCTAGAACATATGTAATAAATGTATCGTGTATCACATAAAGCAGCTCATCTTTCGACTTGAAATAATGATAGAATCCACCTTTGGATACGCCGCAGTGTTGCACTATTTCATTTACAGATACTCTATGAAAGCCTTTCTCTGCAAACAGCTCTAATGAAGATTGAATAACTTTCTCTCGTAGTTCAGGCATGCATCATCTCCCCTTTTATGAATCCGCTTACATAATAGCACGAGAATTCAGATAATTCTAGATATATTTTTCGACTTAGTCCGAGACCGCTCGTCAAACCAACGCTTCTTACTATAAATTAGAACAAGAAAAACCAAGGCTCTATACTTCCCACTAGCCTTGGCTTTTCTTGTTCTACCGTTCTATTTTTGATTGATTTGCTGCTGTACAGTGCCATCTGCTTTATGGACGACTAGAATGGCATCGTGTTTATTCATAAGATCACGTGCTCGTTCCATGGCGTCATCTTTTGTATCAGCCATATAACTCGCCTGTTTCGCATCTTCTTTCATAACAGCCCAACGTTCTTCCTGCGGAACGACATGATAAACGGTATCTTTATCTGTACTTCCTTCTGATTTCTGTGCTTGTGAGGTTGCAATGGCAATTGCTCGTCCTTCAGGCATATCCTCTTCGTCTAACAGTGCGTTTGCAATTTCAATCGCTTTTTCTCTAACTTCATCTGGTAAGTTCTTCATTGATTCTGGATAATCTTGCTTTGTCCAACGATTCTTCGCCATATTCTTATCCACCTCCAACATAGTCTACCTTTCCATTCCCAGTCTCTGTAATATGTAAACAAGCTGTTTTACTTTAGTTGGGATAAGTGGGTGAAAGTGGAATAGTATTAAGAAAACGCCCTAGTGGAGTGATCTTAATGGGGAAAAAGGTGTTATTTTTTGCGGATTTCGGAATCGATGATGTGCTTGCTCTCGTCTATGCCTTCTTTGAAGAGGAAATTGATATTGTGGCTGTTGTTACCGGTTATGGGAATATTCCGAGGGAAAATGCGAAACGAAACGCACTGTTCATAAGGTCTCTTGCAAACGCAGAGCACATTCCTATTATAGAAGGTGCGTCCAAGCCTTATACAGGTAAGGTTCCTGATTATGTACCTGAAATTCATGGCGACTATGGGCTTGGCCCATTTATACCAAGCGAAGCCTCTCAACAAGGAAGAATTGAAGATTTCCATTATGTTAGAACGCTCTTTCACCAGTACGAGGAAGACGACATCTACGTCGTAAATGTCGGTCGTCTTTCGTCTCTTGCGACTTTTTTCGTTCTATACCCGGAATACAGAGAACGAATTAAGGATGTGTATATCATGGGCGGGGCTTTTTTATCCCCTGGGAATGTTACACCAGTAGCAGAGGCGAATATACACGGGGACCCCTATGCAGCTCATTTCATCTTAACCGTTGGCAAACCGATGTTTATCGTTCCACTCAATGTCACCCAGTATGCTTATCTACCGAATGAGACTGCTGAATATATTAAACAATACTGTCCAAATCCTATTATCAAGCAATTATTCAAACCAATGTTCGATTACTACTTTAACTTCTATAAGAGCAAGTCAACGGAGCCGTTACCTGGTCCGCCACTTCACGATGTATTGGCGTTATGGAGCATCATTGCCGGTCGTTCTGTTACGTTCAATAAAGCACCAGTGAAAGTAGTGACACAAGAAGGAGAAGCGTTCGGCCAAACTATTGGTGATTTCAGACAAGTAAAGGATAAAGCGGATTATCCTGCTCATTATGTAGCAATAGGTGTAGATTATCCTACATTTCTTAATCGATTTGTTACTCAATTAACAAGAAGAACCCCTCCAACACGTTAGTGTGAGAGGGGTTCTTCTATTCATTCACCTATTCATCTGTGAAAACTCGTTCGTACTGTTGTTCTTGCCAAACCTTTGTTACGTCACCTTCAGTTTCGTTATCAACGACATATGAGCCGTTACTATATCGATCATTAGCTTTAAAGTCCATTGGGTGGATAGTTTGAAGAACACCTTTGTCGGTAAGCAAATGAATTCTGTCTCCGCTGTGCGTGGCTAAGAAACCTACAATCTGATGTGGATTTTTCTTCAGCTCACGGAGCATAACGACTCCCTTCTTCGCTCGCTGCGACTTATCAAATTCTTTCAATCTCATCCGTTTTGCTGCACCGCGATGCGTAATCAGAAGGAGGGATGGGTCCTCTCCAAGATGGAAAGAAGCAAGATTGATGACTTCCTCATCATCCTTAAGCGTCATTCCTTTGACCCCGCCTGCACGTTGACCGATCGGTTTCAGTTCAGTTTCATCAAACCATAGACCGTATCCTTTGTTTGAAGCTAAGAACACTTCTTGACTACCACTAGTAAGCTCGACACCAATCACTTCGTCGTCATCTTTAATGTTGATGGCGACAAGTGGTTTCGTATAGCGCTGCGCTTGATAAAGATGTAGCTCACTTCTCTTCACCATTCCGTTCTTCGTTGCAAATAAGAGGTACTGAGGTTGTTTAAAGTCTCGTATTGGGATTGCCTTAATTAAGTGTTCATTTCGATCTATAGAAATTACATTTGCAATATGCTGACCCAAGTCTTTCCATCTTATATCGGGCAACTCATGAACGGGAAGGTAAATGTAGTTCCCTTTATTCGTAAAGGCGAGTAGTGTATCTGTTGTGTTAATCTCATATAAGCCTAACAACGTGTCTCCGTCCTTCATGGCAAATCCTTCACCATTTGAAGCAGCGTATGACCTTAGACTCGTCCGTTTAATATAGCCTTCTTCTGTAACAGAAACGAGAACATCCTCACTCGGAACCGTTACTTCTAAATTGATTTTCAGTTCTTCTATTTCATCCTCAATCTTCGTTACTCGGTCTGTTGCATACTGTTTACGAAGTTTCTTCAAATCCGTCTTGATGACTTTCAATAACTTTTGTTCATCTCCAAGGATTGCTTCAAGATCTGCAATTCGCTTCTTAAGCTCTGCTTCTTCCTCCTGGAGAGAGGTTATATCTGTGTTCGTCAAGCGGTAAAGTTGTAGATTCACGATTGCTTCTGCCTGAGCTTCTGTGAAACCATACGCTTCTGAAATTCGGTTTTTCGCATCCCCTTTATCCTTCGAGGCACGAATGGTTGCAATGACTTCATCTAAGATGGAGATGGCTTTCATTAACCCTTCTACAATGTGCGCACGTTCTTTGGCTTTCCTTAAATCATAGTTAGATTGACGCGTCACTACGTCACGCTGATGTAGAATATAAGAATCAAGCAATTGAGGAAGACTTAAAAGCTTAGGTGTCTTATTATGAATCGCAACCATGTTGAAGTGGTAGCTGATTTGCAAGTCCGTATTCTTGTATAGGTAATTTAAGATTCCCGTACTATCTGCATCCTTCTTAAGCTCAATGACAACACGAAGTCCTGTTCGGTCTGTTTCATCACGAACTTCAGCAATGCCTTCCACTTTCTTATCGATGCGTAGTTCGTCCATCTTCTTGACCATGTTCGCTTTATTCACGTCATATGGAATTTCATCAATGACGATTTGTTCCTTGCCGCCTTTAATTGTTTCAATGGCAGCTCGTCCTCGTACGACAATTTTCCCTTTACCTGTTTCGTACGCTTTCTTGATTCCTTCTACACCTTGAATGATACCACCTGTAGGGAAATCCGGGCCTTTCAGTGCTGTCATCAGCTCATCGACACTAGCTTCAGGGTGGTCAATCCGCTGAATAACAGCATCAATCACTTCACCTAGATTGTGAGAAGGAATTTCCGTGGCATAACCCGCGGAAATCCCTGTTGAACCGTTCACTAGGAGGTTTGGGAATTTAGCTGGAAGAACGACCGGTTCCATAATGGTGTCGTCAAAGTTCGGAATATGATCAACCGTTTCTTTCTCAATGTCACGCAATAGCTCAGAAGAAATTGATGAAAGCCTTCCTTCTGTATAACGCATTGCCGCAGGCGGGTCTCCATCGACACTACCGTTATTGCCATGCATTTCAACAAGTACATTCCTTAGCTTCCAATCTTGACTCATGCGCACCATCGCCTCATACACGGAGGAATCTCCGTGTGGGTGGTAGTTCCCTATTACTGTACCGATGGTCTTTGCAGATTTTCGGTGAGGTTTATCGTGGGTGTTCCGTTCATGATGCATAGCGTATAAAATTCTTCGTTGTACAGGCTTCAAACCATCACGCGCGTCAGGGAGGGCACGATCTTGAATGATGTATTTACTATAGCGACCAAATCGATCACCGATGACTTCTTCTAATGGTAAATCTAAATATCGTTGTGTTTCTGCCATAATTATCGTCCCCCTCTATGACTGCAGTTTGTCGTTTTCTAAAATGTTGCTTTGGTCTTCCATGCCGAAGGCTACGTGGGATTCAATCCACTTCCGACGAGGTTCTACTTTATCCCCCATAAGCGTAGCTACACGACGCTCAGCTCGGGCAAGATCATCGATGGTAACTCGGATTAACGTTCTTGTTTCTGGATTCATCGTTGTTTCCCAAAGCTGGTCTGCATTCATCTCACCAAGACCTTTATAACGTTGAATGGTATAGCCATTTTTCATTTTCTTTGTAATCTCTTGCATTTCTTCATCTTCCCAAGCGTAATGAACCTGCTCTTTCTTCCCTTTTCCTTTCGACACTTTGTATAAAGGTGGAAGGGCAATGTACACTTTGCCAGCCCGAATTAATTCTTGCATATATCGATAGAAGAATGTGAGAAGTAGTACTTGAATATGAGCACCGTCTGTGTCGGCATCCGTCATAATAACAATTTTGTCATACTGGCAATCTTCAATATTGAAATCAGAACCGACTCCTGCTCCGATGGTATGAATGATTGTTGAGATTTCTTCATTCTTCATAATATCTTGAAGTTTCGCCTTTTCTGTGTTGATGACTTTACCACGAAGCGGAAGCACGGCTTGGAATCGACGATCCCTTCCTTGCTTCGCTGAACCTCCTGCAGAATCACCCTCTACGAGATAAAGTTCGTTTCTTTGAGCGTTCTTCGATTGCGCTGGTGTCAGCTTTCCGCTTAGTAATGTATCTTTCTTTTTTCGTTTCTTGCCTGTACGCGCTTCTTCCCTAGCTTTTCTAGCTGCTTCTCTCGCTTCTTTCGCTTTGATGGCTTTACGTATAAGCATAGAAGCTGTTTCAGGATTTTCTTCAAGGAAGTAAGATAGGTTCTCAGTCACAATCCCATCTACAGCTGAACGTGCTTCAGATGTACCAAGTTTCGATTTCGTCTGCCCCTCAAACTGGAGCTTCTCCTCCGGAATACGGATTGAAACGACGGCTGTGAACCCCTCACGAATATCTGTACCTTCTAAATTCTTATCCTTTTCCTTTAATAATCCAGATTTACGTGCTGTATCATTAAAGCTTCTTGTAATGGCGCTTCTGGCACCTGATTCATGCGTTCCCCCATCTTTCGTACGAACGTTGTTGACAAAGGAAAGCATGTTCTCTGAATAGCCATCATTGAACTGAAAGGCGATATCAATTTCTATTTCTTCCTGTTCTCCTTCAAATGAAACAACAGGATGAAGGGGTTCTTTCTCTTCATTTAGATAAGAAACGAACGATTTCAACCCATCCGGATATTGATATTCTTCTACCTGGTCATGACGTTCATCTTTAATATCAATCTGCAATCCTTTTAGTAAGAATGCAGATTCCCTTAGGCGTTCAGATAACGTTTCGAAATCGTACGTTGTAACGGAGAAGATTGTTGGGTCTGGCTTAAAGTGGATAGTCGTCCCGCTTTTCTTTGTACCTCCCTTATGTTCTAAAGGAGTTACGGGTTTACCTCCGCTTTCAAAACGTTGGTAGTATTTCTGACCATCACGACAAATAGTAACTTCTAGCCATTCTGACAATGCGTTTACTACAGAAGCACCAACGCCGTGTAGTCCGCCACTTGTCTTGTAGCCACCCTGACCAAATTTACCGCCAGCGTGTAGGACCGTCAAGATGACTTCTGGTGTTGGTTTACCTAGTTTGTGCATTCCTGTAGGCATTCCACGTCCTTCATCTACAACTGAGATGCTATTATCTTTATGTATGACGACGGCGATCCGATCTCCGAATCCTGCCAATGCTTCGTCAACTGCGTTATCTACTATTTCATATACGAGGTGATGAAGACCACGGTGGTCTGTACTACCGATATACATACCTGGGCGTTTACGGACTGCCTCGAGGCCTTCAAGCACTTGTATGGAATCATCATTATATTGAGTTGAATTCGTTGCCACTCTGTTGTGCTCCTTTCCAATGCTCTTCATTTAATAATAGAACGAATGTTCGATTTTGTAAACAAGAGCCTTTAGCGTGCGCTTCTCTTATTCTAACGATTTTCTAACGCTACGCAAATACACTTTTCCCTAAGGACGTAAAAAATCCCTGCTCTCACAGGGATTTTCTTTGGCAATACGCCGCTCTTATTTACCTATTGTAACAGAATGTGCGACTTTAATACACATGTCCATAATCACAGTCTTATTCTGCTCCGTTAAATAACGATAGGCTTCCTCACTTGCAACCCCTTGTTGCGCCCAGAATACGGGTGCATCAATTTGAGCTGCTTCTTTAGCAAGGGCAGGTAAATGTTCTGACCTTCTAAATACGTTAATGAGATCTACACTTTGGTCTAAATCGAGCAAAGAACGGTAGGATTTCTCGCCTAGCACTTCATCAACATTCGGATTTACAGGGATTATCTTGTAGCCAGCATCCTGCATAGCCTTTGATATTTGATACGATGTTCGATTAGGATTGTCAGAGAGACCCACAACAGCAATTGTCTTTGATTGTTGAAGAATATCTTTAATCGTTTCTCTTGATGGATTTTGAATATCCATGTGATTCACTCCTTTAGTCAATTAAATCAATTTCTTTCAAGTACTCTTCGGCCACTTCATATGGATTTGCATCTTCATAGTCGACTTGATAGTTCATTTGTTGCATTTCCTCAGCTGTAATCTCACCAGCAAGCTGATTTAAGATCTCTTCAAGCTCTGGGTATTCTTCAAGAGTTTCTTGACGCAGTAACGGCGCTCCCTGGTATGGCGGAAATAGATTTTCCGGGTCTTCAAGAGCAACAAGATTGTACTCAATCATGTATCCTTGAGTTGAATAGGCATCAATAATCTCAACATCACCACTGGCAATGGCTTGCTGGCGTACACCTGCTTCCATCGTGTTCACATCTAAGTTTAAATCATACAGCTCTTGCATGCCTACGTACCCGTCTTGTCTATTCGTAAACTCAAGTGTAAAGCCGGCTGTCAATTGATTCTCTACCCTCTTCAAATCCCCAATGGTCGTTAGGTTGTATCGTTGTGCGATTTCTTCAGTGGTTGCTACCGCATACGTATTGTTAAACTGCATCGGCTTAAGATAGGCCATGTTAAAGTTCTCTGCCATTCCTTCTCGTGCCTGTTCATAAACTTCTTCAGATGAATTACTCACCGCTTCTTCTTTCAAGAATGTCACTACAGCTGTTCCTGTGAACTCAGGGTAGATATCTATGTCTCCACCTTGCAATGCTTTAAACACGAAATCGGTCTTACCTAAGTTAGGTTCTGTCTTCACATTTAAGTCCGTTTCATCTTCAATAAGAATCTTATACATATTCATTAAGATCCTTGGCTCTGCTCCAATCTTTCCACCTACGACTAAGTCTGCACGTTGATTGAAATTAGCAATGAAAGGAATCGTTACGACTAAAACGGCTATAATGAGAATGGACAAGAGGGAACGAAACCCTGATTTAGCACTCGTCCGTTCAAACAAACGCAAGATAAAATCTAGAATAATGGCTAAGAGTGCAGCGGGGATGGCTCCTAATAGAATAAGGTTCATCTCACTCCCACGGTCAATCCCTAATAGAATTAGTTCTCCTAGTCCTCCCGCTCCGATTAAAGCGGCAATCGTTGTGGTCCCGACAACAAGAACCATGGATGTTCTAATTCCTGCCATAATAACAGGCATGGCGAGGGGCAATTCTACTTTGGCAAGACGTTTGAATGATGTCATTCCAAGCCCAATGGCTGCCTCTTTCAATGAAGGGTCGACTTCTTTAATTCCGGTATACGTATTTCTTAGGATTGGCAATAACGCATAAGCGACTAATGCAATAATTGCTGGCTGTTTCCCAATACCGACAAGCGGAATTAAAAACGCTAATACGGCTAGACTTGGAATCGTTTGGAGGACCGCAGCAACTCCAATGACTGGCTCAGCGATTCGCTTCATACGAGTTAGCGCCAATCCTAGCGGTACAGCAATTAAGATTGCAATCAACAAAGCAACAATGGATAACTGCAAATGTTCCCAAATTGCCTGTAGCAGTTCGCCACGACGGTCATTAAAGACAGTTATGAATTCATTCATTGGTGAATCACCCCGTTTTCCATTTTCGTTTGGTTCTGCAGGTGAAACACAATGGATTTATAGGAAAGCGTGCCAAGCAATTGGTTCTCTTTCACTACGGGGAGAATAGAAACACCTTGTTCATCAAACATAGTGGTGGCTTTACGTAAGTGAGTATCATTTGGGAGTGGTGTAATATCCGATGCTAAACCGTCTACATAAGCTCCTATATACTGACCATTCTCATCCTTAACGAAATAAATTCCTACAGAAGGAACGCCTCCTTGGTCAACTTTCTGCTTAGAAAGGATGGCATTGTCTTCCTTATCGAGCATGACATCAATGGCTGTCTGCCAAGGGGACTTTCTTTCACCAATAAAGCTTTTCACGAAGTCACTATTCGGCTGAAGGATGAGTTGTTGTGGTGTGCTTAACTGCACAATTTCTCCATCACGCATGAGACATACGCGGTCCCCAAGCGCCATTGCTTCATCCATATCGTGAGTTACAAATACAATCGTCTTCTTAATCTTCTTCTGCAGGTCGCGAATATCCGATTGAAGTTGTTCACGACTAATTGGGTCAAGTGCACTAAATGGCTCATCCATTAAAATGATGTCTGGGTCAGCTGCGAGCGCGCGAATAACGCCTACACGTTGCTGTTGCCCCCCAGAAAGCTCACTTGGATAACGGCTCATGAACGTTTCTGGTTCTAGTCCAACCATTTCCATTAATTCTTCTGTCCGTTTCTTAATTTCCCTACGTTTCCATCTTCTCATCTCTGGTACAACTGCAATGTTCTCTTCAATAGTCATATGTGGAAATAGCGCAATCTCCTGTAGTACATACCCTATGTTCCAACGGAGTTCATGTATGTTTAAATCGCGTATGTCCTCGTTCTGTATGTATATGTTCCCCTCAGTAGGAGTGATTAGACGATTGATCATCTTCATCGTCGTCGTTTTACCGCATCCACTTGGGCCAATTAACGCTAGTATCTCACCCTCTTGAACGGTTAAATTCAGGTTCTTAATTGCCTGAGTACCGTCTGGATACGTTTTACTTACATCTTTAAATTCAATCAACAGTTTATGCCCCCTTCTAAATGCATCAGTGGCTTATTCCCTATGAGCCACTTCATAAACATATTTATCATACCGAATATGGGAATAGGATGAAATTCATATGCCTCTCCTATCTAGTCTGTGCAAAAGAACCGCATTCATGATAATGCCAAGCGTTAGCGACTCATATTAAATTTTGAAAAGGAATGGATTACATGTTCTTAAATATTCGGTTTTCTGGTAAACTATATGAAGCATGTACAATCCAAAAGGAGAAATGAAATGGAATACATAGTATTTGGAATCATTGCATATTTAATTGGTTCAATTCCTTTTGCATTGTTGGTAGGCAAAATCGGGTACAAAATTGACATTCGTGAGCATGGAAGCGGAAATCTTGGAGGAACAAACACCTTTCGTGTATTAGGTATAAAGGCAGGATTAATCGTTACTCTTTCTGACATTCTTAAAGGTACGTTAGCAGCAAGAATCCCTGCATTCTTTGACGCAGATGTTAACTTACTCGTTATTGGAATCTTTGCGGTAGTCGGACATATGTATCCGTTATTCGCGAAATTTAAAGGAGGAAAGGCCGTTGCAACTTCAGGTGGAGTGATCTTAGCTGTATCTCCCCTTGTGTTCTTAATCATGTTAGCAACCTTCTTCCTCGTATTGTATTTGTCTAAGTATGTATCGCTAAGCTCAATGGTTACCGGGATCGTTACGATTGGAGTGTCGATCTTTATCCAACATGTAGGCTTAATTATCGTAACAAGTATTTTGACCGCATTTGTCATTTACCGACACCGTTCCAACATTAAACGAATCATTGATGGAACTGAACCAAAAATTAAATGGATGTAAAAAAGGTGGAGTCCTCGGACTCCACCTTTTCTAATACCCGTATGCCCAATTTAAGTCGTCAACAAACTGAACTGGACGTAACGTCTGTTCTTTCGATTCACCTTTATATAAGATTGTTCTCGTATAAGAACCTTGTTGTTGAAGTTGGTCAAATTGGTTTCTTTCCATCTCCTCAATGGCTACAAGTTGAGAATCAAACGTTGTAAATAAAGCGGTCCCTTTCAAGGATCATCCCTCTTTCCCATGATGTTATCAACTTAACGTAGTGTAGAGAAAGAAAAATGAAATGCCAACCCCCTCACCCAAACTTCACAAAATCGTCACATTTATCGCCCTTTAAAAGCTCTTCTTCTGCAAACCAATTACTGACATGTTACAATATTTCATACCTTCATATACTAATCAGAGCATATTCCTTAATTTTATAAATTGTGCAATAGAGCACTCATCCTGTATACTTTTGATTAGTTTTAAGAGAAAGTTTGAAAGGGGTCATCATCGCTATGAATCAAACAGATTTAAATACAATAAAACAGTTACCCTCAAAAGAAGAGAGACATAAGCTATTCGGGTCTGTGGACCCAGGTCCAAGAACCAAGCCAGTTGAAAAGTCTGAAATGAAGGATTTGCAAAACGCGAGGGAAGACTTCTTATTTGATTTAGATGCAGTTGGAATTTCAAACGTCAAGCATCCTATTCGCATCAATAGCACGATGAAACCGGAAATCCAGACGACTATTGGTACATTCAAGTTTGCCTCAAGTATCAAACAAGGAAGCAAAGGCACAAATATGAGTCGGTTCACTGAACAACTTGACCAATACCATAACGAAGGATTTGCGATTGATATCACTACGTTGAAGCGATTTACGAAAGAGCTCGCTGGTCGCCTTAAACAAAAGGATTCCATGGTTGAAGTTTCGTATCCTTGGTTCTTCGAGCGTAAAGGGCCTTTTTCTGACCTAGCTGGTATGAATCATGCTGATGCAACCATTAAAGTGAATTATCACGAAGAGACAGGCTTCGATGTTGAAGTTTCCCTAACTGGAAAGATTACAACACTTTGTCCTTGTTCGAAAGAAATCAGTGAGTATAGTGCTCACAATCAGCGTGGCAACGTGACCATGTCTATTGAATTAACAGATGATTTCAATGAGGATGAGATTGATTGGAAGCACCAGTTATTAGAAGCGGCTGAGTCCAATGCGAGTGCACGGATTCATCCTGTTCTTAAACGTCCGGATGAAAAGGCAGTAACAGAACAAGCTTACGAAAATCCTCGATTTGTTGAAGATATTGTACGTCTTGTAGCCGCTGACCTTTATGAATTACCTTTCGTAACGAAATTCTATGTGGCTTGCCGAAATGAAGAATCTATTCATTTACACGATGCCATTGCTGAAGTTACGTATGACAAACGAGATGAAACGAATTAGGTGTTCCAATGAAGAAATTACTCCTAGGCTCCATTCACATCTATCGTAAATGGATTTCGCCTATGACTCCTCCAAGTTGTCGGTTCCAGCCAACTTGCTCTCAATATGGCTATGAATCCATACAGCGATTTGGAGCGATTAAAGGAAGTTACTTAGCTATTAAGCGGATTTTAAAGTGTCACCCATTTCACCCCGGTGGATTTGATCCTGTGCCGGATAAAAAGAAACGTTCTTCTTAATAGTTACTAGTGCGTGTCGAGAAACATTTGTTTCTCGACACGCTTTTTTTGAAAGGCTCTGTTCAAGGTTAGTGTTGAGATTCCTATTAAAGAACTTCCAATTTAACGGGAAGTTCTTTTTGTTATAGGTGGCTTATTCTAATAAATCTCAACATAGAAAGTCTTCTTCTTATCTTTGACTTCCACTTTTATAGATGCTACATTGAAACTAGAATGAACGTTCTATCTAAAGGAGGTTTGCTTAACCATTGAGTGAGAAACGTAAACAGGTATTAAATGTTGCTGAACAACTATTCTATGAATATGGATTCCATGGAGTAGGTTTAAAACAAATTATTAATGAAGCAAATGTTGCGACGATGACGTTATATAACCACTTCTCCTCTAAGAACAGACTTGTAGAAGAGGCGATTAAAAACCGAGAAGAGCGGTACTGGGCATACATTCGTTCTACCTCAGAGGCATATTCTGACGAACCATTTGTACGAATTGCACAATTACACGGAGCATTCTTAAAAGAGGTATCCCCTCAAGGATGTATGTTCCTGCGTGCGATTGAAGTTTATCACGATACAGATAGTGACATTGTAGATATTGCCAAAACCCATAAATCAAAAGTCCTTCAGTATTTCGAGGAACTTGCTAAACGTAACAACATCAAAGATTATAAGAGCTTTGCTTATGAGTTTCTTCTCATTATCGAAGGAGCTACGTCGATGACGCAGATTACAGATTCAACACAAGCCACTGATCATGCAGTTACCATGACAGAATCTCTTCAATCCCATTTCCAAACGTAAACGGCATCCAATCGGATACCGTTTTTTCTATTCGTAAATCCTTGCCTTATATAGAAGAGTCCATGGTACGCATCATACAGCTTGTGGGATTTAAAAAATTTTGAATCACATAGAAAGAACGTTCTATCTAAATCTCATAATAAAGGAGTATCATCGTTTATGAATTTTACGAGACTCGTCTTTCCTGGCGTAACCATGATTGCTGTCACCTATGGATTAGCAAGGTATAGTTTCGGATTACTACTACCTAACATCTCCAATTCATTTCAAATGTCTGATACTGTTTCTGGTATCATCTCTTCTCTATTTTACCTTGCCTTTTGTTTTACTATTATTTATTCTATCGTGATGACAACCAATAAAGGACCTAAGCCTATGATTATGCTAGCGGGTGTTTTTGCTGTTAGTGGAATGCTTATGATTAGTGCTTCCTTGAATGAATGGATGCTCGCAGCAGGAGTACTATTGGCTGGAGGCAGTACAGGACTCGTATCTCCTCCCTACGGATCAGCTATTGCCTTTTGGATAAAAGAACCCTTACAAGGAAAAGCCAACACGTGGATCAACTCCGGTACTAGTCTAGGTATCATTGCCACAGGAGTTGGCGCCATATTTCTGCCTCTCCATTGGCGATACACTTACTTATTGTATGCTCTTATTGCTTTAATCGTTTTATGGTGGAATTATCGAGCTATCCCAAAACCCGACGATTCCGTAAAAGTTCAACTCGGGATATTGTCAGCAAAAGGATTAGAAGGTGCTAAATCCATGATCACTGGTGCTATTCTAATGGGGATTTCAAGTGCATGTTTTTGGACTTTCTCAAGAAGCTTTATAGAAAGTAGTGGTGAATTTAGTACGCTCGTGTTATCTCTGTTCTGGGTAACAATCGGACTCTTCGGCATAACCAGTGGTTTAGGTGGCACCGTTATAGAACGAATTGGACTTCAATCTAGTTATACCCTATTTGCTGTAATGATGGGAGGCGCTTCGTTTCTGCTTGCCTGGGCATCTGACAGCATCCCTATGGCATTAGGAGCAGCTGCGTTATTTGGTACCTCTAACTTGTTTATTTGTGGCTTACTGATTATCTGGGGAATTCGAGTATTCGAGAAGAATGCTTCTTTAGGTATAGGTGTTCCTTTCATTATGCTTTCCTTAGGCCAAGTTATCGGGTCTATCCTTGCAGGCAGCATGATTGAATGGATTGGTTATGCTCTGACGTTCGCTGTTTTTGGAGCCATCTCCGTCTTAGGGTCGTTTCTACGGACAGCTTAGAGCAACTCCGAAAACGGTTGGTCCTATAAATAGGCGAATCTTCAACGATTGTGTTACCTGCCCACAAATTTGTAAAAGAGTAAATGAAAGAAACCATGATACAATGTGCGGCTATCCATAACAAAAAACTTCCACAAGTGTGGAAGTTTTTTGTTGAGTGTTTGTTATAGAAGCTACATTTTCCTTGGCCCTTCAAGTTCGCGCTATTTTAAACTTCGAGAACAACGTAATTCCGATGATAAACAGAAATAGACTGGTGAGCATCAATACAAAAAGCTGTGGCCATATTTCTAGAACAGAGTTCCCTTGTAGCACTATTTCTTTTAAAGCATCCATCGCATGATAAATTGGCGTTATCGTTGCTAGGCGAATTAACCATTCGTTCTGAATGATCTCGATAGGCCAATAAGCTCCCCCTAACATAGCAGTACTTACAGCCACTACAGGCGTAAACGCACTAAGTTGTTGCATCGTCTTAGATATGGCACATAACACCATCCCAATCCCCATGACCGCAACTGTATAAACTGCCATCACAAGTAGAACGCCCCAGAAAGAAGGACCCCAATCGATGTTGAAGAGGTACCGACCAGTAAGGACAAGGAGGAACAGCTGAATAAACCCAACTAAAAAGCTGTAAACAAAATTCGCTCCATAGATCGACAATGTTGATACAGGAGAAATTCTTACTCGTTGTAGAATCAACTTCGTTTCATCTTCTAACAACTCTCCTAATGTAAATACAATCGTGTACATCGTGAAGAAGAGTGTGAATCCGACCAAGGCTTGAAACGTTTGATCGTATGTAAACCCTCCTTCATTCTCTAGAGCTCTCGTTTCAACGGTAATGCTTTTTTCATTTACATACTCCTGATTGAGAGAAGCGGTTACGGCAACTCCTTCGAATTCCTGTTCGATGGTTTGTGTCAGCTGATAATAGTTGGCTACATCTAAGGCAACCGTTCTCAATTCATTTTCAAGCGATGTAAGCGTACCAGTATCTTTCATTCTTAGCATCGAGATTGGAATGGTCCGCTCACTGTTCTTAATGGCATCGACGGTATCCGTTGTGATGACCCAGCCCGCTTCATATCGATTTGACAGCAGCCCTTCCTCTAATTCCGAGCGCTCTATACGTTCTACATTCCGTTCTTCTGATGCTGTTAACGCGAGAACCAGTTGTTCACTAAGCTTATCCTCCTCTTCTACCACAACAGGCAGAACGGGCTCACCCCCTAGATTCCCGAGACTAAAGAAGAATGTGAATACAATAGGGAGTATGAACATGGCAAGGAGGCTCATTTTCTGGTTACGTAACCCTTTAAATCTAGCCCATAAGATGGCGCTCATAATGGCTTCACTCCTTTTACACGGATCAGGATATACGCAACCAATACTAAGACAAAGCCATTGAGTAGAAGCGCCATTATAGGCAGCATGAGCTCTGACAATCCATATCCTTGCATGACTTTAACCATCCCATCTAAAGCTGCTCCATTTAGAATCCATGATCCGAATTCACGAATGGATCCCGGCAATAGTTCTCTTGAAATAAAGCTACCGCCAATCATAGCAAGGAATGGAATGAACACACTCTCGAAAAAGATAGTGTTCCGTTTCTCGGGAGATTGAAAGGTTAGTATGGAGAAAATGACGGCAAGAACACTCGTTGATAATGCTGTAAGTAACGTAATCCCTAACAGCAATCCTGGATTCGTCCAACTCATCCCAAACACCCACCTACTAATCGTGAAGAGTATCGTGATTTGGAAAAAGATGATTAGTACAGTAGAGCAATACCTAGAGAATAGAATTTTCCATATTGATGTACCTGCGATTAAGATGCGATTCATCGTTTGATTACGGAGTTCATCTCTTACGTACGTGGATGCAAAGGTTGTTGTATAAAGCATAAACATGGCTGCCATGCCGATCGTATAGTATTGAATTCCTGTTATAGACGTTCTGCCTTCTATCGTCTCTTTCACTATTTCACTGCGCTTTTGCTCTTCTGATTGTATGCCACTAAGTATGGGTCCCATCGCTTCCATTGTATTGATTTCATCTGTTGCTAATTCCTCCACCATTCTTCTCGCATCTAGTCGTTTAGACAGTTCATTTGTGAAAGATTCGAGAATTGACGTAGTGACACTCGCTTCAATTTCGTTATCACCTGTCACCACTTCTACTTGGAGAGGTTCATCCTTTTGAGTAAAGCCAAGAAGGCGGTCTACATAGTCCTGTTGAAACTGTGTTGAGAAGAATATGATTGCAGCTACGTCTCCATCTCTTAATCGTTGTTCTGCCTCATCCATAGTCACCTTCTCATAGGAAATGATTGATTGGATTTCAGGGTTTTCTAACACTTCATCCTGGAATAATTGAACGAAATCCGTATCTGTCAGCTGTTGTAGATTCTCTCTATTTTCTTCAGGAACAAATGATATCCATTGTTCATCAAGGGTTGCAGATTCTGAATCATTGACCAGCGCAATTGTAAATGGTTCAATCTTGTTGCTATTCCCCATAAACAGTTTCCCTACGGACATACCGAGGATTACCATTAGGATGGTCGGCATGAGCAACGTTATTAGGAGTGCCTTTTTATCTTTGATATACGTACGAAGGTCTTTAAGAATGTGAGTTAGCATCGTTTCACCCCTAATCCCTTAACGTTCGGCCTGTTAAGTGTAGGAATACATCCTCTAAAGTAGGCTTCGAAACTTCAATCCCCTTTACTTCAACATTCCATTGTTCAGCTGTGTGAAAGAGTTCTTTCAATGCAGTAGCTTTATCCATCAAAGTAACAAATACTTGAGTTCCCTGAACTTGAACGGATTGAACAGAATCTAATTGTGAAATCGCTTCGATGTAACCCTCATCAATTTGCGCAAGCGTCATGACAAGTACTTCCTCTGTTTGAAGTACACGCATCAATTCATCCTTTGTCCCATCCTCTATAATTCGACCTTTGTCTAAAATGGCAATCCGGTCACACAGGAAATCCACCTCTTCCATGTAGTGACTTGTATAGAGAATCGTAAGCCCTTTATTATTTAATTGTTTAATCATTTGTAGGATGTAATTTCTAGATTGAGGATCAATTCCGACAGTTGGTTCATCCATAAATAAGAGAGAGGGTTTATGAATCAGTCCGCACGCAATGTTTAACCGACGTTTCATACCGCCAGAGAATGTAGAAACTTTGTCCTTCGCTTTATTCGTTAATCCGACAATTTCGAGAACTTCGTACACACGTGTTGCCAGTTGTCGCTTCGGTATTTTATAAAGTTTACCGAAGAACATTAGATTCTCAACAGCTGTAAACTCTGGATATAAAGCTAAATCTTGAGGTACATACCCAAGCTCTTTATGTAACGCTCCTTTCTTATCCCCAATGGGCACATTCCGGAATAGAATCGTTCCAGATGAAGGCTTTAAGAGAGACGAAAGCATCGAAATGGTAGTCGACTTACCTGCACCATTCGGACCTAATAACCCAAAGATCTCACCCTCCTTTATCGTGAAGTTGATCCCATCTACTGCTACATGATTGCGGTATTCTTTCTTCAATTCGCTTACTGTTAACATGTGAACCTCCTTAATTGTGCCATGCAGGCACCTTTTAAGTTGATGGTATGCTATTCATATACTATGATAAGGATACGTCTTAAGTAGGAAGGGGTTTCATATGAAGTTAGAAATTTCACAAGAAGCAGCACAATGGTACAAAGAAGAGTTGGAATTACAAGCTAATCAATCCCTTCGATTGTTCGTACGCTATGGTGGTGTAGGCGGCTTACAACCCGGCTTCTCCCTAGCAGTAAAACCTGAACAACCTAAAGAGCCATTAACTCAAACATCTAAAGAAGAGATTACGTTCTATATCGAAGAGGAAGACAGTTGGTACTTCGACGGTCATGACTTAACTGTAAAATACGACGCTTCCTTAGATGAACCGTCATTCGACTATAATGAAACTGCATAATGAATGAAAAAGAGCCCTTATAAGGGTTCTTTTTATTTGCATCTATGTCCTTTATTTTGTAGGTTTTTTATCACTTTTTTTTACATTTAATGTTCGGAGTTGCTACTAAGTATATTTTAGATAAATTAAAGAACCATTCGAGCCGATTGAGGCAAGAATGGTTCTTCTTTATTACTTCTGAATAAACATCTGCGTCCAGAACTTTCCATCCTGAGCGTCTTTCTCGACTCCAATTCCAATGTGAGTAACTTTAGAATTTAAAATGTTTTTGCGGTGTCCTTCGCTGTTCATCCACCCTCGTACAACCTCTTCTGCAGTCTGTTGACCAGCAGCAATGTTTTCTGCAGCTGTACGGTAATCAATACCAAACTGATCCATCATTTCAAATGGGCTTCCGTACGTTGGAGAAGTGTGGGAGAAGTAATCATTGTTTACCATATCTTCTGATTTCTTTTGTGCAACCTTTTGTAACTCTGTGTCTTCCTTCAACGCAGATAATCCATTCTTCTTACGCTCTTCATTGGTTAATTTAATGACTTGGTCTTTAACAGATGCTTGGTTTTTAGAATCTTCCTCATCTTGCTGTTGCTCTGTCTTTCCGCTATCTTGTTGCGCGTTTCCATTCCCCTTTTGATTATTTGATGGGGCTTGGTTATATTGTTGCTCGTTTTGATTTCGGTTAGGCTGTTCTTGACGAGTTTGACCGTTTCGATCGAATTGTCCAGATTGACCGAACTCATCCATCGGAATTTCGTAACGACGCATTTCTGTACGTACGTTATAATCTTCCATGTTTCCAGGTAGGTCAATATTCTGACCGTTATTGTTACCACCATAACCTACTTCGTTCACGTTATTGTCCATCGTATTTCGATTACGGTCCATACCTTCTTCATTCGTACACGCTGCTAACATGCTTAATGACAATACTGCTGTCAGACTATATTTAACAATTGGATTCATCTTCACATTCCTCCCATATCTCTAGGCTTTCTAGCCAGTTATAGTATGGGCAGAAGCAGGATAAGTAATGCCTCTTGAGCACAGACATGTACTGGTATTGATACAAAAAAAAGGGCGCAAATATGCGCCCTTACAATCGATTAAATCGTTTCAGCTGTTCCTCATAGCCTTCTGCCTTTAATATGGTCACTTGTGTATTTCCAAGTAAGTCGTAATGTGGATAGCGTGGGTCAAGATGAATCCATTCTGGGTTTAATCCATATTGATTTCCCCATTGAATCAATTTGTCCAAGTCACAACATCCAACTTTTGTGACAGTGTCTTGATTTGGAAATCGCTCATCAATCCAGTAATGGGTAAGGAACGCAATTTCCCCAGCCTCCACTCGCTTTCTCCAGTCGTTCAGTTCTTCTCTAGAAATTCCAAAGGCCACAACTACGCATCCCCTAATGCAGTCAAGTACGCTTCATGCCAATCAGGAAAGGTTCTACGTAAGGATACAGGTTTAAATGAATCTTTCTTAACACATACGTGTTTCGATTCACCTGTAACGGCAATCTCACCTTCTGGCGTAAGAATCTCATAGGCATACGTGACACGAATGCCATCATAGGATTGAACCCACGTTTTCACAGTTGCACGTTGCCCGTATCGAACAGGCTTCTTGTAGTGAATGTTCACATCTACGACTGGGGAAACAATGCCGCTCTCCTCCATATCCGCATAGTTGAATCCTAAGTCTTCGATTAATGAAGTTCGTCCAATTTCAAACCAAACGAGGTAATTGGCATGATACACAACTCCCATTTGATCCGTTTCTTGGTATCGGACCTTTACATTTGTTTCATTGACTCTCATTGCTCTCTTCCTTTCACCGTGTTCCACGCCTTCTCAAAATCATCTTGGGATAACGTAAGGTCGAGGGTAGTATCTTCGTCATTCATCATTCTTAACGCTTGGTATTGGATGGCTTCATCGAGTAAATTCTTAATAAACCTGCCATTTCCTTCCACCTCTTGTTCTTGGAATGATTGTTGAAGTGCACTCACTGCTTCTTCTTGAAGTTTGAATCCGTACTCTTCTGCATGAACATGAACCATTTGCAACAGTTCATCACTGCTGTAATCTTCGAAGTGGAAGAATTTCTTAAACCTTGAAGCTAATCCTGGATTGCTTCTTATAAGTGCTCGCATTTCATTCTCATATCCGGCAAGAATGACGACGAGATTTTCGTTATGTTTCGTCATCTCATCCACTAACGTGTCAATCGCCTCTTTACCGAAATCGTTCGATCCACTACGGTTCAACGCATACGCTTCATCAATAAAGAGAACGCCACCTAATGCTTCCCGTATTTTCTTCTTCGTCTTCGGAGCTGTCTGACCCACATATCCCGCTACGAGGTCGCTACGTGAAGCAACTACGACGTGTCCACGCTTTAGTAGTCCATTCTCTTTCAAGATAGACGCGTAAATATGAGCGACGGTTGTCTTCCCGGTCCCAGGGTTCCCTGAAAAGACAGAGTGCAGTTGTATCGGAACTGTTGGAAGTGACTGTTGCTTTCGAACCTGCTGCATGTGTACAAAGGATGAGAGCTTACGAACTTCTTCCTTTACGCCTGTTAATCCAACGAGCTCATTTAGGCGCTCTGTAGGAGAAGCGTGTTCTGTATCATCCGCATGGAGATTGTTCACATCACTGTACCCAATCCTCATATAATCTAGCCAGTTCATGGAACGTTCTTTCTCTTCTTTCTTAGCACCTTTTCGGAAAATCGTTTGCATGATTAAATTCTTTACTGTCCGCGCGTTTCCAAATGTATCATCAACGCGCATTTGCTCAATAGCATCTCTAAACTCATTCAACGCTTTACCCGTAAAGAAATAATCGTTCATAAGGGCCACCTGTTCAGCAATTTCCACAAGTTCGTTCATCCCATAATCCGGCAATTCAATATGATTTTGTTCCGGGAAGCGACTTCTTAAACCTGGATTTCCAAATAAGAATTGACGCATTTCTTCTGGATATCCAGCTAAGATGACAGCGAATTTGCCACCATACTCTTTAGACGTCATCGCTGAGACGATTGTATCAATTACTGCCTGACCGTAATCATTACCAGACTGACCTTCTCGCTTCAAGCTATACGCTTCATCAATAAACAACACACCGCCTTGTGCTTGGCGAATGTAGTTCATTGTATTTTCTTCACTTTGTCCTACATAAGAGCCAACTAAATGGGATCGATTCACTTCGACAACTTCTTTCGTGTCAAGTAAACCAAGTTCATGATAGATAGACGCCAACAATCTTGCAATGGTCGTTTTACCAGTACCTGGGTTACCAGTAATAATCATGTGCAAGCCCTGTTCATCCATCATCTGAAAGCCAAGCTGTTTTCTTGTTTGTTGATATTTCAAATAGTGGTAATACCGATGGATATATTGTTTAATTTCATCGAGACCAATCATACGATTTAACTCGTCGAGAGCGTCATTGGCTTCATCTTGACGTAACTCTGCTGGCAATAAGTTGTTAAAGGATACAACAAGGCCTTCAAGTTCCCTCAATTTCGCATTCATGTCTGACGTAGCAATATGATTGATGCCGTTCATTTCATCTGCCTGATAAGGTTCAATCATAGCCAGCGCTTCGTCAATCGTCTCTCGAGCATGTTGTTTCGCTTCAAGAAACGATTCCGACTGTGCACGAGACCGATAAGGTGTGGCTTCTGTCCATTCTTCTTCTAATGTTTCTAAACGCTCTTCAATGAGCTGCATTTTCTTTCGTTTTGTTGAGAGATGATCCGCCTCGTGCAAAATAAGATCTGTAAAGCGAATGTTTCGAAGTACGTTTTGAAACGTAGTAATTTCAAACCACTCATCCAGCTGTCTCACAACCGGAAAGTCTGTAACGTTCTCTTTCGCTTTCATAAGAAATTGTTTCGCAACATCATCATCCACGATATGAGATCGTAGCAGTCGGTGATACGTAATCATCGCATACAGCGACGCAACTTCCTCTAAAGAGAATGACCGGTCTCCCTGTTCGTACATATCTACATAGCGAAGGGCTTCTGTCTCAGTTAGAGGGATCGGTGTATGAATATCTTTCCATTCTTTAACGTGTTGTAGTGGGGTGTTCTCTCTAGTCATATCATCATCCTTCTTCTATCTAGGTCCATTCCCATATTGTATCATAGCAGGAAAAGAAAGTTGATGATTCTGTTCGTAAAACTGGTAGAACTAAATTGGTATGAACATCTAGAATTGGCTTCTCATCTAGTCGTATAATCAAGTGCTATAGACACGAAAGAACGTCGTGATGTTCTGAAGAAACCACTAGGCTATAGGAATCCTTTAACCACTTCCAGAAGACTCTTCTTCATCATTAAAAAAACCTCACTCCAAAAAGGAGCAAGGTTTGTTGTTATTGATCTTCTTGTTGATGGAATTCGTCTCGAATCTCATTTCGGAACGCTTGAATAGATTCTTCTCGACGATGATTTTTCGCTTCAATCTGCTCTCTTTCCTCTGCTGTTGCAAACTTAAGCGCATCATGAGAACGTTCTATATTTTCAATTGTATCTTGAACCATACTCTGTAGCTTCTCTACGTTGTCACTTCGATCATCTGGATTTGCATGTACGTGTTTTTCTTTAGCCATGTAGGACCCTCCTATTTCTTGCCTTTAGTTTGAATAACATCTGGTTTTTGGGGGTTCTGCATTTGCATTTGCTTTCCTTTATTGCTGCCTGCAGCTCTAGATTGCGTACCTGGATGGCTTGGAACAAAATGTTTAGAATCCTTTTTTGGGTTACCCATCGTATTCACCCCTTCAGTAAAATAGGTTCCCTCGTATTGTTCACTATAGAGCGCCACCCTATGCAAAAAAACCAGATCGTCACACGGACGGTCTGGTTAGTGAATCATTCATTCTTTTTTCTATTTTTTGATCAATTTTATCTAACAACTCTTGGTCTTTACTCATTTCTTTACGGTTCATATTAATCAATTCTTCGAAGGTTGGTTTACGCTTGCGGGCCATTGGTGTCGCTCCTTTATTCGATTTACTTCTAACATACCCGCAATATTCAGAAAATATACCTTACTCTCATCATTATTGTAATTCTTTCAACTTCTCTTCCATATAGGCGTAATCCATTGCACCAAGACGCTTTTCAACCGCTAACTCTCCGTTCCCTTTCACAAAATAAGTAGTAGGAAACACTTGCCCTCCTAGAGCTGAGTATAACTCCATTTTCTCATCCACGATGACCGTGAACGTATATCCGTATTCTTCTATGTACGCTTTAGCTTTGTCAGGGGTTTCTCCTGCATTAATGGCAATAACCTGCATGTCTTGATGATAGTCATTATGAAACTTCTCTAAATCAGGCATTTCTTCCTTACAAGGCCCACACCAAGAAGCCCAAAAATTTAGCAATAATGGCTTCCCTTCAAATTCTGAAAGAAGAATCGTCTCTCCGTCTAACGTTTTAAGCTCCATATCAGGTAACTCGTCTCCAGGTGATAGAAGTAAATCACTCCCTCCAGCCACCATAGCTGAACCCGAATCCCCTTCACTGCTGCTTGATTGAAATTCATCAGGTTGTTTCGGAATCACGTATTCATAAATAACAATTGAGATTAATACTAGTAGTACAGCTATTCCAGCAAACTTCTTCATGGCAAGGCTCCCTTCATAAATGGTTCTAAGTCAATTGTTGGGGTAGGAGGCAAGCTCCTGCCCCTTAACCAACTTGAAAGTCTTTAGTATGTTTGTATTGATGATGCAGAAGAATCTTCAATCGGAAACGGTCATACCTTCGGAATCCGAACGCATCTCGCTTAATAACCTTCGTTTGATTGTTCAACCCTTCTACGAATCCGTTGCTATAGTTGAACGCAAAGCTGTTCAAAATCTCTGGTTGCCAGTTCTTCAACGTTTTTATCCCCTGAATAAACTCCGAAAGCCCAGCTTGATTCACTTTCTCATAAAAGGCATGCAACGCTTCTTTAACCTGTGAAGGTTGATGAACCCCTACCTCTTTCGCCCAATCAAACCACTCT